>JAYZHU010000078.1:0-27463 GCA_036166175.1 Verrucomicrobiota bacterium | reverse complement strand
GCTTTCAACTTCCTTCTCTTTCAAATTTAGCAGCGTCATCCAATAACGCTCCAATTGCCCCGTTCTATTTCGCCATGTCGAACTTTTGGATACCGACGATTCGAATGAATCGAACGGCCACAAGGCCCGTCCGATTCCACTCGAAGTTGAGAGTATATGCAATTTGGAATACTCTCTCGCGAAATCCATTTTACCCTCGTACCACAAAGCCAACCCTAACTCGCATGCGTGTTCGGAAAGAGCCGAAAAACTGGGCTCGCGAGCAAAAGCGATATGATCGAGCAGCTTTTCATACTCCTCCAAGAGAATCGAACACCATCCTGAATGAAGGACATACATCGCTCCAAAACCCTTTGACGCTTTGAACTCTTCCTCAAGCAACTCTCTCAATCGAGCTATACCTGCTCGGCACTTCGTTTTCAAGGTTCGGTCGAGCAGAATATTAAACCGATCCCGCTCTCTAAAAAATTCGCATGAGTAATACAGCGGAGTTATTGAAAGCCGCTACACTTTCGAATCCGCATATTTGCCCAACTGGAAAATCGTCTACCATCATGAGACGATAAGAAAGAAGCGAATACAGCTGGTTTTGTAAGTGATGGCTGATTCGTATCAGTCCAAAACACGCATATATCATCCAGAGGTTTTCGTGCGTTCGAGAATAGATCAGATTCCGACTCCAAAGAAAGGCCATCGTCTCCGCTGCTTTCGATCAACCGCCTCAGCGAATTGAATAACGGCCTAAGCTTCTGTTCAGAAATGCCTGTCGATTCTGGATACGATCTAATCAAAAAGAGAGCCCTCAAAGACGATATTTCTGGACTTCCCCAAACAGCGAGCCCGATCGAGTGAGTTTTTGCCCATCGAGCGATTTTTAAAAAAGTCTCTGCCTGATCCGAAAGCAGGACAATGTGGCTAGGAAGCCGAGAAGCGCTGCCAGAGGCGAAGTGTTGAAGGTTTTTTATTTCCGATTGATAACCAAGAAAACTCACCCCTCTTTCTAGCATCCCCAACAATATTGGCGATTCCCACCTTCCAGAATCTCCTCCTCGATCAGAAACAGTATTAGCTTTTCCGTACGCTCTTTCCTTTTCTCCACAAGTGGGAGCGACAAGTTCGACGATTCTTCAAAATCGGTATCGGGCAGCCAAATACCCCGATCTATCTATAATAGAATGGCGGATGGGATTACCGAGCAGCGCATTTCATCAAGCAATCGAGCATGGATAATCCGATCAATTCCTTCTTCTTTCGCGATTCTACATCCCTCCGGAAACGAATCATCATCTTCGATAAAAATCCATCTCCGAACGCTCTCTCCCAGTTGGGGGAAAGGCATCTTCTGGAACTCTAATCGGATTAAAGGAAATGAAAATCCACTCATTCACAAGATCCAGACCTTCAACTGTCGTCACTTCCTCATGGGAAGATAGTCTTTTAAACCGACCCCCCAATCCAAGACGAATCGCTTCGCTTTTGGAAGGACCATAAAGGAAGACTTTTGGTTTCAGCTCTGGCGATTTAGGCGATTCCAAGTTTCGTGGATAGCTTTTCCAATGTAACCGTCATCACAAGGAAACGCCCGACTCGCCGACCATTTTAAGATTCGATTCGCAATCGATTAACATCTCTTGAATCGCTACAATGGGGATTGACCATAAATCGCTTGAGGAAGTGGGGCAAGAAATCCGCTAGAGATTTGCTATTTGAGAAAAATGTCTACAGCCTCCGCCACATCGAATAGAAATCGCTAATGCCTGATTCGTTCATAGAGGACCCATCTACAGACTCCGGCCCATCAACCGATGCCGAGTTGTCGAAGGCCCAGACTCTGGCTGACACTCTACTCGAGTCATCTGCTGATGGTATCGTTGTTCTCGACCGATACGGCGTTGTCGAAAGACTGAACCAGCTAGCCCAGATTATGCTGGGCGTGACTTCTAGCGAAACGATTGGGAAATCGGTTAACGAAGTATTTCTCGCCTTCGATCCCGAGACAGACGAACCTATTGATCTTTCCTCCGAAAAGTACCGGAGCCCTCAGCTCACATCGACGCGGGCCTGTCTCGTCAAGCCAGATGGCTCCCGGGCATCCATTGCTTTTCAGCTCAAACCCAAAACGAGCGCCGATCCGTCTCGGCCCGAACTTTCAGGCGCTCTTCTGTTCATAAGTGATCAGAGTCAAACGGAATCCAAAGAGGCCCAAATACGATTGATAGCCACCGCCTTGAAGAGCATTGGCGAAGGGGTAATCATCACTGACAAGAATTGGGTCGAAGGCGACCCTCGCATTCTCTACGCTAACGACGGTTTTTCGGAGATTAGCGGTTACACGGAGATCGATGTAGTAGGAAAAGGAATCTCTTTGTTGCACGGGAAGAACACCGACTTTTCGATCGTCGAGGAAATGATTCTCGACATCCAAGCCGGCCGGACAGCGGCCGGGGAAATGGTGGGCTACAAGAAGGACGGGTCCGAGTTCATTATGGCCTGGAAGGTCTTTCCTGTTTTCGCATCGGGAAGCGAGATCTCCAATTACGTGGTCATCCAACGGGATGTTAGCCAGATTCGACGGCTGGAGCAGGATCTTTTTCAATCCCAGAAAATGGAAGCTGTCGGCCGCTTGGCCGGCGGGATCGCTCACGATTTCAACAATATCCTGGCAGTTATTCTCTCGTTTTCAGATCTAATTTTGGAGTCCAAAGAAGAGGTCGATACGAATGCCAAATATTTGAAGGAGATTCGCAAGGCCGCTGAGAAGGCGACTGATCTGACCCAGCAGCTACTTTCATTTAGCCGCCGAAACAAGAATCTGAAACCGGAGGTTCTGGACGCCATAAAGGTTGCCCGGGACATGCAGAAGATCCTTCGCCGCCTGATCCCAGAAGATATCGAGTTCGACGCCCAGTTCTCTCCGACTCCAGTGCACGTGAATCTCAACCGTACTGCCCTCGAGCAGATCCTCATCAACTTTACCACAAATGCTCGCGACGCCATGCCCGATGGCGGCAAAATTTCCCTCTCAATATCCGCATGCTCGGCTGAAGAAGCCGCTAAACACCTGCCTGATCACATCGATTCCAGCCCCTGCATGATGCTCAGCTTTCAGGACAGCGGTATGGGCATCGATGAAGCAACCCGAGAACGCATTTTCGAGCCCTTCTTCACTACCAAGGATACAGGCAAAGGAACGGGTCTTGGACTGTCGACCGTCTACGGAATTGTACGCCAAGCTAATGGCCATATCGAGCTAACCAGCGAAATCGGCAAAGGAACGCGATTTCGCGTCTTTTTGCCCCAAGTCACGGCGATAGAGACTGCTGAAAAAGACGAAGGCGCCCTGACTCCGGCTACCAATTTGTCTTCCAGCAATCGGGAGACGATTCTCGTTGTCGAGGACGATGAGACCATGTGCGACTGCATATCCGGTCTGCTCGTATATCACAACTACGAGGTTTTCTCCACCAACTTGGCCGAAGACGCCATCGATTTCTTCGACGAATCCAACGCCAATATTCAGCTGCTGATCACCGATCTTATTCTGCCTAAAATGCGTGGATCGGCGCTCGCGGAGCGGTTAGTAGAAAAGAATCCGGATATGAAGGTGATTTTCATGACCGGCTACTCGGAGGAGGTCTACAGCCAATTCAAACTCCCTGAAGACGCCACCGTTCTAAGGAAGCCGTTTTCCCTCAAGGGCGCTCTGACCACAGTGCAAAAGCTCCTTAATAGCGAAGCAAAGCAAGCCTAGGGCTCCCATTTGACCTCGATTTCGGCGGGAATTACCGCCTTACAACCCTTAAGAATGGGCAAATCATCCTTGGGGTAGGTCGACTACTAATTTTTCGCTCAAGAATCGCTTGAAGCTCGACGATGGTCTCCGAGGAAGAACATCAGAATGACAAAAGTCCATTCAGCGAGCAACGAGCCCAATGCAGTGGTCCCCTGAAACAATCGATCAACTTGAATCCATCGCCAAACAGATCTCCGGCGAGGCTCGACGGACGCAACCGGGATCTGACGAGGGGTTGCTTCCTTTGTATTCCCTTTTGGGAGATCTAACCTCGGATCTACCCAAAGATCCCGCAATCTCAGCAGTTGTGGATTCTCTGGAAGCCACGCTCACGCCGCTGATCGAGGAGGCTCGCTTCTTCGATTACGGAACCGTCGCCAAACTTCTGAAGACGTCTGAAAGCCTCGAGCAATTGGTCGCGAAATTGCGCTCTGGAGAAACCCCTGCGATTCAGAACAAATCCAGCCAAAAGTCGCCCTCGCCTCTCGACTCCCTTACAGAGCTGCCGTCACTTGAGAGCCAAGAAATCGACGCATTGCCAACCCCAGAAATCGAGCAACCCGCAGACTCGGATTATCTTCTGGCTTCAAAGAGTAGTGGAGAAGAAACACCGCCTCTTCAGAGCGCTGATCCCGTCGAGCGCGTTGCTAAGCAATTCTCAGGCGAGCTTCTATTGGCGGAAGAAGGCAGCGACGAGGGCCTTCTGCCCATGTACAGCCTGGTTTCCGAGCTGGCATCGCTTTGCTCGCACACTCCATCCATTCATGAGTCAATCCAAGCCGTCTACGATCGGCTCGAAGGCCTCCTGGATAGCGCAGGCCGTTTTAGTCGGGCCGATCTCGACTTCTTAACAGAATTCAATGTTTGGCTGGAAACGACCCGCTACGCTCTTTCGGCCAATCGGGCTATCGAGCCTTTCCAACCCTCCGCCTCGCAGGCTTTGAAGGATTCAAACCATGAGTCTGCTAACAGCGTGTCCGAATCTCCCGAGGACGACTTCACCGAGTTCGACGCAATCATGGATTTGAATCTCGCTGAGAACGAGGAACTACTGACCGAATTCCAGGCGGAAGCAACCGACCATCTCGGCCAGATTGAATCAGCGGTGCTTGAGCTTGAGCAAAATGCGGCCTGCGAAGATGCAATCAATGCTCTCTTTCGCTCCTTCCACACATTGAAGGGAGTCGCCGGCTTTCTCAACCTCATCCCCATCAATCGCCTTGCCCACGAGATTGAAGGCCTAATGGAACTCGTTCGCTCTGGAAAATTGGTGAGTTTCAAGGAAGTCGTCGATCTCGTCCTCGACAGCAAGGACGCAATCGCCGCTCTAATCGACCAAATCTCCGATGCTCTCTCCAATGGCTCCGCTCCAAATGAAGTCATCCCGGTAAGCTCCTTGATGACCAGGGCTCGACTGGCTTCTCAAGGGCAGCCCGCCTATCAGAAAAGTGTCGGCTTCGGGCAATCGAATGATGAATCGAGTAGCCGTCAGTCCGAGCAATCGGAACCTGATGCACCAAAGTCGAATAAAGTCCCCAAAGCTAGCTCCCAATATTCGACCATCCGCGTCAATACCAGCAAACTGGATAATCTTTTGGATATGGTCGGCAAATTGGTCATCGTTAAAAGCCAACTAACGGAGTACACTGAAACGCTGGAGGATGAGAGCAACTCGCTCCGCCGAAGCCTCTCGCAATTAGCCCGTATCACCAAAGAGCTTCAACACACCTCCATGTCTCTGCGAATGGCCCCCATCAAACCAACCTTCCAGAAGATGAGCCGTCTCGTACGCGATATCAGCGGAAAAATCGGTAAGCCCGTAAACTTTGAAGTGGCTGGCGAGGATACGGAATTGGATCGAAACGTGGTTGAGGAGGTGGGTGATCCCCTCATTCACATGACGCGAAACGCCATAGACCATGGGCTCGAGAGTCCGGAGGATCGAATCGACGCCGGAAAACCTGAGGCCGGGCATATTCGAATTTCCGCGTATCATAGCGGATCCAATATCGCTATTGAAATCTCGGACGACGGTAGAGGAATCGATCCGGAAAAGGTACTGGCCAAAGCCCTTTCCAAAGGAATCGTCGATGCCGATGCGGATCTTTCTAAACAAGAGATTTTCAAGCTCATCTTCGCTCCGGGTTTCTCCACAGCCGCCGAAGTCACGGATATCTCCGGTCGCGGTGTCGGTATGGATGTCGTTCGCAAAAACATTGAGAAGCTAAGGGGCAAAGTGGAGATCGAATCCGAAATCGGAGCCGGGTCTACATTTCGTATTCTCTTGCCACTTACTATGGCCATTGTTGATGGACTTGTTGTTCAAGTAGGAGATAGTCGCTTCATACTGCCTTCCACCTCCGTAAAAACCGCTCTTCGCCCCGATGAAGCATCTCTCACTCCCGTGCAAGGAAAAGAGGAAGTCCTCAATATCAGAGACAAAGTCTATCCAATCAAACGACTACATGAAATATTCGCTATCCAAGATGCTGTCACGGATCCCAAAAAGGGAACCGTCGTTATTGTGGAATCGAATGACAGGCAATATGGACTTCTTGTAGACGCCATGATTCAAAAACAGGAAGTCGTCATCAAGAGCCTCGGCAGCATGATGCAGAATCTTAGTGGAATTTCCGGAGGAGCCATTCTCGGCGATGGATCGATCGCCTTGATCTTGGACACGAGATCACTAACGGGAACCGTTTGAGAAAAGCCGCCTGATAAGTCGCTATCCGAATTTCAAAAGGCCGAATTGGTTGCCTAAACGCGCATGGGCGGCAGTTTAACCAAGTGAACGAAGCATTCGTGATTCATCACGGACTGTAGGAGCGGGTTTACCCCCCGATATGGGTGAACGAACCCTTGTTGATATCGCGGGGTAAACCCGCTCCTACAATCGAACGCCGCTTGAATTGACGACAAAGCTATCTTCGGGGCCAGTATTGCCAAGATAGGTTCCCGACCCTCGCCCAAGGAAACCATCTACCACTTTTCGACCGGCCCTTTCGGAACCTTTATTCTATCTACGGAATCTCTGTCAGTTATAGATGAATACAGATCAGCAGGTTGGTACCTTTCCTGCAGCTCTCCCGATTCATCACAAAACCGTCCGCGCCATTCTCGGTATTCACTGAGGATCTCGTTGAACTCATCCCAGCTGGAAAAACGGACAACGCGATCCTTGAAGTACTTGCTCGGCCCGAACCTTTTCGCATACCATGGAGCCACCTTGCGAAATTGCAGACAACCACGATCCTCGCCATAGAACTCGATCATCCGCTTCAAGTGGACAAGCATCAAATCCACTCGCTCCTCAAAAGAGGGATCCGGCAGTAAATCGCCCGTTTCCAGATAATGTTTAGCCTGTACGAATATCCAGGGATTATAGAATGCCCCTCGACCAATACTAACACCATCGCATCCTGTCTCCTCGAGCAAAATACGAGCAGCTTCTGGCGTGGTCACATCGCCATTTCCAATGACAGGGATCGTTAACACAGCAGCTTTAACCCTAGAGATTCCCTCCAAGTTGACAGATCCTGAAAAACCTTGAGCACGCGTTCTTCCGTGTACGAATATTCCCGATACACCTACGTCTTCGAGCGCTTTCGCTAGCTCTGGCGCGGAAATATTCTCGTCATCCCAACCCAATCTCATTTTGGCGGTTACAGGTATATCTAGGGCATCCACCATCCCCTTCACTAATCGCTGTGTGGCGAGGAGATCTTTCATCATGGAGGATCCACTGCCCGTCTTCGTTACCTTCTTGACCGGGCAACCCATGTTGATGTCGACCATTTGAGCTCCTCGATCTTGAACAATTAGGGCTGCATCCCGCATCTCCTCAGGAACGCCCCCGAAGAGCTGCACCGACATAGGCTGTTCTCGAACATCGGATGCGATCATCTTGAAAGCTACGGGGCGTTTCTCTATCAGCGAGCGAGCGTTCACGAGATCGGTAGTGACCAGACCCAACGCTCCCAGCGACTTAGCCGTCAGCCGAAAAGGGAGGTTCGTGTAACCGGCTAAGGGCGAAAGACAAAGATTCGACTGGAGTTCAATACCACCCAATTTCATAAGATAGAACCCAAGCCGTAAACGCCCTTTAAGCTTTTTGGCAACCGATTATGCTTGCCCGGGATACGAAGGCCCAGCGTCCGGTCCCGACAAGCCCATCGCCAAGCGCTCAGAAGCGCACGGAAATTACGTCAACACTATATCTTGACGTCCAAACCAGCCAAGGCCGACTTTAAACTCGGATCCATTGGATGCCCATTGTAAAGCACTTCGCCCTCTGGGCTGACTAGAATCATACGGGGTATGGAATCAATCATGAGCAATCGGCTTAACGGGCGATCTCCCGGCTCCAACAGCCACGGCATTAGGTCCATTTTGTGCTGATCGCGGACTTTCTTGGCCTTCCCAACAGGATCGTCAGCATCGGTATTCATAGCCGCGACGACAACGCCTTGTGAAGGCAGCGTCTCCGCCTTAGTCCTGAGCTCGGGCATAAGCTGTATGCAGGGACCGCACCAGCTGGCCCAAAAATCGATAAGCAAGGCTTGATTTCCGCCCAGCCACTCAGTCAAGGTCTTCTCCTCACCATCTGCGCTCGCGATTGTTAAGTCCATCGGAATCCGCAGGTTGGCCATGGCCAATTCCTGTACTTCTCTGCGACGCAACTCAGTCATTCGCTGCAACAAACCAAATGCCTGATTATACTGCGGCGCATTTATGTAGGAACTGGCCGCCTGCTTCTCGAACTCGGCGACATCATCCGCTTCGTAAGCTCGAATCGCTCTGATTGAGGCAACGAGGCCAATCAACTGCCTCTCGGAATGAAAAGGCTTGTCCGTTCCGTATTCTAAATCGCTGGAAACCGCCTCCAGTTTTTCCAGATGGCCAAACAACTCCGGCATATTCCCAGTCGACAGAAAATGAATGGTTTGCGCTTCCACCAAGAAAGGTTCTCCCACACCGGCTTCTTTGGCAGCTGCGTAGGCTTCTTCGAATGAAACCTCAGCCACTCGGGCCGCTTCGTACAAATGATCCTTAAGCGAGTGCGAATGGCCATCAACCTCATCCGCCGAAACTATCGGCAACCCAACCAAAGCCACCGCGACGAGGCCTATACGCAAGTTCGCTTTCATAAATGGGATACGACCGAGGCTTGCCCTTGCATGCAAGTCGATTCGCCCGATGCTACACTTCTGCCTTCCTAAAGTCATTTGACTTAGACAGATTCGGGTCATGCCAAACGCCTCGCTCGATGACGCAGCGCTCAAAGCCCTAAAACAGCACTTCGGGCATGAGTCGTTTAGACCGCTGCAAAAGGAAATCATATCCGATTCCCTCGGTGGCGATGACGTGTTCGCCCTCCTACCCACTGGGGGAGGCAAGTCGCTTTGCTATCAGCTACCGGCAGTAATGCTGGACGGGTTGACCGTGGTCATCTCGCCGCTCATAGCTCTAATGAAAGATCAGGTGGATGGGCTCGAGGCCAATGGCATTCCCGCTACATTCCTGAATTCTTCCCTGAACAAGACAGAGGCCAAAAAGCGCTACGCGAGGCTATTCGCCGGCGAATATCGCATACTCTACGTCGCTCCCGAAAGGCTTATGCTTTCCGGTTTTCTGGAGGACCTACGCCAGTGGAACGTCCACCGCTTTGCCGTTGACGAGGCCCATTGTATCAGCGAGTGGGGCCATGATTTTCGTCCTGAATATCGGCAGCTCTCCAATCTCAGAAATCTATTCCCAGACCTTCCCTTCCTCGCCCTTACCGCAACCGCCACAGACCGGGTCCGAACCGATATACTCACCCAGTTGAAGTTGAAGAATCCGAAGATCTACATCGCCAGCTTCAATCGGCCCAACCTGACTTATCGAGTCGAAACCAAGCAAGCCGTTTTTCAACAGATACTTCGATACACTCAGAGCCGGCCTTTTGATAGCGGCATAATCTACTGCCATTCACGTAAGGCAACGGAGTCATTGGCGGATCAGCTGCGGCAATCCGGAATAGAAGCCCTTCCCTACCATGCCGGCATGACGCCTCTCAAGCGGATGGAGAACCAAGAATCGTTCATTCGCGATGAAACCAAAGTGATCTGCGCCACCATCGCTTTTGGGATGGGGATCGACAAGCCCGATGTCCGCTACGTCATTCATCAGGATTTGCCGAAAAACGTGGAAGGCTACTATCAAGAAACCGGCCGCGCCGGTCGGGATGGCCTGCCCTCCGATTGCATTCTCTTCTTCAGCCCTGGTGATGTCGCCAAACAGCTCCAGTTTATTTCCGAGAAACGCAATCGGAAAGAGCGAGACGTTGCCAGCGAGCAACTACGACAAATGGTTCACTACTCCGAGTCTTCCGAATGTCGTAGCAGAACGCTTCTCGCCTACTTTTCCGAAGAATGGCCACACGGCAATTGCGGCAATTGCGACAATTGCCAAAACCCAAAGAAGACTATCGACGGCACCATTCCCGCTCAGAAATTCATGTCTTGCATCTTTCGCGTTCAGCAAGCCAGCGGATTCAGCGTCGGAATCAATCACATTGTAGACGTGCTTCTCGGCAGCCAAAACGAGAAGGTTCTCAAATGGGGGCACAACCGACTTTCCACTTACAACATCGGTCAGGAGTACAAGCGGCCCGACTGGCAGGCATTCGGTAGAGAATTGGTCCGCGAGGGATACATCGAACAGAATCCGGAAAATCACAGCGTCCTCGAATTGACGTCCAAAGGCCGCCTGGCCCTTAAGGACCGGACACCGATTTCCCTCACGCAACCAATCAGTGTAGACAAGCCTCAATCGCGTTATCGATACGGCCAAACCGGAGCGATTGGCTGCGACGAATCTCTGTTTGCCAACCTCCGAGCCGTGAGGAAAGAGCTGGCCAACGAGCAAGGAGTGCCGCCCTACATTATCTTTTCCGACGTATCCTTACGCGAAATGGCCCGGGATTTTCCCACCGACGAAGAGCAGCTGTCCGAAATAAGCGGGGTCGGCTTGAAAAAGCTAGAGCGATACGGTGAACACTTCCTGAGCGCCATCACGGAGTATCTAGACGCTAATCCAGATGCAGGCATCGAGGCGCTGGAGAACGCCTTCGTTCCCGAATAATGCCTCCGCGCTTTAGATCGGGCCTGTAGGAGCGGCTTTACGCCGCGATCTCCATAGGAGTAACCTATGATGATATCGCGGGATAAACCCGCTCCTACGCTAGAGTAAAACTTTTGTTTAAGCCAATGCGCACCAGCGGGATAAACCCTACCATCTAGAGCAAGGATTGCGGCTTATTGTACACTTCTTGGAAATATTAGATTAGTCTCTCGCGCTTGCTTTGATAATTCTCGAAACTTAAGCCCAATGTACAAACGAAGCCTATTTCTTTTTCGACGCGATCTTCGATTGACGGACAACAGTGGGCTAAACGAAGCCCTGGCCGATTCAGAAGAAGTGATCCCGGCCTTCGTATTCGACCCGCGACAGATCGAGCCACACGACTATCGCAGTTCGCCCGGAATGTGGTTCATGAAAGATTCGCTCGAATCTCTAAATCGGAGTCTTCTCCAGAAGGGGTCTAGTCTGCACACGTTCAAAGGTCGACCGGAGACTCTGGTCGAAGATTGGGCAGGTGAGCTCGGAATCGAAGCCGTGTGGGTCAATCGCGATTACACGCCTTTTAGCAAGCGACGAGACGATGCCATGCAGTTAGCCTGCCGCTATCGTGGAATCGATTTTCGTTCCTGCCATGATTTGCTCATCAACACGCCCTATTCAACGCTCAAATCCGACGGCAAACCCTACACGGTATTCACTCCTTACTTCAACAACGCCAGAAAGATTCGCGTACGCAAACCTTCCCTTTTGAAATTGGATTCAGGAACACTCTCAACTATCTCCACCGCGATCCCTATCGAAGGCGCCCTAGATAAGATTGTTGAAGGAATCGCAAAGTACGACTCATTCAAGGGTGGGCAGATATCGGCCCTCGAAGCAATCAAGCATTCCTGCCGTCTGAAGAACTACGATTCCGATCGAGACTATCCAGCCTTGGAGGCGACAAGCCATCTGTCTCCACACTTGAAGTTCGGCACCTGCTCTATCCGACAAGCATACTGGACCATTGCCGGGAAACTCGGGCAAAACCATCCGCTAATACGACAATTCTATTGGCGAGACTTTCTTACGCACATTGCCTTCCACTTCCCCCACGTATTCGGAAAACCATTCAAAGCTCAGTATGATGGCATAGCTTGGAAACAGGATAAAGAGTCCTTCCAGCTATGGCGTGAGGGAAGGACGGGCTTTCCGATAGTCGATGCCGGGATGAGACAGCTCAACCAGACTGGTTTCATGCATAATCGGCTTCGCATGATTACAGCTTCTTTCCTTACTAAGGATCTGCATATCGATTGGCGCTGGGGCGAACGGTATTTCGCGCAAAAACTGGTTGATTACGATCCTTGTGTAAACAACGGGAATTGGCAATGGGCAGCGTCCACCGGCTGCGACGCCCAACCTTACTTCCGGATTTTCAATCCTTGGCGCCAACAAGAGCGATTCGATCCAGATTGCCACTACATACGAAAATGGATACCAGAGCTAAGCTCCGCCACAACCAAGCAAATACATAAATGGCAAGGCGAGCTAGGCAACGACTACTCTGCCCCTATCGTGGATCACAAACGAGCTAGCCAGAAAGCCAAAATGCTGTTCCAATCCTTCTAAGGTATTTTCCGATCATCCCTCTTTTATGAAAAGAATCGCTCTTTCCCTGATAGCCTTTTGCATTGCTTGCCCATGCGGTCTCGGCAATCGCCCCAACATCGTCTTTCTATTCGCCGACGATCAACGTCCCGACACTATAGCCGCTCATGGTAACGACTATATTCAAACGCCCCATCTGGATCGCCTCGCCGCCAATGGACTGAGTTTTACTCGCAACTACTGCGCCGGAAGCTACAGCGGCGCGGTCTGCGTCGCCAGTCGCAGTATGCTGATGACTGGCAGGCATTGGCCCCGAATCGAAGATACCAGGGATTGGGAGAATCTACCGACTCTGCCAGAGCAGCTCGGGAACGCCGGCTATCGCACATTCGCCGTCGGCAAATGGCACAATGGGGCCAAAACACTAGCTCGCTCATTCCAAGCAGGACGCAATCTCTTCCTGGGAGGCATGGCAGATCATACCAAGACTTCCGTTCAGGACTTGTTGCCCACTGGCGAGCTATCCGAAAAGCGAGTGGGGAAGCGCTTTTCCAGCACTCTATTCGCGGACGCTGCCGTCGACTTCATCGAATCCCATTCCAGCGATTCACCCTACTTTCTTTACGTATCTTTCACCGCCCCACATGATCCGAGAAATCCTCCCCCTTCGTATCGAAAGCTCTATTACGACAATCGCCCGCCACTTCCGAAGAATTTTCTACCCGACCACCCCTTCGATACGGGTCACTTGACGGGAGGTAAACGCGACGAGAGCCTGGCATCGCACCCTAGAAAACGAAGCGATATCAGCGATCAGCTTTGCGAGTACTATGGACTGATAACCCAGCTCGACAGTCAAGTCGGCCGCATACTTGACACCATCGAAACCAGTGGCCAAAGCGATGATACCATTATCATTTACACGGCCGATCACGGGCTTGCCATGGGCTCTCACGGCTTGCTCGGCAAACAAAACCTATACGAACATAGCATGGGAGCTCCATTGATCGTATCCGGCCCGGGCATCCCTAAGAATCGCCGGACAAACGCCTTTACCTATATCCTTGATCTCCACAGAACCATTTTGGCCCTAAGCGATACACCCATAACAGCGGGTATCGACGGGGTGGATTTGAGTCCGCTATTCAAAAATCCGAATGCCCGAACAAGAGACTCAGTCTTTCTCGCCTTCCAAGATAAGATGCGCTCTGTTCGCGACGAGAGATACAAATTGCATGTGTATCCTAAAATCAATTATACACTTCTGTTCGACCTCGAAAGAGACCCCAATGAAATGTATAATCTCGCCAGCGAGCCTCTCTACTCGGAGAAAATGGCTGATCTAACCGAACTGATGAAACGCTGGCAAAAGACCGTGGGAGATCCGTCGCCCCTGAGCGTCGCCAACCCTGGACCCAAAGAAATCGATTTTCGAACGATCGAACGCGACCTGGATAGATGGCAGCCGGAATGGATCCGCGAAAAGTACTTCGACGGGCAGAAGGGGCCTGATAACGGGAACTAGCGACCCGCCATCGCGCGTCGACGTCAACTTAACTTAAAACCGATTGCAGGGGCGGGTTTACCCCGCGGTAGACTGCATGGGCGCACTCACCAGAATCGCGGGATAAACCTACTCCTACAGTCCACGATAGACCGCGAGCTCTCCATTCGAGCTTCATAAATTGACCCATACAAAATCCTTGAGCAATGGAACGCTTGCCAAGCATAGGCGTCGTGAATTGTCTTCCTTCGATTTGGATATTCGCAAACACAATTCAACAAGATTGGCCGGTCTGCTGCTAGTCGCTGTCTGCCTACACCTCTATCCTGGGCCAATCGGACTCGCTCAATCGCTCGATTCCAGCGACCAGGTAACTGACGATTCTTCCCTGTCGGGGGAATCTATGGCAGCCTATGTCTTGAAACAGCTGAATGACCGCGAACAGGCGGCATACGCCCGCTATGAGAAAGCCCTAGCGAGAGAGGATGTCCACTCGGTCCAAACTGAGCTACAATCTATCGTGGATGGCTACGAACGACTCATTAACGCCTCTCCAGAATACGCTGCCGCCTACGTCTCTTACGGTTTGATGCTCCACCGCATTGGAGAGCGTAAAACGAGCAACGCTATTCTCGCCAGAGCGGACGAGCTCGATCCTTACCACGCAATCGTCAAGAATCAGCTGGGAAACTATCAGGCCGAGGAAGGAAACTACCTTGAGGCAATGGCATTCTACAACATGGCCATCGACCTGCGGCCAGAAGAACCTTTGTACCACTACCAAATGGGAAATCTGCTCTTCGCCTACAAAAAGTTTTTCATAGACGACAAGCTCTTCCTCCCCGACGGTCTCGATTTGGAAATTCAGAAAAAATTCCGGGAGGCCGCCATGCTGGCCCCTGCCCATTTGCCATATCGCCTCCGCTACGCTCAAAGCTTTTTCGACGTGGCTAGACCGAATTGGGAGGCAGCCCTGGAAGAATGGCAACAGCTCGTCGACTTTGTCGAATCGCCCGAGGAAAAGCAGATGATGCAGCTATATATGGCAAGAACCCGATTTCTCATGGGCCACCACACAGCCGCTCGCAAGATCATCAGAAAGATCGATGAACCGAGCCTAGAGCATTCCAAGCGTTTGCTTGTCGACGAAATAAATGCCAAGCATCCAAGGTAGAAGTTCCGGTCGATTGCCCTAGGGCCATAATGACGCCCTTTCCGCAGGGTCATCGCTTGCGATGACCGCAATCGAATTGTCCGCCCTCTAGATCCCGCAACTGATCGGCATGGAGAAATGGCATCAAGAATGGCGTAATTTAGTTTGATTTTCTAGACGCGTATCTTTGGTTTTCCGAAACGGAATCCACCCTTTCCGAAAGACAGAGCAGCTCTTGCATCGCCGAGTCTTGATCCCTGGAGTTCGTTATTTTCTTACTATTCGCACGTCCAATCGCAATCCTCACGAAGGAGACTGGCCAGATCCTATCTGCTGAGGAGCTGCGGTCGTCAAAAGCGACGACCCTACTGGTCTTTGATTCGTCCAAGGCTCAGCTGAGGCCTTTCAGCCTTAAACCTTCATCCTTCCGCTTTATTTCCCCCAGGCTTCCAGCAGGGCGGTACCCATATCCGACGGGGTTTTGGCAACGACAACGCCAGCATCTTCCATCGCTGCGATTTTCGCATCCGCCGTTCCACTACCGCCAGAAACGATTGCTCCCGCATGACCCATTCTTCGCCCGGGAGGAGCAGTCGTACCGGCAATGAATCCAGCAACTGGCTTTTTCACTTGCTCTTTGATATACTCCGAAGCCTTTTCCTCAGCGTCTCCACCGATCTCGCCGATCATAACAATAGCTTCCGTATCCGGGTCTTCATTAAACAATTTAATGGCATCCGTGTGATTCGTTCCATTGATGGGATCCCCTCCAATTCCGATACATGTCGATTGGCCATAGCCCAGACACGTCACTTGCCAAACCGCTTCGTAAGTAAGTGTACCAGATCGCGAGACGATCCCAACCGTGCCCGGTTTATGGATATATCCAGGCATGATGCCGATCTTGCATTCCCCTGGAGTGATGACTCCCGGGCAGTTAGGCCCAATCAATCTTGCGTCGGTCTCAAGAAGTTTCCGCTTCACGATGGCCATGTCCTTAACCGGAATTCCTTCGGTTATGGCGATAATCAATTCGATTCCCGCATCCAGGCATTCCAAAATCGAGTCCGCAGCAAATGGCGGAGGAACGAATACGCATGCTGTATTAGCCCCTTCCTTTTCGACTGCATCAGTAACCGTATTGAACACCGGAACCTGATCTTCGAATTTCAACCCTCCTTTGCCAGGAGTCACTCCCGCGACAACCTTCGTTCCGTATTCCATGCACTGCTTGGCATGAAATCCTCCGGACTTGCCAGTTATCCCTGTGAAAACGACTCGAGTATCTTTGTTAACCAATACGCTCATTGTATAAATTCCTCAATTACAGTGCTCAGCTATCGCTCGCTACAATGTCCACTATCTTCTGGGCTGCATCCGCAAGGCTGTCCGCGGAGGTAATTTCAATTCCGCTTTCGGCTAGAAGCTGCTTGCCCTTCTCTACATTCGTACCTTCCAAACGTACTACCAGCGGCTTGTCCAAACTAACCGCTTTCGCTGCTTCGATAACGCCTTCCGCGATCACGTCGCACTGCATAATACCGCCAAAAATATTGACCAGGATGCCTTCCACTTTAGCGTCGCTGAGAATAATCTTGAAGGCCGCCGTAACTTGCTCAGCCGTCGCCCCACCTCCCACGTCTAGGAAATTGGCTGCTTCCCCGCCACAATGGTTGATGATATCCATGGTAGCCATCGCCAATCCAGCGCCATTCACCAAACAGGCGATGTTCCCGTCGAGGGCAATGTAGTTGAGATCGTACTTCGAAGCTTCGATTTCCTTTGGATCCTCTTCATTCAAATCGCGAAACTCTACGATGTCCTTGTGCCGATATAGGGAGTTCGAATCGAAACTGACCTTCGCATCTAGAGCCATCACGCCCCCGTCCGATGTGCTAATCATGGGATTGATTTCCACCATGTCCGCATCCGTTTCCCAAAACATCTTGTACAGATTGAAGATAAGCTTGGCACAGGCTCCAGCTTGCTTGCCTTCGAAACCTAGCTTGAAGGCGATACCTCTGGCCTGATGAGGCTGAAGTCCGATTACCGGATCGACAAAAGCCTTGAAAATCTTTTCTGGACTCTCTTCTGCCACCTTCTCTATTTCGACTCCACCCTCGGTCGAAGCTACGACTACCGGAGCCGATGTCGCCCGGTCCATGAGAATAGCGAGGTAATACTCCCTTTCAATGTCAGCTCCTTCAGTGAAATAGATCGTCTGCACTTCCCGTCCAGCAGGCCCCGTCTGCACGGTAACCAAGGTGTTGTTGAGCATTTGGTTAGCAAAATCGATGGCTTCGTCCTTGGTCTTGGCCAACTTGACTCCCCCTTGGAAACCATCGGCAAAGGTTCCTTTGCCGCGACCGCCCGCGTGAATTTGCGACTTCACCACGATTAGCCCATCACTGAGACTATCAATGCAAGTCGCGAACTCCTCATTCGAACTTGTGGCTGCTCCCTTCGGACAAGGGATGCCATAGGTTTCAAATAGCTGTTTCGCCTGGTATTCGTGAATATTCATTTTTGAGCCCTAAGTGGGAAAGTTCTGCATTAAGATTGGCCTCACGTAAAAATCAAAGAGATATCTGAGCGAAATCGCATTTTGGGCAGCAAACAAAGGAATCTCTCGGAACAGTCATCAGGTAGAGCTCGAAACCAGTAACCTTTGCGTTAGAAAAGACGTCTGCATCGACGATATTTCCCGACAGCCTGCTTTGGCCAAATTCAGGAGGGCTCCCAACTGCTCCTCGGAGAAGGTCGCCTCCTCTCCCGTTCCCTGCACTTCCACGTACTGGCCACTGCCCGTCATAACCACATTGAAATCGACGCTGGCGTCCCGGTCCTCGAGATAAGGAAGGTCAAGCACGGGCTGATCTTCGTAGATCCCCACGCTAATTGCCGCCACAGAATCGTTGAACGGGTTCTCGTCGATGGCCTCCTGGTCTATGAGCTTTTGCACACCCAGCCGGGCAGCCAGATAGGCTCCGGTAATGGATGCGGTCCTCGTACCGCCATCCGCTTGAAGCACATCGCAGTCTACCCAAAGCGTGTAGCCGGAAAGCTTCTTGAGATCCATCACCGCTCTGAGCGAACGTCCAATCAACCTTTGAATCTCCACCGATCTACCGTCCAGTCGGCCCTTCGAGGAATCCCTTTGCTTGCGATCGTGGGTGCTGTAGGGAAGCATGGAGTACTCGGCTGTTAGCCAGCCGCCCTCAACATTTTGGGCCCGCATCCACCCTGGCACCTTCTTTTCTAAGGTAGCGCCGCATATTACCTTGGTGTCTCCAAAAGAAACCAGCACTGAACCGGTCGCATTGGCTGCGAAATCCGCCTCGAAGCTTATCGTTCGCAACGCGTTTGCTTCCCGTCCATCGGGTCGTGAGAACTCACTCATCCGGCGATCAGAACCCCTTCCCAAAAATCGAGCAAGGAGTTTGTTCGACAAATCCAGATCGTTTCACAAACTGCTCAGCCGTTATGGAAGCCAATGACCCATCTCGATTTCTTTTCGGCATCATCACGTCCATTCTGCTAACCGCTGCAGCTCAGGGAACGGGTGCCTTGCAATGGGAGAGCACCGATGTTTCTGTGGATGCAGAGTTTGGACAAAAAGAGGTTAACGTTTACTACGCGTTCACCAACGCCAGCGACTCGGTCATCACCATAACGAAAACCCAAGCTTCTTGCGGGTGCACCGTTCCCTCGCTGAAAAAGAAAACTTACGTGCCCGGAGAGTCTGGAGAACTCCATGCTCATTTCGATATCGGCAGCCGATTGGGAAAACAGCGCAAGGAAATCACCGTCGGCACCGAAGAAGGTGGCGGCAACCATTCCTACACGCTTACCCTAAACGTGGAAATCCCACAGCTGATACAGCTTAAACGCCGAGCCCTACTCTGGAAAGTTGGAGAAAAGCCCGAATCCAAGGCCTGCGAAGTCATTATACACACGCAGCGGCCCATGAATATCGACGGTGTCGCCCTAAAGACCGGCGATCCAGCCAGTTCCAGCTTCAACTTCGAAATCGAGGAAATCGAAGCCAACCACAAATACAAGCTTCGTATCACACCGAAAAATACAACTGCCAAAGTTCGGGAAACCTGCTATTTCACCAGCCCAGACGATACGGAAAACCGGCTCAAGAATTTCCCCATCTACGCTTGGATTAGATAGCGTATCTGTAAATTAGATACGCTTCAGCTGCTTATCGAAGAACTGAAGAACGGTTTCTCGAACTTCAGGGGTATCGAAGAGCTTTCCACCGTGTCCAGCCCCTTCTATTACTTTCAACGTTGAAGGTACCCCATTCTCTCGCAAACGGTCGTGGAACTGGATGCTTTGCTGGAGAGGGACTCCCGGGTCCTCGTCTCCGTGCATAATGAGAAAAGCGGCATCATCCCTGGAAACATTGTCGTAGGCGCTCGCTTGCTTAGCCAAATCCGGACAGTCTTTGACCGTGCAGCCGAGCAATTTAGCGCCATTGGAGTTCGCCACATCCTCTTCAGTTCGTCCGTTGCCGACATTGTTTGGAGGCATGGTTAGAAGTTCCGTCGGACCGTACCAGTCGCAAACCGCAATAACACGACTCGAAATAGGCTCATCTTCTGGGTGGGGTAGCGTTCCCATCAATGCGACCAAGTGTCCGCCCGCCGAAGATCCCCAAGTTCCAATCCGATTCGGGTTCAAGCCAAAGACGCCAGCGTTGCGACGAGCCCAGCGAACCGCCTCCCGGCAATCATCTATCTGGGCCGGCCATTGGGCCACGTCGGTCAGCCGATAGTTGATGCTGACTACCGCATAGCCTTCTTCTGCCAGCCAGCTCGCCTTGGAATTCTGCTTGCTGCCATTTTTCCAGCCACCCCCATGAACCCAAATCACCACCGGCACAGCTGAATTCTTCGCTTCTTCGGGTAAATACAAATCCAGGAGCAAGGGGTAGGCATTCGGACGGGAATACTCGATATCTCTGACGATCTCAGGTTCAGCCAACACCAAGGCCAATGGGATTCCAGACACCAGGAATACATTGATAAGCCTTTTTCTAAGAAAACGAGCACGCATCTCACTAGGTTTGTGTTTTATTCCGATGAAGTTCAATAATCATCGCCTTTCTAGCCTCCAAACGCTCGGTTTACAGAAAGATGGAAGGCAGATCAAGGCCAGATCTGGATTGCTCATCGTGTCTATCGGCCTTTATACCTGGAATGATACTTGTTTTTCCATGCGTTTCGCAGCCGTCAAAAAAGCTCTACTATCCCTAATCGCAATCTCTCTGTTTGCCCAAATAGCACTAGCAGAAGTGGACTTTGCCAGGGATATCCAGCCGATTCTAAATGAAAATTGCGTCGAATGCCATGGGGGCGTGAAAGCGGCAGGAGACGTTTCCTTCGTCTACGAAGACCGGGTCATCAATTTCATCGGTGATTCCGGAGTTCCCATCGTCAAACCGGGAAAACCTGACGCCTCGGAACTCATTTACCGCATAACCACCTCCGACGAAGACGATCGAATGCCTCCACCAGATGAGCACGATGCTCTGACGGACGAGCAAATCGATCTGGTTAAAAAATGGATCAATGAAGGAGCCAAATGGAGCGCCCACTGGGCCTTCCAGACACCCGAACGTCCAAGCATTCCGAAATCTTCATTCGACGAAAAAGCCAACGGAAATATCGATCGCTTCTTGTTCCACAGGCTAGAAGCAGAAGGCCTAAAACCGAGCCCACATGAATCTCCCGGTCGCTTACTACGCCGGCTCAGCTTAGCGCTTACGGGTCTACCTCCCACAATAATCGAACTCGACGCGTTCGAAGCGGCATACAGTATCGATCCGAAGAAAGCAGTTGAAAACACGTTAGATGACCTGCTAGGCCAACCCGCATTCGGAGAACGCTGGGCGTCCATGTGGCTCGACCTGGTGCGCTACGCAGACTCGGGTGGTCTCGGGCAAGATCAACAACGGACGATCTGGGCATACCGCGACTGGGTCGTCAAAGCCTTCAATAACGATCTCCCCTTCGACCAATTCACAGTAAAACAGTTGGCGGGCGATCTACTGCCCGATCCGAGCCTAGACGATCTCGTAGCCACAGCCAGCCAGCGCAATACTCAAACCAACGACGAGGGAGGGACGGATGACGAAGTTTTTCGGGTCGAGGCCGTGATCGATCGAATCAACACAACCTGGCAAACCTGGGGCTCCATGACCTTCAACTGCGTTCAGTGCCATGACCACCCCTACGATCCCTTCCGCCATGAAGAATACTATCAGTTTATGACCTTCTTCAACAACACGGCGGATTCGGATCTACAGAAAGACGAGCCTCTGTTGAAAGTACCCGAGAATCCAAATCTATATGGAGAAGCGACGGAATTGAGACGCCGTATCCTCGAACTCAAAGAGACATTCTGGGAACAAGGAAACAAGTTAAAGGCGAGCGTCGACTGGCAACACGTCAAGGGCCTCGAAGTCGCGTCAAATAATAGCACCCAATATCAAGTCGACGACTCAGCCGGCTACTCCGAATTCCAAACTGTGGGAACCGTTGAGATAAAGACTCACACCATCATTGCCATTCCCGCCTCGAGCGTTGAAGACCAGCCAACTACTGCTCTACGTCTCACGGCATTGCCCATCGATCCCGATACCGCCGTCGACAATCCCCCATGGGGTTTTCTCGTAGACGAAATCGAAGCGGAGATCGTCGATGAAGCGGGCAATCGAATGCCTATATGTTTCAAAGCTTCAGCTCCAGACGTACCCTGGATGCCGACAGAACCGATGGAAACGATTCCCCCAAATGGAGAAGGCTGGGGAGCGGATTCAAGAATTCACTACGCCCGGGATATTGTTCTCATCCCAGAAACGCCAATAAAGCTAAAGGAAGGGGAACGTCTTTCAATACATATCCATTGTAACAAGACAGGACACGGAAGTCACCCCATGGCCATTCAACGCGGCCGATTGGATGTTACCTCAGATGATCGATGGACGGAGTTCGCATCGGAGGGAGCACAGTCGTACGCCCTCATGCGGGAAATCGATCGGCTAAATAGGCTCTATTCCGAAATACCCGGAACCACCGTTCCGATAATGCATCGCCGTCCGCCCCAGCTCGCTCGGCCAACTCGCATATTCGAGCGAGGCAACGCGTTGGAAAAAGGAGAGGCCGTCACTGCAGCGATTCCTGCCTCCCTCGTGAAAATCGCTCCCACCGAGCCAAATCTCGATCGCCTCACTATGGCCACGTGGTGGGTTTCCGATGACAATCCGCTCACTGCCCGCGTCTTCGTCAATCGACTGTGGAAACAGCTTTTTGGTACCGGCATTGTCTACACGCTCGAAGACTTTGGATCATCTGGGGAGAAACCATCCCATCCAGAGTTACTCGACTATTTGGCTACCCGTTTCCAAGAAGACTACAACTGGAGCGTTAAGTCCATACTGAGAGAGATCGTACTCAGTTACGCCTTCCAACAATCTTCCAAGGTTAATCCCAAGCTCAACATGCGCGATCCAGACAATCGACTGCTGGCGCGTGGACCTCGACTGCGACTTACTGCGGAAATGGTTCGCGATAACGCGCTGGCGGTCAGCGGACTGCTTTCTTCCGAAATTGGCGGCCCTCCCGTGCATCCACCAATTCCCGATGGCGTTTGGCAGCCTTTCCTCAGCCAAGACAAATGGGAAACTCCCGAGAGAGAGGATGCCGACCGGTACCGACGGGCGATCTACACCTACGTCAAACGCAGCATCCCCTATCCGACTTTCGCTAGCTTCGACGCCCCGTCCCGGGAATTCTGCAATCCTCGTCGTCTAAATTCCAATACGCCATTGCAAGCCCTTGTAACGCTAAATGACACCGCCTTCGTCGAATGTGCTGAAGCCCTAGGAGAAAAACTGGAAAGCGGTTTCTCAAGCGGGACCATCAGCGAACGTCTCTCCCTTGCCTACCGGCTTGTTACTGGCCGCAATCCGCCCGTCTCATCTTTGCACGAGCTCGTTAATTTGTATGAGGCCACATTGCAAGAGTCGCCAGGCAAGGCATCAATGGTCGTTGCTCAGGTGCTGCTGAATCTCGATGAATCCCTCACTTACTGAGTTTCGTATCAATAATTTTCTTACTCGATGAATCTCGAATCGCTACTACAAGAATCTCGTCGCCGTTCTCTCGAACAGGAAACCCGGCGCCAGTTCATAACGCGTTGTGCGACTGGGCTCGGAGCAATGTTTCTCGCCGGTCAAAACGTCTCCGGAGCCTCAGGCTCTTCGTCGGGACGAAGCTCCTCCAATCCCTTCGGCCAAATAGCGACCCATTTCCCCAGTAAGGCCAAGAGAGTGATCTATCTTCACATGATCGGCGCTCCCAGCCAATTGGAGTTATTCGATTACAAGCCGGATCTCAAGCGACTGGATGGACAGCCCTGCCCGCAATCCTTTCTCGAAGGCAAGAACTTCGCCTTCATACAGGGTACTCCCAATATGCTGGGTCCCCAATTCCCATTCAAGCAATACGGAGCTTCTGGAGCCTGGGTATCCGATCGCCTTCCCCATTTTTCTAAGGTCGTCGACGACGTCAGTTTCATCAAAACCCTGCAAACCGATCAATTCAATCATGGCCCCGCTCAGCTTATGGTGCACTCCGGCCAACCGCGTATTGGCTACCCTTCCATCGGATCATGGGTAACTTGGGGCATGGGAACGGAAAATGCCGATCTGCCCGGGTTCGTGGTACTGCTCTCCGGCGGACGTATTCCGCGTGTCGGCAAAGCGCTCTGGGGATCTGGCTTTCTGCCTTCGGTATACCAAGGCGTTCAATGCCGCTCCCACGGCGATCCAGTTCTAAACGTTTCCAACCCCGAAGGGATGACGCGCGATCTGCGACGTCAGGTATTGGATACAATCAGAAATCTTAATCAGCAAACCCACGACGAATTTAGCGACCCAGAAACGTTAACCCGCATCGCTCAGTACGAAATGGCCTTTCGCATGCAGATGGCTGTGCCAGATGCCATGGACATTGAGAAAGAGCCCGAATCTGTTCATGAACTTTACGGAACGGAGCCTGGAAAAGAAAGTTTCGCCAACAATTGTTTGCTGGCTCGCCGATTGGTCGAGCGGGGCGTACGCTATGTGCAACTATTCGATTGGGGCTGGGATTCTCATGGAGCATCTAGCACGGAAGCTCTCAACGGCGGCTTCCAAGACAAGTGCCGGGAGATGGACAAACCGATGGCAGCGCTAATCACAGATCTCAAGCGTCGGGGGCTTCTCGAAGACACGCTTGTGGTCTGGAGCGGCGAATTCGGTCGCACGCCCATGAAAGAAAACCGAGGCGGCACCAACGAAAGAAAATTCGTTGGCCGCGACCACAACCCCGGAGCTTTTACCGCATGGATGGCAGGCGGGGGCGTAAAGCCAGGAATTTCCTACGGGGAAACAGACGAAGTCGGTTACAGTCCAGCGATCAATCCCGTTCCAATGGAGGATTTTCATGCCACCATTCTTCAACTACTGGGATTCGAGCACAAGAAGCTCAATGTACCTTTCCAAGGTCTTGACCAACGATTAACCGGGATCAAAGACGCCTCCGTTATCAAGGATCTCATCGCCTAAATGGGATCGAGGCGCTGAACGTTGGCCTACCACCGAAACCGACATTGACCTGGTTTGGACGACGCGGAACGGTAACAGGGTCTCCATTTGGATTTCGATTCGCCCTTCAAAAGTTAATCCGTTTATACCGCAATACTATGAAAATCGGAACCTACACCCTTCTCGTAACCGTCGCGCTTTGCCTATCCATTAAGGCGAATGACCGTCCCAATATCGTTCTCATCATGACGGACGATCAAGGCTATGGCGATCTGTCCGTGATGGGGAATCCCGTTTTGGACACGCCGCACATCGACTCCCTTTCCTACTCGGGGGCCTCCATGGACACCTTTTATGTGAGCCCGGTTTGCTCGCCTACACGGGCTTCGCTCATGACTGGTCGCTACAATTACCGTACACGACTAGTCGATACCTTCAAGGGCCGATCGATGATGGAGCCGGAGGAAATCACAGTTGCCGAGGTCCTGAGGGAAGCTGGCTATCAGAACGGAATTTTCGGTAAATGGCACCTAGGCGACAACTATCCAATGCGGGCGACCGATCAAGGCTTCCATGAGAGCCTCATCCACTTGGGAGGCGGACTCGGGCAGCCTTCAGAGCCTAGGGAAAATGGTCGTCGATATACGGATGCCATCCTCTTCCACAACAATGTCCAAGTGCAGACCTACGGCTACTGCACGGATGTCTATTTCGATGCCGCCATCGATTTCATCGACGATGCCATTGCAACCGAAGAGCCCTTCTTCGCTTACATCCCAACCAATGCGCCCCACGGCCCCTATCATGACGTGCCCGAGGCCCTGTATCGGAAATATAGATCCAAAGACTTGAGCCCAATTCTTCTCGGCAACGATAATGACGCAGACACGGTCGCCCGAGTGTTTGCCATGGTTGAAAACGTCGACCAGAATGTCGGCAAGCTGCTGGGCCATCTCAACCGTCGGCAAATCGCGGAAAATACCATCGTCATATTCATGGTCGACAATGGCCCCAATACACAGCGCTACGTCGTCAATTCCAGGGGCAAAAAAAACGAGGTGCATGATGGCGGAATACGATCCCCCTTTTTCTTCCGCTGGCCTGCTGAGATCGAACCAGGCAATCGCAACGATCGCATCGCCGCCCACATCGATGTCATGCCCACCTTGCTAGAAGCTGCTGGAGCCACTTTTCCAAAAGACCATCCTTTCGACGGCCGAAGCATTCTCCCTTTGCTCAAGGGCGAGCGTGTCGATTGGCCTGATCGCAGTCTCGTTCTGCAAATCCACCGAGGCAACGAGCCGATACCGTTGCATCACATAGCCGTTCGCGAGCAACGCTGGAAGCTCGTACACCCTACCGGATTCCGTCACGACAAAATGCCTGAAAACGTGCCTCTAGAGCTCTACGACATGGTGGCAGACCCCGGGGAGACCAACAATCTCTACAAAAAGCGGCCCGAAATCGCCCGGCGCCTCAAAAAAACCTACAACGACTGGTTCGCTGACGTTTCCAAAACGCGACCCGACAACTACGATCCGCCTCGCATCGTTCTCGGTACGAAGTTCGAGACGAGTACTACCCTTTCCACTCAAGATCGTAGAGAAACGGAAAACGGAGGCGAATGGCTGCTCGATTTCCGCAATGGCAAATCCTACGACATCGAGTTTATCTGGAAAGAGCCGGTCGCTAGCGCCCAACTCGAGCTGCAGATCGGCTCGACTATAGAAACCTTAAGCGTTCCCAACAATTCGGATACGGCTTTCCTAAAGAATATCTCGATCCCCAACGGAGAAAAGACTCTGTCAGCAAAAGTCCTCAACGGCAGCAGAGACGCAACTCCCTACCACGTTATCCTCCACCAATTGTAGCGATTTTATAGGAGCGTTCCGTTTCTTTAGAAATCCCTTACCGAGCCGTCATTCCCTTTGAGGCGTGGTTGCGTACGCGGCTCAGCGAAGGGCGTATTGCGGGCAGCGACTTCGTCAAATTCGATACCGAGGCCCGGATTTTCCAGCGGCAAAGCGTATCCATCTACTACTTTTGGAAAGGGTTTAACGACCTTTGGATCCCTAGGCCCATTCACCCAAGGCGCCTCCATCATGGCCACGTTGGGCATCGACAGCGCCACGTGCAAGGTCGCGGGCGACCCCAGTGGGCCCGCATTGTTATGCGGGATAAGACCAATATAATAGACCTCCGCCATCGCCGCGATTTTCTTCATCTCGCTGATACCTCCACAGTGGTTAACATCGGGTCTCAGGTAGTTCACATACTGATTCTCAATCGCTTCGCGACAGTCCCATTTATCGTGATAGCGCTCGCCGATTGCCAAGGGCAAATCCGTATGCTCTCTCAGCCATTTCAACACTTCAGGATTCTCATGCCGCACTGGTTCTTCCACGAAAAAAAGGACGAAAGGGTCTCGCCAATTCCAACAACTTTAGGGCCCAGACCGGATCGTATCGGCCATGGATCTCTAAAATAAGATCGACGTCCTCTCCCACAGCGTCTCGGATTACCTCCATGTATTCGATTTGTTGATATACCGCTGTCTTGTGGCCATGATAATCGTTGGCGTCATGACTATGGAATGCCCGAAATCGGATCGCCGTAATCCCTCTAGACGCTCTATCTCGGGCATTATTGGCAGCCTCTTCCGCTGTCAGTCCCGAAACATGGCCATACACACGC
>JAYZHU010000077.1:0-11947 GCA_036166175.1 Verrucomicrobiota bacterium | reverse complement strand
CCAAGCGAGCTTGCCAGAAAGCAATTGGAAGGTCCTCCCCTGCGGGCTCCCTCCGCCGGAAGGTATCGAAAACCAACATCAACCACGAAAACCCAGTCGAGAATCTCTCATTAGAACCGGGCTAAATAGTGGGGTCCAAGCACTGCTCAAAGCGGCAGGCAAAAATTCAGCCCTAAGTTTGGCCGCCTAGCCAAGGGCTAAGCCTCCTTCTCCACGCTTTTTCCCATTCCCTGGCCCGCCGCCTCGGGAATTTTAACCTAAACCTCGGCTCTGCTGAGCCGTTTTTAATCGCAATGTATAGCTTTTTCCCCAACTTTGTGGACATGAAGAGAGAACTTCTGCCCAAAACTGTAGCTCTCACACTAGCCGCGGCAACGCTCTTGATCGCAACGACTGCCTGCTCTTCACAATCAAGGCTCGAGAGCCACATGGCTAAGGCGGAGGAGCATTTCGCAAATGGAGCATTTCGAGCGGCTGAGATAGAGTACAAAAACGCCTTGCAGATCGACTCAACCGTCGCTGAGGCTCCGGGCCAGCTAGGACTGATTTACTTCGAGCAAGGACGTCAGCGATTGGCCCTGCCTTTGCTTTCGCAAGCTACTCAGATTGACCCCGAGAATACCAAATTCCTGGGCCCGCTTTTATCAATTCAATCTCAAATCGAGCCCCCAGAGGAAGTCTGGAACACTGCCATGGATTTACTGGCGAAGGATCCCACTAATCAATACGCCCTCTCCGCTCTGCAATCTTCCGCCATGAAGCTTGGGCGTGCCGACGAGGCCCGTTCGATACTGGAGAACTTGGCAAGCCAGGGAAATTCCGCAGGGGCGACGACTGCCCTAGCAATGCTGGATGCATCGTCGGGCAATTTGGATGCCGCCGTGGCGATTTTGGAACGCGCCATCCAAATCGATCCATCTTACTCGCTTGCCCATCTCGCCAAGGCGAACCTTCTGTGGGCAAAAAAAGATCTGGAAGCCGCCGAAAAATCGTTTTCCGCTGCCTCTGCCAGCACTGCAGTAAAGCCTAACATAATTTTGGCGCACGCCCAATTCAAGCTGCAAACCGGTAACCAGCAAGACGCCAAAGTTGTGCTTGAGCGCGTTGCGGCCGACTATCCTGATTTTGTACCAGGCCTTTTGGCCAGAGCCCGCCTCTATGCTATCGAAGGATCCACAGACGATGCTCTGGAATTGATGAAACGAGCCGAGCAATTGGATCCGATGAGCCCTGAAATTGCGATGCTCGCCTCCCAATTGGATTTGAGAGTGGGGGACGCCGCATCTGCAGTGAGCCGAATGAGGATCGTATCGCAACGATATCCCAACTTCGCAGGCGGCCATTACTCCCTGTCGTTAGCCTTGATTGCCGACGATCAACCTCTGCAAGCCAGTAGCAGCCTTCTCAAGACACTCTCTCTGCAGTCCGACCACATCGGAGCTATTTTGGCTTTGTCGAATCTTGAAATCGGTCAAGGAGACGTCGGTAGTGCTGAAGCCAGATTGCTTAAGGCGGTCGAGATAGCTCCCGATAATCATCAAGCGAGCCTTCTTCTCGCCAAAGGATACGCCTTGGAAAAGAACTTTTCTAAAGCCCTCGAACTCTATCTTTCTTTGGCCGAAAAAATCCCCAACGATCCTGCGCTGCCTTACCAAGCAGCATTGGTTCAGATGGAACTTGGCGATTCTGATATAGCTCGGAAATCTCTCGAAACCTCGCTTGAGCGCAACCCTGCGTACATACCCGCCCTTGAGCAGGTACTCCTGCTGGACGCCAGCGAAAATAATTTCGAAATCGCCAGCGATCGGCTGGCTCCGCTCATCAAGAAAGAGCCCGATTCCGCTATTCTACAATTTCTCAGTGGTAAGTTGGCTCTCGCCCAAAATGATTCACAGGCCGGAATCTACCGGCTAAAGAGGGCATTATCCCTCGACCCGACCCTCAGGCCAGCTTCCTACGCTCTCGCCCAAGCCTTCCTCGCCGTTGGCAATTTAGAAGAGGCACAAGAGATTCTCAATGCGGTAATCGCCGCCAATCCGGAGGATCTGGAAGCGATTTTCAGTTTGGGGAATTTGTACGAGGAAAGTTCGGACTACACTACCGCGATGGAACACTACAATACCGTATTGAACATCGACTCCAATCATTACAAAGCATTGAACAACCTAGCCTACCTTCTGAGTAATGAGTCTGGGGACATCGAAGGTGCCTACTCAATGGCTCTTCGGGCCCGCGAGTTGGCCCCCAACGATCCTGCCGTCGCCGATACCCTGGGATGGATTGCCTACCTGAGAGGGGACTTTGCGTTTGCTAGGGATCTTCTTTTGGAAAGCAGCAAGAAGATGGAGGCGCCTTTAATCTTTTATCATTTGGCGAAGGTGTATGTCGCCCTTGACATGATTGCAGAAGCAAAAACCACGTTAGAGGGAGCTATCAGCCTCGGCTTACCAGATGAAGAGGCAGATGACGCGAAAGCTTTGATCCAAAATTTGTAACAATTTATCTATTTCCTAGTCAGATTGAAGTTATGGGGATAGCTCATGTTTTCTATGTACCTATCCTAGAGATTTAACAGTCAGTACTTCACGATAAAATTGGGAATGAATTCGGGATTCAGCCCACAAATTAACGCTCTTTACTTGCCGTTTTACCATAGTGTCGCTTTCCTTTACACTTTGGTTTTTTTCATAAGTTATTGCTGTTCAGTTTTTTAAGAAAGGCTGCTTTGGGCCAGGCTGAAAAGCGTAAAAATTCTTTACAGCCTAAAAACTTGTTAAAAAAAATTATTTCTTATTTTTTTCATAAATTCCTGCTAACCAGCACTTTAGAAAACCCCGGTAAACTCGCTGGCTACATTGGCACCTGATTTGCTAAAGTTGTGCTAACCGTCATATTTTTGGCGAACCACTAAAAATATTAACAATATAAACAAAATGAACAAAATACTTAGCTTAAAAATTCTTGTAGCTACTGCTCTAGGATTGATTGCTTCCGCTGGAGCAGTTGCTGCTCCCCTCAACGGAGACATCAAATTCCAGGGTTCAGCCACACTTGACGCTGTTGCTGCTTCTGCTACCAAAATCACGTTTAACAACGACGTTGAAGTGAACGCTTCAGGGTCGACCGGAGATTATGCCGGCATTGCTAACGGCACAAGTGCTACATTCAAAGTGCTTGACTTCAGTAGCTCAGGTTACGTCGGTAATCTTGCTATTGATAACCTGTGGACTGTGGTATACTCCGGAACAACGTATACTTTCGATCTCGAAAGAATAACGGTTAACTCCGTGACTGGCACAACGCTCATTATCGAAGGTTTCGGTACAGCTGAATCTACTGATGAGAGTCAAGACGACTGGGTCGCAGCGTTCCAGTTAAGCACATCTGGAAGCGGCACCGAAATCAACTTCTCCTCCACCACAGAAGTCCCAGATTCCGGCACTACTGCCGCACTTCTGGGTCTAGGTATGCTGGGCCTTGCCGGAGCAGCTAGACGTCTGAAAAAGTAACTTTTAACGGACACCCTATCTATTTACAAAGGCCGCTGCGTTCAATGCAGCGGCCTTTTTATTTTTGCACAAATCACTAAGTCCTCTAGGATGCTATTGCACTATCTCTTGCTTCCAAATAATTATTAAATCGAGGGCCTCGCTTAGTAAAATTTTGAAAGGCTTCTGTAATTTTTACCTACTCGAAGAATAATCCCCTTTGATTGAATTTTCCCCAACCATCATAATCTCCCCCATGAGCCAAACTTATGCCATATTGCTTTTCGCCGCAGTAATGCTTTGCGGCATTTATGTATTGGCCTGCTGCTCTTTACCTAGGGTCTGGCGACACAAATCGTTAACTACTTGGGTTTTGGCAATTAACAGCGCTCTGCTGCTTGCTGAAAGTATCGCTGTTTTATTGAGCACAAAATCTGATATCGGTGCTGGTATAACTTGGTACAATGCAAGAATTATCATTTCGTCTTTTCTGCCCGGTACTTGGATTGTTTTAAGCCTCGTCTACGCTCGAGGTCAAAGTTTGAGGTTTGTGGGCCGCTGGCGTTGGACGATACTTGGTTTCCTGCTGCTGCCTGCGATTATAGCCGTTTTATTCACAGATAGATATTTTATCTCCAGCCAACCAATAACCCTCGCTTACCCCAATCTAATACTCGGCTTTGCTGGGCAGACCATACAAGTAATTATAATAGCGGGTTGCGTAATCGCTTTGATGAATCTTGAGCGAACCTACCGTGCAGCTATCGGAACCCTCCGATGGAGAGTTAAATATACACTCCTCGGTATGGCCACGCTATTGGTACTTCGGTTCTACACAAGTAGCCAAGCCATTCTTTTCGGTAGCATTAGCCCAGCCATGGATGCTATTTGTGCCGCAGGCACAATCGTCTCTATCCTCATTATGCTAAGAGGCCTTCCCAGAGAGGGTAATTTAGAAATCGATCTATATCCCTCGCATCAGGTCATCAGTAACTCCATCACGATCATTCTAGCTGGGGCTTATCTTTTCGTTGTTGGAGTGCTCGCAAAAGCGGTGACCTATTTCGGAGGTGACGTTGCTTTCCCAATCAAAGCACTCGGTGTTTTAGTCGCGATAGTGCTACTCGCGACTTTATTGCAATCAGACCGATTTCAACTGTCCATAAGGCAATTCGTAAGCCGGCATTTCAAGCGACCTAAGTATGACTACCGCAAAATCTGGAAACGTTTTACTGAGGAAGCTGCTCACTCGCTTCAGCAAGACACATTTTGCCAATCACTTGCTAGACTTAGTAGTGAAACTTTCGACGTCCTGTCCGTAAGCATTTGGCTCTTTGAAGAAGATAAACGTCGTCTACGACTTCAATCCTCCACTATTATTACCGATCATAATGAATCGCTAGCTCAATTGATTCAGCATGATTTCGAATCGTTAAGTTCAACCTTTGTGAAGGATTCTCGCCCAATCGATCTTGAAAATTGCACAGAGCAATGGGCCCGAAGTTTCGTCAAACTAAATCCTAAAAAGTTCACAGATGGTGGAAACAGGATTTGTGTTCCGATGACTACAAGAAATTCGCTGCTCGGCGTAATGGTTCTTGGAGACCGCGTTAACGGTATTCCTTTTTCAGAAGAGGAAGTCGACGTACTTGCCAGCATTGGTGACCACGCCGCCTCGAGTCTGCTTAATTTGCAGCTTTCGTGCAGGCTCATCGAGAATCGCGAGCTCGAAGCCTTTCAAAAAATGGCAACTTTTTTCGTTCACGATCTGAAAAATGCCGCTTCAACTCTTAACATGATGGTCAAGAACCTTCCCTTACATTGGAATAAACCTGAATTTCGCGAGGATGCTCTTAGGGGTATTTCACGTACGGGAGATAGAATTAATCAGCTTATTGAGCGTCTTGGAACTATGAGAAAAGGACTCGAGATAAATGTTAGGTCCTGCAACTTTGATACCTTTATAATCTCAACCCTCTCCGATTGGGACACTCCACCTCGAATAGATCTTAACCGTTCGCTAAATTGCCAAACTTGTGCTTCGATCGATACAGAGCAATTGGGAAAGGTGATTATCAATCTCCTTATCAATGCATCCGAGGCCATGGATGAAGTCGGCGAAATTGACATTATGACCGGTATTGAAGGTAGCCACATCTATCTTAAAGTAAAAGATGATGGATGTGGAATGACCCCTGAGTTTCTTGAAAAACGGCTGTTCCGACCATTTCAAACAACAAAGCAGCGGGGTATCGGTATTGGTATGTTCCAAAGCAAGATGATTGTAGAAGCCCACGGCGGCCAGCTATCGGCGGAAAGTGAGGAGGGGAAAGGAGCAACCTTTTCAATGGTTTTGCCTACGAGAGATAATCAAACCAGCTAACGCAATAGTTTGCATGCTAGGTAAATCGGCCCCAAAGTAAGCTGAGCTTCTGCTGCTGGACTGACGGACCCGCACAGGCACCTTTGTAATACCAAATGCAAAAAGAATTGTGCACGGCGCATGGCAGCGTAAATCAGCTCCTAAGAAAGCTAAACATCACCGATGTTCGATTCAAAGATGGGAAAGAGAAACCGGGAAATACCTGTCCATGCTGGCTCTGGTTCGACAACATCGACGTCTCAAAGCCAGCTCGAAATGAGCCCGAACTCACGAAATCAAACTCCACCAAAAAACGACGGTTCCGTGGAGAGCGAGACAGATTCCTTCGTGCGAGACCTCGCACTTAGGAATGGCATGCTCGACACATAAACCCCTTTATCTGGAAGCTTAATTGACGATAGATAACCAGCGGATCGGTCACGACAACGGTACGCCTCGCTAAAATGGTTAATCTTAATATTTCCGCGACCAAAGCTTTGAAAACCAAATCGAAGGTAACGGGCGACAATTGGCGCTGGTTTGTTATCGCAGCGATGGCCCTCACCGGCGCGTTTGCCCTACCCCTGTGGAATCTGGCTCAATATGGTCTCGAAACCGAACTCTACTCGCACTGCTGGCTCATACCGCTGGTCAGCGCCTACTTGATCTGGACAGACCGGGGCACTCTCGTAGGCCGTGGGCGCGGCAATTCAAATCGTATTTTCGCTATCATCCCTGCCGCTTTTGCCGTCCTTCTGATAGTTCTTTTCCAGGTAAACCATAGCGTTTGGGTCGGGAATCTGTACGAGAATGCTCTGAGTAGCTTGGCCTTCGCCTACGTTTTTTCGATCTATACAGCCGCCATATTGTGCCTCAGGCCTAACACACTTCGGAAGATCGCCTTTCCCTTGGCGGTCGCTCTTTTCACCGCGCCTTTCCCCGTTGCCTTAAAAGATGCAACGGTAACCTTCTTTCAGTACACCTCAGCTGAGGCTGCTTACTGGATGCTTAAACTTGCCGGGAACACTATTTATCGCGACGGTCTCGTATTCGTTCTGCCCTCTGTCACCATGGAAGTGGCGCCTCAGTGTAGCGGTATTCGTTCAAGCTTGGTGCTTTTTCTCGTAAGCTTGGTCGCATCTCAACTTTTCTTAAAAACTGCTTGGAAAAAAATTTCGCTAGTAATCTTCGTAATTCCACTGGCAATCGGGCGCAATGGATTGCGCATTTTCACTCTCGGCGAACTGTGCGAGCGCGTAGGGCCACACATGATCGATCATTGGATACACCATAGCGGAGGTCCGATATTCTTCGTGCTTTCATTAACCGCTTTCTTTGCATTTTTATTATACCTCGTCAGTGGTGAGCCCAAAACGACGAGATAGATAGCGACCTCATGAAACCAACATTACTTATCGTCGATGATGACGAGGAAATTCGCGCTCAACTCAAGTGGGGGCTGTCTGATAGTTATGATATCGTCCAAGCTGCTGACCGACGAACCGCGCTGGAAAAATTTCGCCTTCATCGCCCGCTGGTGATAATGCTGGACTTGGGATTGCCGCCAAACTCAAACGGGCCAGAAGAGGGCTTAGCAGCTCTTTCGGAAATACTCGAAGAAGCCCCGATAACCAAGGTTGTGATCGCTTCAGGCCAAAATGAAAGAGCCAACACGCTGTCCGCGATTGGAGCGGGAGCCTACGATTTCCTTCCCAAGCCTGTCGAAATAGAGGAACTCAAACTCCTGCTTAAACGGTGTTTTAACGTGGCTCAACTCGAGACCGAATTTATCCAATACAAGCAGCAAATTCAGGGGGATACCTTCGAGGGGATGCTGGGGACTAGCGAGCCCATGCAGGCCCTGTTCGATTCCATTCGCAAGATCGCCAACACCCAAGTATCAGTCTTGATTCTCGGTGAAAGCGGTACGGGCAAAGAGATGGCCGCCCGAGCGATTCATCAGCGGAGTGATCGGTCAGCGGGCCCCTTCGTAGCGATCAACTGCAGCGCCATTCCTGAGAATCTACTGGAGAGTGAGCTATTCGGGCATGAAAAAGGCTCGTTCACCGGAGCTCACGCCCAGCACATCGGCAAAATCGAGCAGTCCCAGGGCGGGACGCTATTTTTGGACGAGATCGGTGAGGTTCCCTTGCAGACCCAGATAAAACTCCTGCGTTTTTTGCAAGAAGGCACCATTGAGCGCGTAGGGGGACGCAAAACCATATCCGTCGACTCCCGAATCCTGGCCGCCACCAACGCAGACCTGAAAAAAGGGATGACTGACGGTGCCTTTCGCGAGGATTTCTACTATCGCCTGAGCGTTGTCGAACTCAACTTGCCGGCTCTCCGGGATCGCGGAAACGATATCCATCTAGTCGCTCGAGCCCTGCTTCAACGCTTTGGGTCGGAGAACAACAAGCCGGGACTATCTTTCAGCAAGCGGGCGCTCTTTGCCATTTCCAACCACTCATGGGCCGGCAATGTTCGCGAGCTTCAGAATCGCATACGACGGGCGGTTATTATGTGCGAGGGGGGGACGATTTCGCCCACTGATCTGGAATTAGCCGATCAAAATTTGGACCTCTTGCCCGTGAAAACCCTCAAAGCCGCCAAAGAGGACCTCGAACGAGAAATGATCGAAGCCGCTATGAGGCGCAATCTAGGCAAAATCACGACCACCGCTAGTAATTTAGGAATCAGCCGTCCGACACTTTACGAGCTACTGGAACGGTATGGGATTGGAAGGTAAAATGAGGGCTCTTTTATAGGCCCGCTTTCTTTAAGCAATATATCCATAAAGTTTTTCCTTCTATTGTAATACCATCCGCCATCCCTCGCAAAGAGATATGCAGAATAGCTAGCTCTTGCTCATAAGGAGACTACGAAGTAGAAAACGCTGCACTCGTTGGCGTACTTTGCGATCTCGTATACTCGCTGTAATTCATAATGGAGATTTGCGGATGGAATTCTAGAATCAGGCTACTCCACTATTGGGAAGTCAGCGATTCTCTTAGGTGATAAAAAGAATTGAATGGGATGGCTTGAAACGGGATACTTGATGTCTGACTATGAATCCTATGAATCCACGTTTCCTGGCTATCGCGGCTCTTGGACTCTCCGTCGCCGCGACCTCGCTATCAGCTCAAAATCTGGTTGCTCCCAACGATGGGGCCTATCGGGAATCCCGATCCGCGCCCATAACCTCCTCCCAAGCATCTTCGAGGTCTTACGCCCGCAATGTCGGGGCGATGGGGGTGGATTCATCAGCCTACTATCGATTCACGACTGGGGACGATTTGAGGGACGTTTCCAGCGAGAGTGGAGCCGAAGATTTTACTTCCAATGAATATGGCCTGCGATTCAGGGGAGTGATTGGCGAGGCCACGACGTTTTCCTACTCTCCCAATTGGCGGACCTATTCCGGTGTGCGCTACGATGACGAGTTTGGTCAAAGTCTCGGACTCAATGGATCCGTAAATGCGGGCGGCTGGCAGCTAGGCTTGGCGCAATCGTATTCGGATTCTTCTTACATCACCACGGAGACAGCAGCGCAGACCGACGAAGAAACCATCGGGACGCGGGTAACTGGAAACTATCAAGTCAATAGCTCATTGACCGCGGGGTTGGGAGCCAGTTGGAACACTCGCGACCGCGAACGCTTCAATTCACGCGACACGACTACTTTCGACGCTCAGATTAGCCAGCTGCTTCCATCCAATGCGTCGGTGGCCTTGATATTGTCAGCCGGAGAGGAAGACACCAATGAAGGGTTTAATGCCGACTTCACTCAAATCAGCGGCAGCTTCAGTTATCAGCCATCCGAGTACCTGTACGTATCCGCTTTACTCGGACAGCACGTACGCTCATTCAATATTTACGGAGCTACGGACCTTGATAGCGCGATTTACTCGCTAGCATTAAACTTTACTCCAGCGGATTTTACGGAAATTTCCATTCGAGCTAACAGCTCGGTCAGTGCCTCACTATTTTCCAACCAGACCCGCGAGAACGAAACCTTCAGCATCAACTTGAGCCAACGCTTGCTGGATATGCTCGATCTCAGCTTGAGTTACGGCGAGAATTCAGCTAGCTACCTGTCAGCTATCGCGGCCAATGATGAAACCCGCTCGGACGAATACGAGTTTTTCGACGCCCGCATAAGTTTCGACATTCTGGAACGGGGAGCGATATCCATTTTCTTCCGGGATCAATCCAACGATTCCGATGACGCTTTTTTTGGGTACGATGGCAGCCAGCACGGTGTGGAAGCGAGTGTAGCATTTTGAGAGAGTGTCTTATAGGTCAAAATGCAGTCTAATATAAATGGAGGAAAGACTGATGATTGAGTTACAGCTATTTCGAAAAGGGTATTCGCGGCTGCTGAGGGTTGCGTCTTTGTCATGCAGGCCGGAACTACGGCCGCCAGGCAAGCAGCCCCACCTTTTTGCACGTGGTGTTAGGTGGATTTGACTTTTTGGAAACAAGTTTCATAACTTGTACTCTAAATAAAAGGTCCTGACAATTTCGCTATGGCGAAAGGATCTTGGCCTGATCTCGCGAATGCGGGTGAAGGATCCAGCGAAGCGATGTTAATTATAATCGATTGGCTGCATCCTCCTTCGCTCGCTTGCACGAGACTTCCGCCTTAAAACCCTGTGGCGAGACGGGGCGGCAAGACGCGCAAGCAGCCCTACCTTAATGCTAATTTGCGATAAGCGATTGCGTCAAAGGCCCGTGCACTGCGCTGCTGTTTGCAGGGTTCGATGAATTCGAGGTCGGGGAATTTGAGGAAGTCTCGGTCGAGGGTGAAGATGCGTTTGACGCCGTTGGAAAGGAGCAGACCCGCCAGCTGGGCATCGGCTACTATGTTTCCGCGAATGACTTGGTCGGCGTTTTACTTTTTGTAGGCCACCCAGACGTCTTCGCCTTCACCGATGATTCTCGTGCTTCGGGCCTCCAGTAGGGAATCAATGCTCTTAACGGCCATCTGAGGAGAAAGCAGTTTCAGGCTGCTTCGTACCAGACTGCATCAATACATTGCCACGCTGAAAAAAGAGGAAGAAGGTTTCCGATGTTCAAACTTTGCGATCTTCGTGCTCATTGCGGCTAATAATAGAAGTCAAATGTTCGATCACGGGATTAAGCGAGCTTTGCCTAATTTTCGCAGGAAATACGAGCTAGCTTAAATTCTCTGGTTCCTCATGATTGTTGTATAAATCACTCTTTATTAACTACTCAAAATATTTCGTCCCTTAACTAACTACAGGATACACTTAGGCTCTTGTTATTTTTTTCAAGTTTTACTTATTTTTCCCTTGTGCACTAGCAGTATTCTCTTAGCTTAAAACCCTAATACCCAATATCTGCGGTCCAGGAACACGACAGATCCGCTTGCCCTAAAACCCCAACTATTATTTCTTATAAAGGCTGCTTTGCTGTGCCCTACCGGCTTGCTGTTACCCTAGCTACACTAATAATATTACCCCAACTCTCCGCCATTAGCGTCTGGATTAATAAAATCCACTACGACAATTCTGGCGGAGACGTTGGGGAGTTTGTGGAGATCGCCGGAGTGGCGGGGATCAATCTGACCGGATACTTAGTAACGCTCTACACTGGCTCAAACGGCACTGTCTACGATACCATTAATCTCAGTGGCGTGATATCCGATGAATCTAACGGGTTCGGAGCTTTGGCATTTTTCGAATCTGGAATTCAAAACGGAGCGCCTGATGGCCTCGCTTTCGCTGATGATACCAACAATCTTTTACAGTTTCTCAGCTATGAGGGCGCATTTGTCGGCTTGGGCAGACCGGCTAATGGAATCTCCAGCACTGATATTGGCGATTCCGAATCAAGTTCCACAGCAACAGGCTAGTCTTTACAGTTCACTGGCTTCGGTAATGCATATTTCGCCTTTAATTGGTCCGGACCCTCAGCCGAATCGCCCGGAACGTTGAATACGATTCAGTCGTTTCCCCAACCCACGATTTCTGTGCCAGGGACGCCCCTGCCCGAAGGTGGAGCTTCGAGCGGGTTGCTAACGCTGGCGTTGAGCGGGTTGTTGCTTCTTCGACGGATGATCTAACCGGTATAT
>JAYZHU010000076.1:0-9696 GCA_036166175.1 Verrucomicrobiota bacterium | reverse complement strand
GCTCGTACCGGCGAGCCTTGGTATCCAGGAGACACCGCTAATATGTCAATTGGACAAGGCGCCCTAACAGTTACACCACTTCAGATGGCCCTACTCGTTGCCTCCATCGCTAAGAACCAAGTCTATTCTCATCCCACTATTCTGAAGCAAAGCGCGGCCCAGCTATTGCGTCGACCTCCGCCCAAACCTCTCGGCCTGCCGAAAGATGTGCACCAGGCGATTATCGAGGGGATGGATCGTGTAGTGAGTTCTACGGGTACCGCTAGAGCCGCCATGATCAAAGGAGTTTCCGTCGCAGGAAAAACCGGTACCGCCCAGATAAACAAAGCGGACGGGAATTTGGAGTTAGCATGGTTCGTCGGTTTCGCGCCGGTGGACGATCCGAAAATCGCCATTGCTGCAATCGTAGAAGGCCAAGAACTGAATCAAAGTTTCGGTGGAGGACGCTATGCAGCCCCCATGGCTCGCTACGTACTCGAAGCTTACTTCAAAAAGCATCCCGAGTATTTGGATGCATCGTAAGGAAGGGCTATAACAAGCGCCTCGCTTCCCTGAAAACGATTCGAGGATCGTTCCATGACTCCTTGGGCCCAAACCGAAGGCGTTGGAGCTCGGAGATCACTTTATTGCGCCGACCGGACAAATCCTCGGAAATGTCTGCCTTGGCACGTTCGCTTTTCTTCAACAGCTTGCTAGCCTTACGCCGGATTGGATTTCCTCGCCTGAATGGCGCCGCCAACAGCTCTTTGTAGTTGAGGGCAAGATTCCGCTGATAAAGCAGTACCAGCACAGCTATAATGAGCGAGGCAGTGGTAGAAACGAATTTCTTAACGCTCCATGGGGCTACAATCCAGGCATACAATTCTTTAACTCCTTTGGAAGCCCACTCTTCCGCAATTTGAAGATAAGCTAATAGAAAATCCTTGATTTGGATCGCCACCGCTTTCTGGGCCTGCTCATCGAAATTGACGATCCGACGATACCAAAGCATTCGCAAACTGTCTAGGTAAGCCGACGATCCGCCCTCGGCTACTTGGGAGCCTAAAACGACCGTCTGAGGGGCTGCAGTCGGCAATCCCGATCCAGGGGTAGGATCTACCCGAACCCAATTGCCCTGCCCGTCGTTAATCTCCACCCATGCATGGGCGTTCGAATTCCTGACCATATAGTAATTCTCAAAGGCGTTCCACGAACCACCCTTGAACCCGACTACCAATCTAGATTGAAATCCGGCCGCTCGCGATAACAGTACGAGCGAAGATGCGAAGAACTCGCAATGCCCATCTAGTCCAGCATCCATCCACCGGGCGACGGGGTCTTTTATTTCGGATTCCGGCGGCAGGGTTGAGCTTAAAGAGTATCCATGCGTTCTGGCTAGATATTCAGTGGCGCGGGCCGCGAAATCGATCGGGGTCATAGGCATACCCTGACGAATTTCAGTAACAACGCTATCTATATAGTCCCGAGACGCGGAATCCATAGGCAAGTCCCGTAATGATCTCGGAAAGTCTGACTCCTGCTCCGATCGCTTGTTTTTCGAATCCAAATAGACGTCTTGTAAATGTCGATACGAATCTATGGATGGAATCGTCGCTGAAAAATCGATTCCTTCTAGCTGATAGGAAACCATTTTCGATGGAGTTTCCTCCATGGAAAAAGCATGCTCGTAAGGTCCAATCGACACCTTATCCAGATCAAAGAAAGTCAGTTGCCTAAACGAGCCCAAGACCGGCAAGAACCTGCTTACTCCCGGCTCGAGAAAAAAGGTCCAGCGGTCCCTTCTAACGTCCTGACTCGGCGTGTCGGCGAACCATCGGTCGTTCCAAAAGCGGATCGCATTATAAGGTGTAACTTGTTTTAGCTCAATCATCTCCTTCAGCACTGGAGAAACGCTGAATCCGCCATCCTCGTACTCATCCAAAGCCAAGACTCGCCAGTAGGGCATTGCCGGAACATAGGTTCTACCTGAAACATCAACTCTCAAGGCCACTCGGTTGTCCTTCGCGATATTGGTTACTTCCCCCAATTTCACCGATTCGCTAAAGCCAGTTTGCGATGTGACAGCATTCATTTTGAAAAGGTCTACCCTGTCCTCCACGTCAACCCGAGGAATAAACAGAAACGCTAGGCCTGCAATTCCCAGTAGCGAGGCGAACATGGCGGATCCCAATGCCAGGTTGCGGTAGCGAGCTCGATTGGATAACCGAAGCCATCCCTCATGATGCTTCCAAGCTTCTTTCGGGTCGATTCCCTCGCTCGCCCCTTGCGATTTGCTGTTGAGCAAGGTTCCTACTGTAAGAAAGGCCAAAGCCAATCCCGTATAAAGTAGTAACTGTACTCCAAATACGAGTGAGTTTGTCAGCATTCCCGCCATAACGAGCAAGAACAAGCAGAGCAACACGAGTTGCATTTCTTCCCGCCGCTTTTGATGATTCAAGCCGCGATACAACACGAGCCATGTATTCAAATTTAGCAACGCAGGAATCGTCTCCTTGGCAAGAACATCCATCGACACCATCGGTACGATGCTAAAAGCGAAGAGCTTCCAGATAATCTTGGGCGTGCTCGAATAGATTTTCGGAAATGCTACGCTGATCGCCAAGACAGCGAAACAGACAGCTCCAGGAAGCTTTGTATGGCTTCCCAAATTGAGCAGCGAGCTTACCGACACCATCGCCATGGTAGCTCCCAAGAGCCGCTTCACGCGAAACAGATCGTTCACACTAAACTTTGGCGATTGCCCTGCCATTGAAGTAAGCCACTACTTGATTTCCATCTTCTGGCCGAAAAGTCACCGCATTACCGGCATCTTCGGCAGTTCTTCTATCCGTATCTCCATCCCAATCAAGCGACGAAATCTGATCGAAGAAAGAGCTTAAATCGGACACCCTGCTAATCTTGATCTCCACTCCTCCTTGGATGCGGCAATAATCAAGGTCGCCAGCCAAAAACAGATCCTCAGCCAAGCTAACGACGAAGGAGCACATACGCTCGAATATCTCCCTAGTCGACCAAAGATACTTGTACGGAGTGACATGAAGCGTATAGCGAGCTTGGCTCTCCGCTGCGTTCTGTTTTACAACAAGGGAGCCCTGACGAGCGGACACCTTCCAATGGATCGACCGAGGAGCGTCTCCCCTGCTATACTCGCGAAGCCCTATCAATTCGCCGGTGGAACCTTTGGCCTTAATACTCGCGCCCTGCCAGCCAAAGCCTGAGCCAAGATTTTTTATTCTCCGATATTCCACACGAGCCGGCCAAATGCTGACTTCACTCACACAACCTCCAGGAACGTGTTTTTTCAAAAAGCCAAAAGGGAAAAGCGATGTCGTTTCCAGGATCTTGATTTTGGTTCGGCAGCGCGCTTCAGGCTTGTAGCGCCAAACAAGCCTAGCCGAATCCCCGGGAGCTACACTATCCTGCAAATGCAGCTCTTGGAACTCATCCGTTTTCTCGCAACACAGCTCGAACAGCAGGCTAAACAAAGGGAAGCGTTGTCGGGCATTTTCAACGACAACGGCGATTTCCCCCGCTTCGCCCACCCGAAAGGTCGAACTCGTCTCGATTCGCCAACGGGCTGATATGATATTGGACCAGCAAAAGATCCCGCTCAGAACGATAGTGGCTATCAGCAAGGATAAGGCGATAAATAGAATATTATTTTCCGTATTGTACGCGGCCAAACCCAAGCAAAGCCCAATGAGAATCAACATCATTCCCGAGGCCGTCGGCAGCACTTTTTCGCCTTTCGGCGGAACAAAAAGCTCGATAATTCGCCGAGAAAACGCCTTTGGCTCCTTGGTAGACGCCGGGCCCCTCCAATCAAACTGGTCTTTCGAAACTAAGAGAGCCATGAAATCCGGCCCTGATTACTTGGGCTGAGGAACGACCGCCAAGATTCTGGATACGATTCCTTCCACTCGACGACGCTCCTCAATCGCGTCGGAGGAAGGTCTGCGGAGATTCAAGCGATGGCTCAAGGTGGCAGGTGAAACAGCCTCAACATCTTCGGGAAGAACAAAGTCGCGTCCTAGGTATAGCGCCCGAGCTTGAGCGGCTGTCTTTAGAGCCAAGCAGCCACGAACACTGATGCCCGCTTTAAATTCAGTTTCTGTCCGAGTCGCAGTGATGATTCCAAGGATGTACTCGAGCACACTATGCTCGATATACACATTGGCTACGGTGCCGCGAACTCGTATGATATCCTCGCGACTGACTGGATCGCCAAATTTCAATTCGTTGTAGTTCGAGTTCTCGCTGGCTAGAATCTGCAGTTCGTTTTCATGACTTGGGTAGCCCATCTGCAGACGCATGAGAAAACGGTCCATTTGGCTCTCAGGCAGCGGAAAGGTTCCCTCATAGTCGACTGGGTTTTGCGTCGCCAATACGATGAACGGATCGCCCACCGAGTAGGTGACCCCATCAATGGAAACGCGGCCATGATCCATGACCTCGAGCAGGCTTGATTGCGTCTTGGGCGTGGCTCGATTAATCTCATCGGCCAGCACGATGTTGGAAAAAATGGGGCCTTTCTTAAAAATGAATGACTTTTCCTTTTCGTCGTAAACCGATACTCCCGTTACATCGGTGGGCAGCAAATCGCTGGTGAATTGGATACGCGTAAAGTCCGAATGCATCGCCTTCGCTAGACAATAGGCTAGCGTCGTCTTTCCGACGCCTGGAAGGTCTTCAATCAGCGCGTGCCCGCCAGCAGCCAAACAAATGAGTATATTGTCGATGACCTCGTCTTTACCTTTAATCCGGCTCCCAATTAGTGATTTCAAGCGATGAAACACCTCGCGAGATGAATTCATGACTTTGGTAGGGAGAAATTCGCTCATTGTTTTTTCCATGCTGCTCGTCGCTGACGACAATTGCGTAATCAGACATGGTAACCCATCGGCCTTTTCCTAGGGGAATTTACAATTCTGGCCATCGTTTGCCCACCATTCTTCCAAATTTCCTCCTCAAACCTGGAATAACTCGACTGCTACCTCGAGCACCTCATCCACAATTTTCTGGTTTTCGTCCACTAAATTTCGAAATACTTCATAGCTAAGTTTATGATTACCAATACCATGAGCAAAATTATCGACCATACAAAGGGACGTGACAGATATGCCACTCTCCAGAATTAAATCGCATTCGCTGGCAAAAGTCATCCCGACCACGTCGCATCCCCATTTTTGCAGAATCCTTACTTCGGCCTTAGTCTCGAAACGCGGGCCTCGTGTTTGAGCATAGATCCTATCTTTGACGATTTGGCAAGACAAGCTAGGCTCAAGTCTATCCAACAGACGGTTGTCGATACTCGGAGCAAACGCGCTGGGAGCATCGTCGATGAAGGTGATGGGAGCAAAACTAACGTAGTCGGAGCAAGAGACCAGGCTCCCCGGAAGAAGATCCTCATCCAAGGAACCCACGGAATTTAGGGAAAGGGTGGCCTCGACACCCATCTCCTTGAGCAAGTGGGCATAACCGCGATAATTCGTTCGATGGGGGGGCAGAGGATGGCGGAAACCATGGCGATTGATGACCACAATGCCATTGGCTTCCTTGAAATCAATTTCGCCATAGGGCGTCGAACTTACCTGCAGTTCCCAATTATCGAATATGCCAGAACGGGCGATGCTCGTTCCGCTGATAATCCCTACTTTCATCATTCCGATCAAATGCGCCGCTCACCCGAAATCAACACCCATCACAGCCCTGGCCTGCGTAATTCGACACTGAGAGCTCAATAACATCCCCTATGCACCGATAGGAAACAGATCGATCATGAATAGTTCTATCCCCTCCACAATCGCTTCAAATCAACAAGATGCAGAGCAATGCCGAAAGTTTTTGGCGGGCAACCGATCTTGCTTCTACCGAGGATTCTGGAAAACCGCCCCTTACAAAGAGACTGTTAAACCAGACTCGAGTAAGTCTAAGCAAGGCCAGAACTGAGCTCGCCCCGAGCTCCTGAAGTTAGCTGCCGATCTCGGGCCCCTGCAGCACCCTATGCCTCGCGGCCAAAGCCCTAACTCTTTTCTATTGATTCAGTCATTAGAGTCGCTACCTTCTGCGACTCTGACAGCCTCGTGGTGTAATGGTAGCACTAAGGATTCTGGTTCCTTCTGTCGGGGTTCGAGTCCCTGCGAGGCTGCCAAGCCGAGACGAGACGCCCGAAGGGGTTCGACGCAGAGAGCGCCAGCGAACGGAGATGGGGCCCGCGATAGCGAGAGGAAGATAGTCCCTAGTCCGCCAAGCGGACGAGCCAATCCCTGCGAGCATCCGGCCTGTTCTGCTCTAGCTGAGGCAATCTATACCTACACAGTTTCAAAGCGCTCAAGAGCGATCACGTATCAAGGGGCTTTTACCCCTCATTCGCCAAAGCAGCCGTTCTCAACCGCCACTGTCTTCCACTCTCCGCTTCGGCAAACTGCTGTCACTTGAGTGCCGGTAGCGATCAACTGCATGTCTTCGTCGAGCAGTTCCCAAAACCGTTCACGCCGGACTGTATCCAATTCAGCAAACGCATCGTCAGCCAAAGCTACTGGTAGCAATCCCTTTCGCTCTCTCCAGTACTGAATGATCGCCAACGAGAGGGCCAATGTTATCGACCTTTGTTGACCCTCAGAGGCGTAGTCGCTAGCCGGTAAGCGGTTAACAAACAGTCCGTAGTCGTCTCGATGAGGTCCTTGACTAGTAGATTGCAAATAGCGATCTCGCTTCCGGTTTCTATCCAAAGCTTCTAGGAAATCCCCCTCTTTCTCCAATTCAGAGCTGGAAGCATACTCGATCCCCATCTTCTCCGATTTACCAGAAAGATTCTCATAGATCGGCTCCGCTATTTGAAGTAGTTCGGACAAGATTTCCTTTCGCGAGCGGCAGATTTTCAAAGCCGGACGATCCATTTGCTTCTCGAATGCCGCAACGACCGCTTCGCCCTCTTCTGATCGCATTAATGCATTCCTCTCTTGCAATAGCTTTTGATATTGCTGTAAGGAAGCAAAGTAGTCGCGATCGACTCCGCAAATAAACGTATCGAAATAACGCCTACGCCTCCCAGGAGCTCCCCTGGTTAGTTGCAAATCGTTGGATGACAAAACGACCGTTGGAAATCTCCCTACGAAATCGGACAACCGTCGTACCGGCTTGGAATCCAATTTCACCTCTTTTCCAGATCTCTTGATACGAACGTCGACAACGGATTCCCCTGCCCGCTCACACTCAATCTCGAAACGCGCCTCAGACTGCTCGCCATTCGGGCCAATAATAATCCTATTCTCATGCGTGCGAAACGGCCTCAACGCAGTCGCCAACCCCAAAGCCTCTAAAAAATTCGTCTTCCCCTGGCCGTTTGCGCCATGCAGAAACACTCTTCGGGAATCCAGATCGATCCGAGCATGGCTTATGTTGCGATAGTTGACGAGACTGACTCTGCGAAAGTTCACTTAATAAGCAATATTAGTATCCGAGTTTTGGATTCCCTCCTAATGGCTTTGGGCTTGCAGATCTTGGATCAAGCGTGTCGGCCTGATAGAATTTGTGGGCCTGAACACCCGCTCTAAAAGGAGATCCACTTTTCTTAACCAAACTGGTTATCCGATTAAGGATGTCGGCATTGAAATGCTGAGACCACTCGGGATGAAGCCAAATTGGTCTTCCATCGATTTGATCAGACAGGAAAGCCACCCATTCGTCTATCGCTGCATCATTGTCTATAATCAACTTAAACTCGTCAGCGTTTTCCAAGGCGCTTTGAACCGGCACGGCTTCGCGCTTCGGACTTAAGGTAATCCAATCCCACTCGCCCGAAATCTTCCGGCATCCGGATGTTTCCAAATGTCGTGACAAACCCGCTTTACCCAATTCGGCTGTCAGGCTTTCAAGATCGTGTATCACGGGTTCGCCACCTGTTACCACTACCAACTCGGGCTCTGCAGCCGCCGCCAATTTCGCTAGAGTTTTCGCCTCGAATTTCTCGATTCGATCCGGAACGTGGTCTGGATGCCAGGTTCCAGCTGAATCGCACCAAGGACAATGAACCGGGCAACCAAAAAGGCGTATGAAAAAAGCGGATTTGCCAAGGTGAATTCCTTCCCCCTGCCAGGAGAAGAAGGTTTCGTAAACAGGATAGCCCATTAGATCCGTTCTTGAATTCCCTTCGGAGCGAAAGTCGCGCTATTCCTAAAATCCTCTATGACGGCTACCGAGAGCAGATAGGCGCGATCAACCGTAAGCTCACGTATCATAGGATCTACTACATCATACAAGTGCTTAGCCAAGCCCTCACTCGAACATTGTTCCACAATGTAGGGCTTGAAGACGATCCTTCCCACTTGATCGTTCAAACTTGTGAATTGCTCCAGCATCGGGTCATCCCGATTGAAAACACAAGCGTGATCTAGATTCTCCGAAATCCAGTCGCGCAGAGGCTTCAGCTTCCCGAAATCCACGACAAACCCACACTCGTCTAGGCGCTGGCACCCAAAAGTGAAGGTAAAGCTCCAATTATGGCCATGAATTTGCCTGCAATGCCCTGCATGCTTGTGCTGCCTGTGGGCGAAGGGGATATCCGAGTAGGTTTTCTGGCAAGTGAACATCGCCTCTATATTGTCAAACGCCAGCCCACATTGACAAGCGTTTCGAGCTCGGGAGCATCCGCTCCATATTCCGTTGGATCCTCCACTCCCGCCAAATAGAAGGCTTCCCGCCGCTCAATGCAGGTACCGCACCTCCCACAATGGAGATCGCCTCCCTTGTAGCAGGACCAGGCTTCACCCAAGGGCACTTTTAGTCTAATCCCCTCCGCCACGATCTCGGTTTTGCTCGAATCGACGAAGGGACGATACAATCGGACAGAAGCCCAATCGCATAATTGAATGGCCTTATCTAAGGCGGAGGCGAACGATCCCCGACAATCGGGATAGATCGCGTGATCGCCAGAGTGGGCCGCATAGGCTACCGCTTCTGCTTCTTTGGTAATCGCCCATGACGTAGCCAAGGATATCAATATCATATTCCGATTTGGCACGACGGTCGACTTCATCGACTGTTCTTCATAGTGGCCTTCTGGCACAGCCGACTTAGAATCGACTAATCCGCTGTGGCCAAAAAGGCCAGAGGCGCCACTCAAGTTCGCCACTTGATGCTCGATGCCGAGCGATCGGCAAACGTCACCGGCAACTTCGATTTCCTTGCGATGCTTTTGCCCGTAATCGACGCTCAACGCTCCCCGGATATCAATACCCAGCTCTCTCATGGAGTAGAGCATCACCGTAGAATCTATCCCTCCCGAGTAGACAGCGACGACAGATTTTGGGCGCTTAAAAGGTCCTAGCGACATCGAGGCGGGGATAGAGGGCCCCGGAATTCAAGTCAAGGAGTCGTTTATTATCCAAAGAACCATGCAAATAGGCAAAAGATATCTGAAACCTGTGGTTTAAGCATCTGAAGCAATCAAGGCAGCGGACGATTTCCAAGCGCCCAAACTAAACAGTCGAACAGGCATCCAGTCGCGCCCGACGTAACCCGGCTAATGCCATACTATTACGGGCCTGTACGCTGCGGCCGATTTTTCGACAGGCAGGTAGCCCATACTGTTTCTTGCGGACGCTCGGAGATCTTGCGCTACCAACAAGGCAATTTGTCTGGTATCGAAATGGCAGGGCCCACGATCGCCTATAGGCGCCGCTCGAATATCATATC
>JAYZHU010000075.1:0-7518 GCA_036166175.1 Verrucomicrobiota bacterium | reverse complement strand
ATATGTGGATACACCGATTGGGTTAGGGTAGCTTTGACGGCCTGAACGGTTTGATGTTTGCCCGTACAGGGGATAGGGAAGGGCGGAGGTGACGGTTGTCGCCGCAGCATAATTAATAAACGCTCGTCGATTGATCATAATTTGAAAGTTTTAGAGCTTAGTTTTAACGTCAAATCCACACGATGGCGGCTTCGGTTGAAGTTCCAAGTCTGTTGAGCTTGATTTTCATGGGTTCGTAACGAAAGAGGCGGGCGTTTGCCGCCATTGTGCGCGATGCCTGGTTGGGGTTATTTTATTTTCTCTGTGATCTTCTCAGCAAACATGAACTGAGCCTCGTCCATCAATTCATGTTTCAATGCAAGAGCCTTCTTTTTCTTATCTCCATCCCCTCCGTATTCCTTGTGGTATTACTTTCCCCTCAAGTATACATTTTCTTCGAGCACCTGGATATGCCTGTTGAGTATGCAATTAAAGACGGTGTTGATTATCCCAAACGCTACCTCTTCTTTCGAGCCTTTCCTGATCATCAGTTCATTCTCCGACTCTTAGCGATTGAGCGCTGAATTCCGTCGCTTGACCACTAAGCGGAATTTCTGTTTTAGTTTCTCTTCTTCTATTGAATTTTTCGACAATATGAAAGCCCACGAGCCCACTAATATTCGATTCTCTCGAATCGCATGAGTTAACCATGGTCGTAGGTTTGACAGGCGGGATGGGAAGTGGGAAGTCAACGGCGGCCCGGCTTTTCGAAAATCAAGGCTTTCAGCGGATTGATTGTGACGAGATCGCTCACAATCTCCTACGCGGGGATGAGGACGTGAAGCGGCGTATCAGAGAAGCTTTCGGCAGTGATGCTTTCGACCGCGACGGACAGGTCGATCGAAGAGCTTTAGGAGGCATCGTATTCGAAAGCGACGACAAGCTATCAAAGCTGGAGGCGATTTTGCATCCGAGAATCAGGGATGCTTGGCTGGCAAGAGTCGCAAGCAATCCGGAGGCCAGATGGGTGGTGGAGATCCCACTGCTGTTCGAAAAAAACCTTCAGAATAGGGTTGATTTTACAGTCTGCGTGTTCAGTGATTTGTGCACGAAGGTCAAGCGTTTGCAACTGAAAGGTATGGACCGAGTTCAGGCGTTGGCACGCATCGAAAAGCAAATGCCAGTCTCCGAGAAGGCTGAGATTGCGGATTATGTACTGCTCAACGAGGGATCCCTCGAATTTCTGGACGAACAAATAAAAACGCTTTTAACGCGAATCTAATTTTCGAAACCACCAACTCCATTAGCAGTCGGGGAGGCCCTCCTATTTTGGCCACAGAACCTGATTTGCCATTGCTCCTCCTTTAACCTATGCCAAGCGAACCCGATACGACAGAAGAGTCGAAGATTCCGGCTGAATTGGACCTGTGCGATCAGCCAGGTCCTGAAAATAAGACCCCCGCCCGCAAAGCGGCGAAGAAAGCTGCCAAGAAAGCCGCTAAGAAGGCGAAGCCCGAAGAGGGCAGCGAAAAAGCGTCCTCACCTAGCGAAGGGGAAAGCTCAGATTTGAGACCTACTGACCTCAAAGGTCGAGGATCGCTTTTCGACGATGTCGACACGGTCGAAGTCGCTCCCGATGCGTCGCCTAGCGAGGCGTCATCAAAAGATGTGGTTAACGGTGCGGATGAGTCTAAGAGGGATGGCGAAGATGAAGCTCCCTCCCAAAATGCAAGGCGCTACAAGGGCGGAAATCAGAATCAAGGCGGTCATCGACGAAATCAGGGCAACCAGAAAAACAAGAAGAACCGCCAAAAGCACCCGCACCAGAAAAACAATCGCAAGGGAGGTGGCGGTTGGAAGCAGCCTCCGCCGCCCGGGGATACCGACCATGTTGGCGGGGTTTTGCCGGACGCATCCCGGTACTCGAAATTTGACGACATCGAAGCCCTCTTTGCGGACGTGGATCCGATCAAGGATCCGATCGATCTATCGGAGCTATACGAGTTGCCAATGGATAAGGCTCGAGTGGGGGCCGAAGCTCTCGGGGTGGAGTTTGAGGAAAAGCCGGGTCGAAAGCAGATTATCGAACGGATTTTTAAGCTCGCGACAGAGAAGAGCCTCTGTTTCAAGGATAGCGGATTTTTAGATGTCTCCGATGACGGGCACGGGTTTGTCGTGCACGCGGCCAGTAACTACCAGCTGAAGCCCGAAAGCGTCTACGTCCCTGCCGCTTTGATAAGGCACTATAGCCTTAAGCGAGGTCATGAAGTCGAGGTGATTGCGACGCCGCCTCAGGAAGGGGAGCGTTGCCCGGCCTCGATAAAGATCGTCTCCGCGATGGGTGGCGAGCCTCAGTTGGCGGCCAACGTTCCAGCATTCGAGGACCTGATCCCCTACTATCCTACCGAGCGTTTCGTATTGGAGACGCCCATGCCCAGCAATAGCAAGAAGGACGTCTCCATGCGGGCCTTCGACATCTTGACCCCTATCGGGCTTGGACAGCGTGGATTGATTGTAGCGCCACCTCGAACAGGTAAGACGATCTTGCTGCAAGGCTTGGCCCACTCCGTTCAGGAAAATTATCCGAACGTTCATTTAATCGTCCTTCTGATCGATGAACGACCGGAGGAAGTGACCGATTTTAGGAGGAAAGTTAAGGGCGAGGTTGTCAGCTCAACCTTTGACGAAACGGCGTCGAGCCATGTCCACGCCGCGGAGATGGTGGTCGAAAAGGCCAGGCGAATGGTTGAAACCGGTAGGGACGTGGTCATCCTCCTCGACTCGATCACGCGTTTGGCGCGGGCGTACAACGCGCTCGCCAGCAATAGCGGCAAGATAATGAGCGGCGGTATCGAGGCGACAGCCTTGCAGAAGCCGAAACGCTTTTTTGGCTCGGCCCGCAACATAGAAGATGGCGGCAGCCTCACCATTATGGGTACCGCTCTGGTGGATACAGGTAGCAAGATGGACGAAGTCATCTTCGAGGAGTTCAAGGGAACGGGAAATATGGAAATCCATCTGGATCGAGACTTGATCAACAAGCGCGTTTTCCCTGCCATCAATTTCGAGCGCAGCGGTACGCGAAAAGAAGAGCTCCTATATCACCCCCAGGAATTGGAAAAGGTGTATGGATTGCGCCGTGTTATGCAGGGGGTTCCAGGAGTGGAAGCCATGGAGATGCTCATCAAGCGTCTAAAGGCGACCAAGTCGAACGCGGAGTTCCTCATGTCTCTCAAGTAGTCCAAGGCAGGTCCGACGGGGATTGGGCCCTCAGCGGCGATGCATTATAGGAACCTTTCTTTAAGGTTGGCGTCCGCGTTCGAATTGCTTTTTAGATAAGCGAAAGTTCCGATGCCCGATAAGATAATGCTACAGCTGATCGTCCGAAAGGGTCTTGTCACCAAAGAGCAGGTGCGAGAGCTCCAGAGCGGGCAATCCGGAATGGACGGGGAAGCGCTTTTCGAGACGCTTGTCCAGAAAGGCTACTTGGATAGGAACGCGGCTTACGATCTATTGGCGAAAGAGTTCGCCATGAGGTATGTCGATTTGGGAGAAATCGATTTACCTGAGGATCCGGAAGAGTATCTGCCTGAATCAATCGCCCGACAGTACCGTGTGTTCCCTATCGACTTTGAAGGAAGCGCTTTGCTCATCGCGATTGCCGATCCCCTCGAAGTTGAAGCGCTGGACGGACTAACGCACATTCTCAAGAATACCATCGAGCCGGTGTTGGCGGATGGCAAAGAGATCGATCAAGCGATAAAAGATCGATACGATCGCAATCGTAAGTCGGATGAAGGGGTGTCGGCCGAGGAAGAAGTATCCGTAACCACGCACACACCCGAGGGTGGAGTGGATTTGGGAGATGAAGGTCCGGAGGAATCGGACGCTCCAATAATAAGGCTGGTGCAGGTAATAATCGCTGAAGCCGTTCGCCGGCGAGCATCGGACGTACATCTCGAACCTTTGGATACGTCATTTCGCGTACGTTTTCGCATAGACGGCGAATTGCAAGAAATGGCGAATCCTCCTCCCAAACGGTTACAGCTGCCAATCATTTCCCGGATCAAGGTGATGGGGCGTCTGAGCATAGCGGAAAAACGGCTACCCCAAGATGGACGTATTCAAGTAAGGGTGGAAGGTATTGACTACGACCTGCGGGTTTCTTCCCTCCCAACGGCTTACGGGGAGAGCATCGTGATGCGGATCCTGGATAAGACGGGTCTCATGAAAGGTCTGCCTGAGTTGGGTTTCTTCAGCGATGACCAAGAACTTTTCGAACAGCTGATCACTCTCCCGGACGGCATTCTTTTGGTTACCGGCCCGACAGGTTCGGGCAAGACAACCACGCTCTACAGCTGCTTGAACTACGTAAACAAGCCGGACCGGAAAATTATCACTGTAGAGGATCCGATCGAGTATCAGATGAAGGGGATCAACCAGGTACCGGTCCGCAAGAGCGTGGGGATGACATTCGCGGCCGCGCTTAAGGCCATCCTACGTCAGGCCCCCAATATCATAATGGTGGGCGAGATTCGCGATAAGGAAACCGCGGAAATCGCCATCAATGCCTCCTTAACCGGACATATGGTGCTCAGTACCCTGCATACGAATGACGCCCCTTCGGCGGTAACCCGCTTGGTCGACATTGGGGTGAAGCCCTATCTGGTGGCGACTTCGCTGCGGGCCTCCATGGCTCAGCGACTGGTCCGACGGGTTTGCCCAGACTGTCGACAGCCGCATGAACCTTCGCATCGGGAGCTGACAGCGATAGGGCTCGATAGGGATTCGGTCGCTGATGCCCAGTTCATGAGAGGCGCTGGTTGTCCAACTTGCCACAACCAAGGTGTGAAAGGAAGATTCGGAATTTTCGAAATCTTTAAGATTAACGAGGAAATCGAGAAACTAATTTATTCTGGAGGGAGCGCGTCTCAAATGCGCTCTATAGCTAAGGAGTTGGGAATGAGAACGATGCGTGAAGATGGCGTGCGAAAAGCTCTCGCAGGGCTGACCTCTATAGAGGAAGTGCTTTCGGTAACGGTGAACGAGCCGACCCTTGAGTAGATTCACGCAAAGGAAAGTATCAGGTTACCTATTCAATAATAGCTGAAATTAACCGGTAGGGAATATCATGAGCTACGAAATGAACGAGCTGCTCGAATTGGTCTTCGAAGAAGGCGCTTCGGACCTGCATATCCAAGTGGGTAAGCCGCCCACATTGCGCCTTCATGGATCGATGGTGTCTGTTGATGGGCCCGATCTGACTCCGTCGGATACGGAAGCCCTCATGCAGTCGATCACGGCTGATGCCTATATTCAGGCAGCCAAGAAAGAAGGCGGTGCCGATTTTGGCTTCGCTTACATGGACAAATCTCGGTTTCGCGTTAGCGTACTCCGAAGCAAAGGTAACTACGGGCTAGTGCTACGTCAGATATCTAACGAGTTTTTCGACCTAGAAGACATCGGGATCCCGGACCAGATCAAGGATTTGCTCTATCGTCCGCGTGGACTCGTTTTGGTCACCGGTCCTACTGGCTCGGGCAAGAGTACTACCCTGGCCTCTATGATCAACTACATCAATCAAAAGCGTAGTGGTCATGTTATTACAATTGAAGATCCGATCGAGTACTATCACGACCACAATAAGTGTATAATCACCCAGCGCGAAGTGGGCGTGGACGTGCCGACGTTTTCGGAAGCCATTCGCCGTGCGCTCCGTCAAGACCCAGACGTGATTCTGGTCGGGGAAATGCGAGACTTGGAAACCATCGAAGCGGCTATCAGCGCTGCGGAAACCGGTCACTTGGTTTTCGGTACGCTGCACACGAATAGTGCTGCTAAGACGGTCGACCGAATCGTGGATGCGTTTCCCGCGAACATGAAGGAGATGATTCGTACGCAGCTCGCTTCATCGCTAGTTTCCGTGGTCTCCCAGGTCCTTTGTAAAAAGGAGGGTGGTGGACGTGTCGCTGGTTTGGAAGTAATGGTGACGACCACTTCCATTGCCGCCTTGATTCGCGACAACAAGACCTATCGGATCAATTCGGATATACAGACAGGCGCGAATCTTGGTATGTTTACTATGGATACGCATTTGATGAGTTTGTATAATCGTGGCCTGATTTCAGCTCGGGAAGCGTTCGAGAAGGCCCAGTCACCAGAAGAAATGCGCAAACGCCTTGAAGAGCTAGGTGCTTCAGTGGCGGACTCTTGATTTTCGTTTCGCCGCCGAAATTGCTAGAGAGCGGTCGAAGACCCCTCTTTGCCTTGCTGGCCAATACTCAATGGATTGGTGGGTGGATTCCGTTAATTGGGTTAGGGACGCTTTTTTGACAGGTTTTCAAAATACTTGGGAATAAGTATCACCGTTCGGAGCTCTCTAGTTTCGACCGAGCAACAGCGCTCGTGGAAATCTTAACATCAAAACCCAAGTATTAATGAAAAATATATTCAATCTAACCATCGCCATCTCCATAGCCTCCTTCACCATCCCGAGCATCAATGCAGGGAAGGTCAATGGCCCTGACAAGGGAGCCAATTTCGGATCCCCTTACTATGAAGGACAAATGGATGGGACCGTGGCGACTCCACTGTTCGCCTCCGCCGCTGATGTACTAGCCGCATATGATAATGGCGACTTGGAACTGGTACGTATGCCGGAAACCGACTTCGTCTGCTCAGTCAGGAAAAATGGCTAGTTGCCGCAGGCCTAGAATCAGATCGGGAGAGGGCAAGCATGTCCTCTCTCCGTCTTTTGAGGTATGCAACTAGGTTCAAGAGCCGAGTTAACTTACGAATAGAAATACTATGAAGGCCTGCAAGATTCACTTTTGCGCGTCGAGGCAGTTAGGGAGCGATTTTGGCGAACTAAGTATAGGAGGAGATCTCGTAATTGGACTAGCCGAATCCCAGAGATGCTTAATTGGCGGTTTTCTCGCCGTGGAATCAGGACCCCGGGGTTGTTCGTTAACTGAATTATGGCGATTGGATTTCAGGAACTAATCGACGCGTATTACCAGAACCTCTATCTCTGTGCTTTGAGCATCAGTGGCTTTCGGGAAGGCGCTTGGGATCTGACCTAACAGACTTTTCTCATTTGGGCTCGCAAGGGTTCGACGATTCGGTCCGAGAAGGCGACGAAGCCCTGGCTATACACTACCCCGTACCGAGAGTTCTTGAAGAATACGAAAAGGTGCTATCGTGTAGTGGCTCTAGAAGAACGATCATGGACTACGAGACCATTGGGGACGAATCGGGACCATTGCTAAATTTTGATGCGAACTCGGTAATGGACTTGTTATTAGAATTGAAAATCGAATACAGAAAGGTCGTATCGCTGTACTATTTGGAATCCTATTCGTACAAAAAGATCACCAAGATTCTGGACGTGCCCATTGGGACGGTGATGTCGCGTTTAGTGAGAGGGAAAGAGTCTTTGCGGCGAAAGCTAAGAACGGAAGGCGATTCCGGTAAAATCGTGTCCGACCCCAGAATGGAAAGGATGTCTAACGATGGATAAAGAGGAAGCTAAACTGATCT
>JAYZHU010000074.1:0-45537 GCA_036166175.1 Verrucomicrobiota bacterium | reverse complement strand
GAACTCCAATCGCGGTCCCGCAAGGCGTGGGTTGCTCCTACAGAATTCCGTTCGGTGTGAAATCAACTTTTTGGACAAATATCTCACGATCAGTACTTATCGGGTGAGAAACAATTCGGATAATACGATAGATTCGATTAGTTTATCCAGTCGATAATCCCTTTTTTCGAATTGATCAGCTAATTGCTCTATATCTGGTTCGTCGGAGAACTCAAGCGTTCGCCCCAGTCCGTAGGACGTCAATTTCGCTACCATAGCCCGGGCGAAATCGCGGCGCCTAGTTTCCAGCAAATAGTCTTTTAAGGATTGGGCCCCTTGGATCTCAACTCCGTCAGGCATAACATCCGAAATTTCCACCGGGGCGTAAAACTCCTCGGTTCGGGCTCCGCCCTTCTCCTTCGCCATCAGGCGCAACGACTTTGTCCTGCGCAAGCCAGTGGCATCGAATTCCTCCAGAGGAATCCCCCATGGGTCGATCTTTTTGTGACAATTATTGCAGCTCTCCTGTTGGCGGTGAATGGCTAGCTGCTCCTTCAACGGCATTTCGGCGAAACCTGGGGTTTCCGGATCGAGATCCGGCACCATGGCCGGCGGTGGCGGAGGCGGGTCATCGAGAATCCGTTCCATTATCCAAACCGCCCGGTTGATTGGATGAGAATCTTCGCCCGTCGAATTGCCGACGAGCATACTTCCTTGGGTGATCAGGCCGCCTCTTTTGGAATCCGCGGGCAACGGGGCTCGTTGCATGGAGGATCCGACCACGCCGTCGATACCGTAATGCTTGGCCAATCGCTCATTGAGCATGGAAAAGTCCGAATCGAGGAAATTCAGAGCCGAAAGATCATTCCTCAATATCTCCTCGAAAAACGCTTCCGTCTCCCGACGCATATCGGCAATCGCTCGCTCGTTGAAATCAGGATAAAACTGGGGATTGATGGCCACCCGATCCAGGGCCACCAGATCGAGCCATTGCTCGGTGAAGCGTTTAACAAATCTCTCGGACTTCGGATGGTCGAGCATCCGTTGGACCTGCTTACTCAATGTCCGCCTCTTCAGAAGGCGCCCTATTTCCGCGATCTGGAGCAACTCCTCATCGGGCATGGTACTCCAGAGGAAATAGGAAAGTCGGGAGGCCACTTCAAAATCGGTCAACTTTCGAGCGCCCAAGTTTTCGTCTGTAGGCTCGACTAGGTAAAGAAACTGCGGAGAAACCAGTGTCATGGCCAAAGCTTCCTTGATCGCTCCGGTGAAAGTCTCGTATTCGCGACGAATCTCCTCGAAAAACCGCAAGGGCTGCTGGATTTCTTCAGCCGTGGCCGGACGCCGGTAAGCGCGTCGCATAAAGCGTCTCAGGACTTCCTCCGCATAGGCCGATTCCTCCTCCGGCACATTCAAGCCCTCAAAAAGGATTCTCGTGTGATGCTCGGGCGGCCAAACTGCATAATCGGGGGCGATGAATTCGACCGACTCCACAACGATCCATGGCTGGCAGGCATCGGGATCGTTTAGTTGTCGCTCCTGCTCATTGAGCCTGAGGTCCAAGACGTCGATCTTGTCCGAACCGTCATCGTAAACGTTCTGTACGGTAATCATCAGGCCAGGGAAATTGGAGGGAGTCGCTAACACCTTCTCAAACCGGTCGAGTTGCCCTCTAAATTCGTAAACGCCGGGCGTTTCCTCCGTATCCAGAACATCAATATCCTCGCCAATTTGCCCGCCTGGAATGTAGGTATCCGCTCGGATACCCACTCGAACCCGCATGCGCGGCGGCCCCTTGCCCTCTGGAATGACCGCATGAGCCTTTACTCGTATAGTCACTGGACCCTTCACCGGATAATCCATCATGCGGGTCATGAAGGCGTTGCCTGGCTGGATCTTGTTGGTATGCGTCTTCTCGACTTTAGCATCCCAGCGGCGATCGACGTTACAGGTTCCGTAATGATAAAAACGTTCAGGCTGCGGGCCATATACCAAGGCAACATCCAAGCCCATACGAGCTGCCTTGAGGTAGTACTCAAGTTGCATCCCGGACATCCCCATAATCGATCCGTCATTCTCGAAACCTCCGCGAGGAGCCGTTTCCGGAGGCAAGTCAGTGGCGTAGTCCAGCTCAATTCCGAGCAAGTCGATCAGCGTGTTATTATACTCGTACCGTGTCAGCCGACGTATGACCCCTCGACCGCCTGTCTCCCGCTTGACCGCCGTAGCGTGCTCGAGTTCGGCGGTAATCCAATCGATCATCAGTTGCCGTTCGCGATTCGAGGGCTGGTCATCTTCTTCCGGCGGCATATCGCCGAGAATCAGCACGTCATGCATATCATGCCAGGTCTCGCCATCGCGACCATTGACAAAATCGCGATTCAGGGTGTCGATCCGCACCCCGCTCTCCTGTTCGTCCGGTCCATGGCACGTAAAGCAGTACTTTTCGAAAAGCGGGCCCACGGTGTCTTCGTAGGCAAAACGCTCCAGATCTCCCAAGGAGACGGAAGAGATACGAACAGCCACCAGAATCAGCGAAACAAAGAAGGTTTTTCGATAGCCTTGGTGCATAGAGATAGTGTCAGGGATCACCCAAAAACGATTAAGCGAATCGATACTACGGATTTAACCCATTTCAAATAGTTTTGGACAAAAGTAGCCACGGTCGCTTCTTCCCTCCCAACAGTGGCTTCTCAAAAAAACTGCTTCGGACCACGAAGATCGATTTGCGAACAGGTTTTGTTTTTAGAAGTTATACCTGCTCCCGCTCGCGGGATCCTGCTCACGCAGAGCGTGATTCGATTTCGGCAATTAAATGACTTTTCAATAAGAAAAGTTGTCACCGCTCTCCCGCGAATACGCATTTACGTCAACCTGTTTAAAAAAATACGGAAATGAACTCGCCGGGACGTCGAGTTCCACCCTTGAAGAGAATGCAAAAAAGGTGGAGTTCGACCTCCGGGCGAGCTTCAGTTGACGCGTATGCGCGAATGCGGGTTCGCCAATTAGGTTTTAGCGACCTTAGTTGAAAGCCTTATTTCCAGCCCCGCTGGATCGTCAATGGCCTTCATACGCGGGGACTCCTAGTCCCGATGAAGCGGGACGGTGACCCAAACCTACTCTACTATAACTCCGCTCTTTCCGCGGAAAAGACGTCGCCAGTCGGCTTCACCGGCAACTCGCTTTGCCAGGAGCGAATGCTGTCTAGGAGCTCCTCAACCGCTTCGGGACGCGATCCTTTTAAATCCTTTTTCTCCAGGGGATCCGCTACTATATCGTAAAGCTCGAAATAGCTCAGGTCGCGATTTGCCAGTAGCTTCCAGTTTTTATCTACCGTAGCATAGGAAACCCAGTGATAGGGACGGTTCTCTGGAATCGGCCAAGCCGAGGCCATTTTCCAATACAAGGGCTTTTTCCGGATCGGTGCCTTTTCACCCAGTAGCGTATCCAGCTGACTAACACCATCTGGCTGAAAGCCTTTCGGCAAACTTACTCCTGCAATTGCGCAGAATGTAGGGAGCAGATCGACGGCAGAGATTATAGAATCCCTATCTATTTCGCCCGCGGCGATCTTGCCGGGCCAGCGAGCGATAAACGGGACGCCGATTCCGCCCTCAAATAAGGCCGCTTTATATCCTTTGCGGCGTCCCGTGATTCCTTTGGCCGCGGCGATGTTGTATCCAGCCCCCGTAGCCGTATCGTGCATCAGTCCAAGTTCCACGCCTCTCGAGTCGCGGGCGGGACCATTATCCGAACTAAAAATCACTAAGGTATCGTCCGCTATCTCGAGACGATCCAAAGCATCCAGGACCTCGCCTATTCTGTCATCCGCATGGGACAATACCGATGCGTAAATATTGTCTTTCTCGGGAAGATCCCTAAAGCGCCAACGGTATTTCGGCACCGTGTGGAAGGGCGTGTGGGGCTCGTGCAGCCAGAGATTGATGAAGAAAGGCTTACCGGCCCTGTGGCTTTTCTCGATAAAAGCGACCACCTGCTCTGAATCTTCATGTACAGGGATCTGCTCTCCGGCACAATTAAATGCACCGTATTCATGGTAACCATACTCGTTCGGCAAGGGGGAGTCGGGAATCATATTGTTGGCCAAATGCCATTTGCCGTAATGGGCAGTCGCGTAGCCGCTCTCTTGAAGCATGCGAGAAACCAACGGGGCATTTGGGCTTAGCCAATCTGGCATATTGCGCCTGGCATTGCTGGGCACCCAGGCGAAGTGGCCATCGATATTGTAGCGAGCCGGAAAGTGGCCTGTCATCACCGCGGTTCGACTGGGCGAACACACCCCGCTGGCGACGGAGAATCGATAAAAATCCGTTCCCTCTTCTGCCAGACGATCGATATTAGGTGTCTTCACATAGGGATGTCCATGGCAACTGAGGTCTCCCCAGCCCCAATCATCTGCGAAAATGAATAGAATGTTGGGCCTATCGGCGAAAGCCGGAAGCGAACAAACCCCCAATAAAAGTAGAAACGGTTTTATGGATACGTTCACTAAATGCCTCCTTCGATTCTGAATTTTACCGGCGATCCATTGGCCGGCTGCAATAAAACCCGTAATCCCAGATCGCTTCGCTTTGAAGGGTCCAGACCGAAGATCAGTTCCTTTCGGCCTTCGTTCAGTTCAATCGGCTTCTCCAGGTCGGATATTTCCTCCCCGTCCACCCAGAGCTCGAGCCCATCTAGACGGTTGATATTGAGCATGATCGAACCGGGAGTTTGCACCTCCACGAATCCTTTGGCGAAAACAGGGGCTCCCAAGCCAAGATCGGCGGAGGGCAGCTCTCCGTTGATTTTGCTATAAGCGGGCTTCCACGATTCGCTATCCTTTGGCGGATGCCCACCTGTTGCTGAGGCCACTCGCCACTTTCGAATAAAGGGCCGCTCGTCATTCTGGAAGGGACCCGGATCTCCTAGGACGGACAGGAACTTAGCCAAATCGAGAAACTCCTCTCGGCTTTTCAGTTGATCCGCAAGTCCGGCTGGCATGAGCGACGGCACGCTTTGCTTAGATCGGATATTGCCTACAGGGAGTTTAACCTCTTGGCCCAATGCCGAGTCTTGGATGATAACTTCATTATCATCTTGGTAGACGATCGAACCCATATGCAATGAGTTGTCGGTCATCGTGAATAGCATGTTTTCGTAGTGTTCCGCTATGGAAGCGTTGGGCTCTAAAATCGACTCGATCATGTAGCTCGTCGATGCGGCCGTCCCAACCGCAACCAAATTGGGTCCAATGGAGGGGCCAACAGATCCGATTCCGTGGCAATTGATGCAGGCAAGCGATTCGCGTCTGAAGATCATCTCCCCCTTTTCCGCATCGCCAAAACGATCGATGTCTTGAGCTAGGGCCTCCCTATTTTCGCTTACCAAAGCGAGACTTAAGGAGTCCTCGGAGCTGTCGCTAAACAGGTCCACCAGCCTATGGGGCAACTGGCCAGTCTGTCGGTGATAATTCGATACGCTTCTTTTTACCTCTGGATGTATGGCAACGTTTTCGAGCAATCCGGCGAGTACGGTATCCCCTCTTCGTATCCTGGTGAATTCCGTTACTAGAGCCACTGGATCAGCATCGAGTGGTTCCTGAGTCAGAACTTCTCCAATCATGGCTTTCGCTTCCTCTAAGTCTCCCGCAACCAATCCTGTTAATGCATGGTAGCGTGTAGCGATATCGCTCACTCTAGCGAGAGACTTAAGCATGTTTGTATACTTAGTTTGCGACAGATCGCCCAGGGCGATGGCCGCGGCCCTCCGCACTTCTGGCGCCCTATCTCCATCTCTCAGTAGATCTAGCAATTGAGGACCGGCGGACGATACCTGCCAGGATCCGAAGCTAGACGCCGCATTCACTGCTACTGCATCATTCGAGTGGGCAAGCGCAGGCAGCAAAGTGGAAAATTCCCGGGTAGCTTCCAGCTCGGTTCGGGCACCCACTATCCTCAAGCCATCCAAGAGCTCTACGGAAACCGCATCCGACTGTACCGCATTTTTCCCTACAGCATTGACGACCAAGCTTACCAATTTCTCGCTTGGCGTTGAGACGAATTGCCTCTTGACCGCAGAGATTTCGCCACGAGGCGGATCCGGGTTGCCTATCAGGGCAATCAAGCGCTTATCGATCCCGATTCCGGCAAACTGTTCCGCGAATTCTCTGTGACCTGCTCTCGCGAAATCCAATTCTCCCTTCTCTATGGCGGGTTCCCAATGCGATCTGAGTCCTTTCAAAGTGGAAGGAATCGCCACGTCGATAAATTTGTCGCGCTCGTGATCCAAAGCCATCAGAGCAGCGGGAACCGCTTCCGCTTGAGGAATGAATCCCGCTGACAAGACTGCCTCCATGCGGGTTCGCGGGAAATTGTCTTTAGCAAGCTGGCTTATCATTCCGATTGGATCGGACAATTCATCATGCCAATAGCGAATCACCCGCGCTCCGGCGGATCGAGCATGCCCGCTTTTGGAAGACATGACTCTGCTCAGAATCGGCTCGCTGACCCGTTCAACATTTTGGCAAGCCCACATGGCTTCGACCAAATGATGAGCGTACTGATCCGTTTCTGGATCCAGACCTTGTACCCAATTTTCCACTGCGGCTAGAACCTCGTCTGGATTCCTCTCACTCAATTCTTTGCGGGTCTGATGTCGCGTCCAGGCCTCTGGACTTTTTAGATGGTCCACGAGTTCCGGAATGGGGAGTCCCACGAGCTTCGGCTTTTTCACAAGAGGCCGATCTTTGTAGGTGATCCGCCAAATCCGACCATGACTGTGATCGCGACGGGGATCCCGAAAGTCATGTTGGGCATGATTGATGATCGAATTGTACCAATCAGCAATATAGATGGCTCCGTCGGGGCCGATTTTGACGTCCACTGGTCTGAAATTCGGGTGTTTCGACTTGATAATCGGCTCAAGCACATTGGCGCTGAATCCCGCTCCATCGTCGATAAACTCATATCTGACGACAGTCCGGCTTTTGAAACGGCCGGTCAGCAACTGTCCCTGTATTCCCTCGGGCAAATGTGTCCCCGTCACGATATCGCCTCCACATTGCTTCTCCGTAGAAATGAGAGGCGGAAGTCGGGTTGGCTCGTTCGACGAGCCCGTTCCCGGAGTCAAGTACATTATACGCGGATTATTGACCATGAAAGACTGTCCCCAATGATCAAATACGTGTCCCCAGGGATTGCCTCCCGTTCCTCGGCAAAACATTCGCAACTCTTGGGTTCTCGGATTAAACTGATATACCCCACCATTGAAATTCCGTACCACGCCATACTGCGTCTCCACTTGGGCGTGGAGAAATATGCCTTCCTGAAAATATATCCAACCACCGGGGCCACGACGCCAAGCGCTGATAGAGTGATGATTGTCTTCGATCCCAAAACCCGTAAGCGCCAATTGCCTCACATCGGCCACATCATCTCCGTCCGTATCCTTTAGAAACAAAACGTCGGGAGACTGACCAACGTAGCAACCGCCATTCGCCAACTCGATTCCAGTTGGGAGATAAAGCCCATCGGCGAAGACCGTGGATTTATCGGCAACGCCATCATTATCCGTATCTTCGAGGATGATAATTTTGTCATTGGCCACATCACCTGGTTTGATCTGAGGATAGGCCCAGGAACAGGCTACCCAGAGGCGTCCTCTAGAGTCCCAAACCATATGGACTGGATTGGCGAACATGGGGTTCGCTGCAAAGAGATTCACTTCGTAACCTGGGAGCAGTTCGAAATTTTCGAGCTGCGAAGCCGGATCGTGATTATTCATCAAATCCAGATCGGCTCCTACTAAGTTAGACGTTTTTATTCCACTAGCATTCTGCCCAGACAGGGAAATCGAATGTACGGCGAGCGCAGTGAGTAAGGTTAGGAATGCTTTCATTTAAAAGTTCTAGTTTGTATCCGGTATCAAACGCCACTCTCGAGTCTTGAGCTCGATTCCACCTTCTAGAGCGGCGTCTTTTTGATTCGCGAGTGCGTTGAATTCCAGTATCTCTTCCGGCAAGGCTCGCCCACTGGGTGAATTACGCCGCTCGCCCACGATATGGACTTGGTTGAGGGCTTTCCAGCTGTAGACGAATTGAAGATTCTTGTCGTTAATCGCATTTCGGTAGGCCTCGCCCGCCCGATGCGCCGGCGTCGAATCGATCGCTACACCTGCTGCCCACTCCTCGTGGCTCGCAGTGGTGACCCGCTGGCCATCAACCGTGAGCACGTACTTCCCCGGTTGGAGATTCTTGATAACCATCGTGTCCCGTCTCGCTTTTAGAGCTTTAGGCAGGTTCCGTTGCGTTGGTGGGGGTAAAGACGGGTTCGCCAACTCCGTTGCCTGAAAACTGATTTCGCGGCGATCCAAGGAATATCCTGAAATAGAGAGACCTTTGGCTTCACTCATATTGGTTTTCGCGTCCACGTTGATCCGCCAGGGTTGTTCTCCGATCGCGCTTTCGCTTTCAAAAAATCCATCGTAGAGAATCTTAGAAACCACCCAGTATCCATATGCGCTCAAATGGATGCCATTGGTCGTTAGCGGTATTGCGTCAGGGACCGACATCAACGCGCTTGTGGGGCCATAAAGATCCACGAACGGCACCGTCTCATTCGCCGCTACCTTCCGCATAGCGTCGGTATATAGTTGGAGCTCTCTATTCCTCTCTTCAAGTCGCGGAGTCAGTTCCCCAAGATCCTCGTAAGCGATCGGTGAAACCAGAATCAAACGGACATCGGACTCGCCATTATATTGCTTACCACGATGGGAAGCGATAAACGCTTTCAAGTCCGTCTTGAAGTTCTCGATACCTTTCTCGCCCTCGAACGACTCGCCCATTCCAAAGCAAGCAATAATGACATCGGTTTGATGGTCTCGCAGAGTCGATTCTTCAGTAGGGAAGTTGGTGGGCCGATCCCGGATTGATAACGTATCGCCGGCCCAGCCTAGATTGCGAATGGAAACGGGTTCTTCCTGCCAATGCTGCAATAATAAGGTCTCCAAGTAACCGTGGGAGCGCAATTGCTCCGCAAACGTGTTGCCGACTATGGCTATTCGAATGCCGGGCAATAAGGGAGAGGCCGGCTCCGCTGATCCTGCCGTTTGGAAAAAACTAGAGGATAATAAAATTAAAATGATCGCTCGAGCATGCATATTTCGCCTACTTATCTGCTCTCTTGATATCCCATGTGCTAACGGCTGCATCCGCATCCAGCATGGGCTTACCGACTGCCCAGCAAACGCTGTTAATCAACATTCGGTTGAAGGCTTCTTCGCCAAAATCGCCCGGGTGGCCAAGGGTAGAACCAAAGACCTTGCCTCCCCATTCGTTCTCCCATGCCCAAGCGACGATGTCCGCCTCGCTCTCGTTAACGAGCGTAGTTCCAAAGCTTCGCTCGAGCACACGCATTTTCCCCTTACCAATACCCGCCATCAGGGGGATGCAACCAGGCTCCAGTCGGGTCAGGTAGAGCGTTCCCAACGATTTCCATTCCGCCGTATCCACGTGGGTCATAATCGGATGCTTTAAGTGCCGTTCGACAACGCTGATATCAGTGAAGCCTTGCTGGTGCACAATGTAGGGCGTTCCGAGAACCCTTCGTCCAAATCCATCGTTCCACTCGAATCGTTTATGCCCTTTCGGATATTTGAAAGAGTGATTCGCCGTCCTGAGTCCGATAACGGGTTTTCCTGCCGTAATGTAATCCTCGATAGGCTGCCATTCGTCGTCAGGCAACTTCAGGAACCGCATGAAGAAAATAGCCGCATCCGCATCGGCCAAAGCGCCAATCCCGGGAAGCGCGTTTTCCGTCTTCTTTTCCGGGTCCCCCTCCCCAATCACGACAGTGGTTCTGAAACCCAATCGTTCCAGCTCCTCGGCAAAAACCGGCAGGGTTAACTCCGGAGAATAGTGCAGCGTCCCTGCCACCAAAACAACATGTGGCTTGTCGTCTGCCGCAACACCGATCTGTCCGACCAAAGCGGATATTCCAAAAAGGAGTGTTATTAGGGGTATGCTTTTCTTCATAATTGTTTTTCCAAAAACGACGATTCTGGCGACAGAGGCTACCTTACAAGGTATTCGGAACAAGTCTTGAGCGAATGTCCACTGGTAGGTCGAGAAAATAGGGCTGGCGCTCGCGTAATACCGTGAAAAAGGCTCATTTCCTGACCTACGCGGCGCTTCGCAAGCGAAGGCCTTTCGCAAGAAATGAACCAATGCATCCTTTTTGGACAATCTCTTTAAAACTTGGTTTAACACACAATTTGATCAAAACTCTTCCAACGAAGAAAACCTACCCCGAAAATACCATGAGGAAGATTATCCCCACTCTCTGTTTCGTTTCAATCGCTATCGCTTCCGGATTTGCTCAGAATGGAGTCCAACGCGGTGAGTTTATTGTCGAGCCTCCTACCCTTCAAAATCTGGGATTCGAATGGTACATTGGTAGCGATGATCGCTATCGATTGTAAGGCTGGGCTGCCCATCGGGAAGGTTTGATCCCTTACGGTACCCATCTTCTGGATTCCTACTACGGCATCAAGGTATACGGCTCCGGACATGTCATTGCTCATAATTCCATAGCTTTTTTCCACGACTCCATTGGCGTATCCACCTACGGCACCCCGGAGGACGAACAGGAGCTAAAAGCGGTTTCTATCGATATCTACAACAATGACCTCCATCTACAGGTCGATGATTTCGTTGAAGGCGATGGCGGCGTGCACAATATTCGCGTCATGCGAAACCGAGGTGTCAACGCGGTCGAGAATGGGATCAGCGCTCAACCCGTATTCGGGGGACCTGCCTACTACATCCGCAATATCGTTTACAGCATTCCCCTGGGAGGGGCCCTTAAGATTCACGGCAGCGTTCCCGGTCTAACGGCCTACCACAACACCTTCATCACGGAGAACAACACGGGCTCTCGATATCCGAACTCGAACTTCAGAAATAATCTATTTTTCGGTACAGATGGACCGACCGTTGTGTCTTCCTTGCACCTGACCACGCCCTACTCTGTCTCTGACTACAACGGATACCGGCCCAACCGCGGACCGAACAGTCCGGAAGAGCAATTTAATTTGCTAAACGCGGCAGGGGATTCCGTCGGATTCAAAACTCTGAAGAGCTTTAGCCGAACCAGTGGCCTGGAGAAAAATAGCCTAACCATTGATTTCGATGTTTTCGAAGATCTGCAAAAGCCGATTCACGCCTTGGAGAGAGGTCTACCCAGCCCGGTTTACCACGCAGTCGATCTAAATTTCGAACTCGACCCCAATGGAAAGGCCGTCGACGCGGGAGTCCTCATACCCAACGTGAACGACAGCTACAATGGGAAAGCCCCCGATCTAGGAGCCCTCGAAACCGGTGCTCCCCCTGAAGTCCACGGAGCCCGCCGTCTGGATCCAGGTCAGGAGTTCTATCGCTGATCGCTGGGCGGCTGCCTTTTCCAATAGGATGCCAGCGTGGATCCGGTGATGCTCATCCACGTTCCGAATATGACAGGTCTAGAGGTGATGCAAAAACACAATGGATCCCAGCGCAAAGAATGGTGATGCGGGCAACGCGATTAATTGGGAGCTTAAGAGACCTCGACGTTAAAACCCGATTCGAAGCCGCGGGGCAATAGCCTTTATTCATCAAAGGAAATTTAGGCTTCTCGCCAATGTGAGCTAATGATTGCCCCCGCTATATTTTTACGAATCATGGTGGGTCTGAACAACACACTATGCCACTTTCAGAAAAAGCCATTTCAGCCCTTCCATCTCCGACGCTAATTGTTTTCCCCGATCGCGTTCAGTCCAATATCGATCGAATGATCTCTATCGCTGGAGATCCCTCGCGACTGCGTCCGCACGTTAAGACCTACAAAATGGCGGAGATCGTCCGCATGCAGATGAATGCGGGAATTCAGAAATTCAAATGCGCCACTCTCGCGGAAGCGCGCATGCTTGTCGATTGCGGAGCCAAGGAAGCCCTTCTCGCTAGACAACCAATCGAACCAGATATCGCCAGCCTGGTAAAATTGGCAAAGAAAAATCCGAATACGCGTGTGGCCACTATCGTCGATAACTTCGATTCCCTCAGAGCGATTGAATCCGATTGCCAGCAGTTCGATACCTCCATAGGAATATTTTTGGATATCAACGTAGGCATGAATCGAACAGGCATTCGAGCGGAAGATGCTGACGCTCTTTATCGAGGAGTTTTCGAGAGTGAAGAAATCCACCTCGAAGGTCTCCATGTATACGATGGGCATATCCGGGACGCCGATTTCCAAGAGCGTAAACGGCGGTGCGACGATGACTACAAGCCAGTGGAGGAATTGCTCGAAAGACTCGCGAGAGAAAGTCTTCCAGTACCTTGCGTGGTCGCAGGCGGGAGCCCGACCTTTCCGATTCACGCTCAACGGGAAAATGTGGACCTAAGCCCCGGAACAACCTTGCTCTGGGATTTTGGATACGGTGACCTTTTTAGAGACCTTCCCTTCGAGCATGCGGCTCTAATACTCACCCGCGTGATCAGCAAGCCCGGAGAGGATCTCGTATGTTTCGATCTCGGCCACAAGGCGGTAGCCTCGGAGATGCCCCATCCGCGCGTTCAATTACTTGGAATAGAGGATGACATTGAGTTCGTCGGCCATAGCGAGGAGCACCTGGTTGCTCGAACGAGCCGCGCTTCCGAGCTATCCATAGGCGTCGCCTTCCTTGGCATCCCCAATCACATCTGCCCTACAGTCGCCCTGCACAACAAGGTCGTGGTTGTTAAAAATGGAGAGTCAACGGGAACGTGGACGGTCACCGCCCGCGACCGAATCCTCAGTTGAGAAAAACGCAGCAGCGGACTTCAGGCCGCGACGACCACAAAAGTAGAACAGGCATCTTGCCTGTATACACAGCCTGGAAGGCTTTGCTACTCTCACGTCAAGGAGTCCCAAAAGGTAAGGAGGACTGGCTCGGCCGGTTGAGGACCCGTCTTCGCCAAGGCTGCGAGCGAGGCGGGCAACCGGCCCTACCATAGGTTAAATTATTGGCAAATTGGTAGGGCTGCTTGTCCCTAAGCAGCCGACTAGGTTGAACGGGGAACCAACCTGTCTTTACGGGAAGCGAGTACCAAGACCCTATTTTATTCCCCTAAAATCGTTCTCACGATTCGCAGCCAATTGCCGTGCATGACTCCCGCGATATCGTCTTCAGAGTATCCACGACCTTCCAAAATCCGCGCGATGCGCTGCAAATCTTTAATCGTATTCAAATCTTTGGGGCACTGCTCCGTGCCAAATCCTCCATCCAAATCTGAACCCACACCTGAATGTCGAGTTGTGCCTGCCATTTGACATACATAGTCAATATGGTCGGCAACTGAATCTAGCAGCACTCCAGATTCTTCAGGCGTCGTCGTGCCCTTGATCCAATCCGGATAGAGCATCCAAGCATCGAGGGCCACGCCAATTACGGCATCGCGCTCTATCAAGCGCTTGATCTGATGATCGCTTAATTGTCGCTGCCCAGGAATGATCGCGCGGCAATTGCTATGACTGGCCCAGACCGTCCCCTGAAAGAGATCCAGAGCCTCGTCCATTCCCTCGTCCGTCAAATGGGTTACATCCAAAGCAATTCCTAGCTTATCCATGGCTTTGAGCAACTCTCGGCCTCGGGGCTCAAGAGGCCCGGATTCGCCCGTTCCCGGAGCATAGCGACCCGGACCATAGTGGGCGGGACCTACGGCCCTTAGCCCGTAGTTATAGGCTCGCTCAAGGTACTCGAGCGTGAGCAGGGAGTCAGCTCCCTCTAAGCTGAGGATGTAGCCAAGAGGGGTACCGTCAGGGTTTTCTTGGTACGCTTTGATTTGCTCATCCAGAGCGCTAGCAGTTGAAATCTGACGCATATGTCCCTGCTCTTCCATTGTCCGGTACCAAGCCAGCTGACCCTGCGTTTGAGACCATGCCAGCTCGGGGCTATTCCAGCCATAGAGCGGGGAATGTTTGGATACGCTGTGACCTATCTGAGTAGCAATGCAAATGCCGATCTCCGTCGCCCGCATTTCTGGCAGGCATACGGTCCCGGTCCCTCGGGCTTTTATGTCCGTTTTGCCCTTCTCCCGCTCCCGGATGTCCGTTAGCGGTTGGGTCAGATCGCGATTCCAGGACAGGGCGTTGAGGGATAGGTCCAAATGGGCATCGAAGAGCAACATACGGTTATCGATCTAATTCCTATTCGATTTCAAAAATACCTTCGATCTCCACCGAAATATTGCCTGGCAAAGAGCCCATTCCAATGGCGCTTCGCGATCCCACACCGCTGTCCTCTCCAAAAACTTCCGCGAACAATTCGCTGCAGCCATTGATCACCGCGGGATGGTTTTCAAAATCCGCGTCGCTATTCACCATTCCCAAAACCTTGATCACCCGCTTAACTCGATCCAACGAACCTAGCCCTGCCTTGAGCGTCGACAGCATAGCCAATCCCGTCTGGCGAGCGGCCGCATAGCCCACATCCTGATCGACCTCCGATCCTACTCTTCCTTTCATCAAGGATCCATCCAATTGCAAGGGACCGTGACCGGAAAGATAGGCCATGCCACCCACAATCACAATGGGCTTGTACACGCCCATCGGGGCCGGAGCCGGGGGGAGTTCTAAATTCAATTCCGATAGTTTTGAATCTGCGCTCATGTCATCGAAAAAAAGACCTAGTCCACGATTAAGCGAATCCTTTCTTCGGGAATATGTTGGCAGCAGGAATCGATTCGAATCTGCAAATCAGATCAGCTCATTATATAAACCGCAAAGTCCACGAAGGACGCTAAAACCGCGAACTGCGGCGTTTTAGAATGTGCAGCGCCTTCGAAGCATTCAATCGTCCTTCAACAGTTGCTTCGCAGAATCCCGCCAAGTCGGGACCAGGATCGCTTCGCGAACAGGATTCAATCTAAAACTCTTACCTACTCCCGCTTGCGGGTTCCTGCCACGCAAAGCGTGATTTGATTTCGGCAACGAAATCACTGTACAATATGAAAGTTTGTCACTACTCCCCAGCTAGGATGTTTCGCTAGGATGCCCCGCTAGGCAGAACAAGTAGGATGTTTCCCTAGCTCGCCAAATAGGTTTTCTACCGAGATTCACCTTTGGACAATAAACCTTACATCCAGCAAAGCTGAATCTTATTGGACTCTGCAAAGACGAGGACTCCTAGTCACGCGGTTGCCGAACGGTTACGCATCAGGATCACTGAGCCGTGTATCCACCGTCTACCGTCCAAGTGGCGCCGACCACAAACGAGGCATCGTCGGAGGCCAGGAAAGCGATCACGGCAGCGACTTCCTCAGCCTTCCCCATTCGGCCCAAAGGATGAAGACTCTTCATCGTTTTGTGAACTTCTTCATTTCCGGTTACATTCTCCGTCAAAGCAGTGTATACGAAGCCTGGGCACACCGCATTCACACGAATGCCTTCTTTGGCCAATCGCACACCCATATCCCGAGTTATCTGAGCGACCGCTCCTTTGCTGTGAGGATAGGGATTGAAGCCGTCAGAAAATGGTAGGGCCGTTGGATAACCGACCAATCCCATGACCGAAGACAAGTTAACAATCGAGCCGCCTCCCGATTCTCGCATCGCCGCAACAGCAGCTTCGGACATTATCAACGTTCCTTTGGCATTAACCTGCATAACCGCGTCCCAGCGGGTTTCGAGATCCGCATTGGAATCGACCGTTCTCGCTGTAATGCCCGCCGAATTGACTAGGATATCGAGTCTGCCAAACTCCGCGAACACTTCTTCGGCAACTTGCTTTGCCGATCGCGAATCAGCGACATCCCCCGTTCGAGTATGAACACTTGGTTGTTCCTGCTTAAGCGCTGCCAAACCGGCATCGTCCACATCATAGCCTACAACCTTAGCCCCTTCGGACACGAAGCGACGGGCAGTCGCTTGGCCGATCCCCGATGCCGCTCCAGTAACGATGGCTACCTTGCCTTTGAGTTTCATAAACGGAACCTGATCGAGATTCTGGCATCAGGCAACCACGTAGCGGGGTTCCTTCAAATGAAGTAGTACAGGCTTCCAGCCTGTGTCTCAGACAGGCAAGATGCCTGTCCTACCCTCTACGATAACCCTCGATAGCATCGTCGTCGAACCGAACACCGATACCCGGCTGTGTCGGTACTTGGTAGAGACCATTATCCATTTCAAAGGACTCGATCATTAAATCGTCCTGGATCACATGCGTAATGCTCACGCCGTGCGTTATGCTTGAATACGCCGCTACTTGATGGGCTTGAAACACCTGAGCGACTCCGGTGAAAATGCTATGCTGCAGCCAAATGGGAACGCCAGTGACTTCTGCCATTAGGGCTCGTTGCATCAGGGTTTTCCCGATTGGACCGCCAACAACCAGAGCTCCTAGCAGCTCTTCTCGGATAAATGGCATAGGATCCGAGGGGATGTGTTCGGCGAGCGGCAAGGGGAACCTTCCTTTCAGGGCTCGGTAGTCATCCACCCTACCCCCCGGGCATGGCGACTCAATCCCTGCGTATTGCGGGAACTTTGCGATCCCCTCGCCAAATTCCAATGCTTGATCCAACGTTCCTAGCGTACCATTGGCATCAGCCCAAACTTTCATATCGGAACCGGTAGCCGATCGGATCGCTGCCGCTTGTTCAAAGGGATCCTCGAATGGCCGAGCCTTCACTTTGTATAGCCGGTATCCCAGGTCGTATCCAAGCTTCGCTTCCGAGGCCATCAATTCGGGTGGAAAGCACTGGCTCCACCACGCCTGGACAATCCGCTCTCTTGGCTGGGAGGAGAACAACCGGGAAACCGGTAGGCCCGCTGCCTGACCCACTAGATCGTATACAGCCATGAGGATGCCTCCTAGTTCGTCGTCATGCAGAAATTCCCAAGGCGACCGGCCTACCAGGCGCCGGCAAATGGCTTCGGCTTTTGGAACGGAGCCCAAAGAGTCCGATACGTTAAGCAGGGCATCGGCTGATCCCACCAAACCCTCATCCGTGTACAGTTTTACCAATGTTGAGTCGTAGAAGTCACGGTCGATACCTTGTTTGCTATAAACCTCCGCAAAAACATCGCGTACACGGTCATGCATAGGAACACGAACCGGAATGATTTCGTAACTTGTAATCCTCTGGCTAATACCTGATTTCGGCGTGGCCGCATTCGCCCGACTTAGGGCAGACCCCGTCATTCCCAAGCCCATCGGTGAGGCTATCTTCGCCAGGGATTCACGCCGCGTCAGCTTAGTCATCAGAGGAAGTTTCTACCGGCCTTCTATTTAGCTGTCAATGGCGACGGGATCAAGAGCATGGATTGTTCGTTAACAGTTGCTCCGCAAAATCCCGCCAAGTCGGGACCAGGATCGCTTCGCGAACAGGTTTCAATCTAAAACTCTTACCTGCTCCCGCTTGCGGGATCCTGCCACGCGACGTGATTTGATTTCGGCAACGAAATCACTGTTCAAGTAAAACTCATGCAATACAGCATCTCACGCGGTAGTGGGACGATGACGGCCCTTCTCCATCAAGACCAATTTCGTATTGCGCTCGCATTTTCCGCTGGCTCTTTTTCTCAAGGGCTTTTGTGATTTCCCATTCACTAATTCATCCCAACAAAATGAAAATCCTCCAACTGGCCTTCCTCTCAATCTGCTTAGTCTTTACCGACGCTCAAGCGGCGGATCTAGCCGGTTCGGCTCCCTTTCAATTCCGCTACATCGAAGAGCTGAGCGGACTCCCCTCTGAGACAGACCAGCATCTGTCCAAGGCTCACGGCGGATTCGCAGTCGATAGTCGGACGGGCGAAGTCTTCTTTGGTCTCAAAGGAGCGGGTGTCATTTGGATGAGCAACGATCTCAAGCAGAAGAAGGTCCTCCCCATAACCGATCCGGAAATCATTGAAGGCAATTTCCACAATACAACCATCCTCTACCGGGCTGATGGCGAGCGATTCCTAGCCTTGCCCGACAATGAAAAAGCCCGCGTCTACATCATTTCCGATGAAGGCAAGCTAGTCTCCACCTTGAATTCCCCAACTCGCATCAACGATTACTATGGCAGGGGTGGCGACTTCAAGCCGACCGACACGGAATACGCAAATGGCAAATTGTATGTGGCAGACGGATACTCTAGGGGAAACTATATTTCTATTGCCGATCCTTGGTCGGCCACTTGGTTCGATGATCATTTCGGAGGAAAAGCTACTGATCTTGACGAGTACGGCCTCTTCGGCACGGCGCACGGAATTACCTTGGATCCGCTACAACATCGCCTAGCGGTAGCCGACCGGGCCAACTCGCGAATCGAGGATTTCGATTTTCAGGGCACCTTCTTGGAAAACACCAATCTACCCGCGGGATCACTCCCTTGCGACATCGACTTTCATCATGGGTACACGCTTGTTGGCTGCCTTCGCGGCCCTGGCGGACAAACGCCCGCTCCTTGCTACGTTCTCGACAAGGATGGCAAGGTAATCTCCGAGGTCACTCCCAAGAAAGACTTCGGCCTCGAATTATTTGACCATATTCACAACGCGGCTTGGAAGCCTCTCCTAGCGGAGGATGGATCGGTAGAGAAACTCTACATTCTGGCCACTGCTTGGAACCCAGGCGGCTTCGCAATCATGGAAGTGGTGAAATAGGACCTGCCTTATCGAGCGTCCCACCGAATCTCCAAAATCGGACTCTGCCTAAAGATAATCGAATCTTCAAATGGTTGTCTAGGGGAAACTAATCTATGCCGAATGCCGTCACTAATTAGACGTTTGGTAGGCGCGTTTTTGGAGGGCAACGCTCCGTCGTTGCCGTAAACAGATGGGCTCTCCGTTTCCCCATATCAATAAAAACGAGGAGTCCAAGGAAATCATCAAGCAAATCATAGCTCACGGACCCGAGAAGGTATTTGGATTGTAGGATAATCGCCTTTCCTCTACCGGGGGCATTGCGCTAAAGAGATAGACGACTCGATAGCATCATCCACTCGCCGCGCTTCTTCATTATGAAAGTTGATGAGGCATTCGAGCAAATGCTCTCCGATGGCTGGCGCAAGTCCTTGGAATTGCTGCGAGAACTGATCGATTCGAAATAGGTGGTGAGTCAGTCGATGATGGTAGGGCCAAATTGTCCTCAATTGGCCGCGTTTGTGTTCGGCTGATTGGGATTCAGCCTTCGTCAAGGCCACTAACGAGACACACGCAATCAGCCCTGCCTAATTTTCGCATCGCTTCGCAATGGTAGGGCCGGTTGTCCCTAACCGGCCGAATCCCTAGTTTGTTGACCATCCAACGCGGCTGCTTGTGGACCCGCCTTCGTAACGCAATTGCGGCACTACGAGCGAGGCACGCAAGCAGCCCTACCATCCGCTTGGGCGCATTTTCAACGGTACAGCCAAATTGCGAGTCCTGCCCGTAGTCGCCGAAAACGGATACTCCCACAGTCAATCCTATCAATCCATAATCTCTCGAATGAGGTGTCCGTGCACATCAGTTAGCCGGTAGTGCCGTCCCTGAAATTTGAAGGTCAGGCGTTTGTGGTCGATGCCCAGCAAGTGCAGCATGGTAGCATGCAAATCGTGTACATGCACCGGGTCCTGGGTAATATTGTATCCAAAATCATCGGTTTCGCCGTGAGTGATGCCTGGTTTCACTCCAGCTCCAGCCATGAAGATTGTAAAGCAACGCGGATGGTGATCGCGTCCGTAGTTGTCCTCTGTCAAAGTTCCCTGGCAATAGACCGTGCGCCCGAACTCCCCTCCCCAAATGACGAGGGTGTCTTCCAATAGTCCACGTCTTTCCAAGTCTTCGATAAGAGTTGCTGATGCTTGATCCGTATCGTAGCATTGCCCCGGTATCTGATTCGGCAAGACCTTATGCTGGTCCCAGCCCATGTGGAAGAGTTGCACGAAGCGTACATCGCGCTCCACAAGTCGCCGCGCCAAGATGCAGTTACTCGCAAAGGTGCCCCGCTTGCGGGATTCGGGCCCATAGGCCTCGAAGGTGGATTCTGGCTCGGATGAAAGGTCAGTTAGTTCCGGCACAGAGGTTTGCATGCGGTAGGCAAGTTCGTATTGGGCGATGCGAGTAGCCACTTCAGGATCGCCGGATTCCTCGTATTTTTTTTGATTGATGGCGTTTAGATCATCCAGCATCCGTCGGCGGGTAGGCTGATCTAAGCCGTATGGATTTTTTAGATACAAGACGGGGTCACCAATGCCGCGAAAGCGGATTCCCTGATGGGTCGTGGGCAAGAAACCGCTGCCCCAAAGTCGATCGTAAAGCGGCTGGCCTCCTGGACGCCCCGTTCCAGTCGATACCATGGCAACAAAGGCCGGAAGATTATCGTTCATACTGCCAAGGCCATAAGAAAGCCAAGATCCTACGCTCGGGCGGCCGGCGATTTGCGACCCGGTTTGGAAAAAAGTGATAGCCGGGTCATGGTTAATGGCCTCGGTGTACATCGATTTAATAAAGCATAGCTTGTCGGCGATGCGTCCGATGTTGGGCATGAGTTCGCTGACTAGAGCCCCACTCTGTCCGTGCCTCTTGAAATTATAGATTGTCGGGGCGATGGGAAATCGCTTTTGCCCGACGGTCATTCCGGTAACCCGCTGATCCCCGCGGATAGAGTCCGGAAGATCCGTCGCGAATCGCTCCCGTAGTTCCGGCTTCCAATCAAAAAGATCCAGCTGGGAAGGCGCTCCGGATTGGAATAGATAAATAACGCGTTTCGCTTTGGGAGGAAAATTGGGAAACGACTTGCCCAAGGAGTCATCCGCCATCAGCTCTCGACCAAGCAAACTGCCGAGAGCCGCGGCTCCGAGACCGGTCGCTGTCTTTCCGAAGAACTGGCGACGGTTCATAAGAACTTGAGATTCGGTGAGTGGGTCCATCAGCTTGATCTACTCCTTGGTAAGGGTTTCATCTAGGTTCAGTAACACGTTGGCAACTACCGACATGGCCGCGAGTTTAGTACTCTCGATTTCGTGACTTGGGGAGGAGGCCCCCACTTCGATCAGCTTCTTGGCTTGATCGGGATTCGATTCGTAGGTATCCAAATAGTTCCGATAACCATCCGTAAGAAGATTCAAGACATCGGGGTCTGGATTTCTACTGAGTGCCAACTTATGGCCGTATGCAATTTGCTCGTCTGGCGAACTCCCGCCATCTCGCAACATGCGTTCGGCCAGTGAGCGGGCGGCTTCCACGAATTGCTCGTCATTCATCAAATTGAGGGCTTGCAGAGGCGTGTTGGTCCGGGCGGTCAATACTGAGCAGGCTTCTCGCGATGCGTTGTCGAAATTCATCATCGATGGGGGCGGCACAGTACGTCGCCAAAAGGTGTACATGCTTCTCCGATACAGATCATCATCTTCACCCACGATGTACTTATACCCCTTGGCGCTTACTTCGTCCCAGAGGCCTTCGGGCTGATAGGGCATCACTGGTGGTCCGCCTATACGCTCTACCAACAGTCCGGATACCGCTAGCGCTTGGTCCCGAATCGATTGACCGTTTAGTCGGTATCTCGGACCGCGAGCGATCAGTCGATTCTCGGGATCCTTTTCCAACAACTCATCGGTAACTCTCGAAGATTGGCGGTATGTGGAGCTCATTACGATCATCTTTTGCATCGCTCTGATATCCCAGCCGTTTTCAATGAATTCAGACGCCATCCAATCGAGCAGTTCAGGGTGACTCGGCGACTCTCCCTGCGATCCGAAATCTTCGGCCGTCTTCACTAGGCCCTTCCCAAAATACATTTGCCAGTAGCGGTTTACAGCCACGCGGGCTGTAAGTGGATTTTCCGGATCCACGATCCATTTGGCTAAGCCCAGTCGATTCCTTGGCAAACTTGGCTTCATCGGCGGCAAAGCTTCTAGTGATCTTGGCTCCAACACTTCGCTGGTATCGGGTTGATCATAAGCGCCTCGCTTTAAAATGTACGACGGACGTAAATCCGGTGTCTCTTCCATGACGCTGACCCGAGTGATCTGCTGCGATTCGAATAGATTCAACTCGCGTTCTTTGGCTGCTAATTCTTCAAGCAATCCCCTCCCCTCGCCATCCTGGCTAATCCACTCGATTTCAAGAGCCTTTTGAGCAGATGGGCTCAAATGAGCTAGAAGCGAATCGACCGGATCCGCAGAGGATAGAGCCGCAATCTCCGAATCGCTCAACGCACGATCGAAAATCTGGACATCATCGATGATTCCATTGTTCAAAGTCGCATCTCGGAGAAATTCCCTAGCGTCTTTTTCTGCCCTGGCTCCGATTAGAAGGGGCAACGAGCTCGGAGTCGGCGATTCCAAGTTATCCAAGAGGACAGTGGTCTCCACCGCTTCCCCATTTACATAGATTCCTACCCCGCTCGCTCTATGGCTTCCATCCCAGGATACTCCGATACGAACCGGCTTGTCTGGTTCGACTATAGGCCCTGTCACAACTTCAATGCCCTGTTCCTTGTCCAGATTCAGCATTAACTGGAATGATACTCGAAAGTCCTTCCTTGGACCCGTATCCTCAAGCATAATACGGTACCCTTTAAGCGAATCTTTCTCAGCCATGGCCAAAAGAGGACCTTCCGAACCCGCGAAAGCTCTCGGGGCATGGATATGCGTCAGCCACGTGCGCGGTTCACTCGAATCAAAAATTTTACCATGGGCTTGGTCTAGACGAGCATATCCTGTTCTAGTTAGACGGATTCCCGAACCGTATTCAGTATCGGCCGCAATCCGCGGATCCTTTTCAGTTCGGCCGACAAGGATCCCTTTTCGATTGGAATCTCGAGCATCCATGATTGCTCCATCTTCTACTGAATCGAAAGTCAGGTGCGAAGTTGGCAAAGGCAGAGATTTCAGCCCTTCGATTGACTCCGCCCGATCGAAAGACGCCTTCGCTAGCCAGTCATTAAAATTCTGATACCGTTTCTTCGGCAATTCTCTCACGTCCCTGACGGCTAGATCCAGGGCATCTTTGAGTCGCCGATGTTCGACTTCCGTTCCGCCGGTATAGACATCCATGTTCGGAGCGGGAGCGATGGTTCCATCCTGACCGTGTTCATCAATGTTGTTGAAGAATGCGAATAGGCTGTAGAAATCCTTCTGAGTGATGGGGTCATACTTGTGATCGTGGCAACGGGAGCAGTTCATGGTCAGCCCCAGCCATACCGTTGACGTCGTTTCCACCCGATCGGCCACGTATTCGACTATGAACTCGTCCGGCACGATCCCGCCCTCATTGTTGATACGATGATTTCGATTAAAGGCAGTCGCCAAGCGCTGCTCTCGAGTCGGATTGGGAAGGAGGTCTCCAGCGAGCTGCTCTATGGTAAATCGATCAAAAGGCATGTTGGCGTTGTAGGCATCGATCACCCAATCCCTCCAGGGCCATTGACTGCGGCGCATGTCATTTTGATAGCCTCCTGAATCCGCGTAGCGAGCCGCGTCCAACCAAACCAAAGCCATGCGTTCACCGTAACGGGGCGACCCTATCAACCGGTCCACAAGGCGCTCCCACGCTCCTTCGCTTTCGTCATTGAGGAAGGCATCCACTTCTTCCGGTGTTGGAGGCAAACCGGTCAGGTCTAAACTAACCCGACGAATGAGGGTCGCTTTGGAGGCTCGATCAGATGGATCCAACCCTTCTTCCTTCAATCGGTCTAAAATGAAATGATCAATCTCGTTAGACGCCCAAGCGCGATCTGCAGGCGAAAGCTCCGGCAGTTGTGGCCGGGCAATTGGCTTGAACGACCAATGCTGATCATACTGGGCCCCTTCGGCAATCCAGCGATCCAGGATACGTTTCTCCTCGTCCGAGAGCGACAATTTGGATTCCGGAGGCGGCATCCGATCTTCCAGAACCTCATCTTCCCAAATACGATGGTGAGCCTCGCTAGCATCCAAATCTCCCGGGACGAGTCCCGCATAGCCCCCTAAATCCGCTATGGCCCTCTCGCGTGTATCCAGACGAAACTCCGACTTCTGATTATCGGCATCGGGCCCGTGGCAGCGAAAGCAGTTATCGGAGAGGATCGGACGCACGTCGCGATTGTAGTCTAATTCACCGCTCTGCCCCGAAGCGCCCACGCTAAGGAGCAACGACAAAAAAAAGAACGCGGTAATCAAGATGCTGGTCTTTCTCTTGGGTGTATTCATGGGGTTAGCGATCGATTATCTGCGGATATGTGGAATCGGGTTCGAACTCAATTCAATACGTGCTATTCAACAGGGCCCCGATTCCAGCGTCTAGGAATTTCTACCGACACCGCTTCTTTAGCTAATTTTAACGAGGTCGCAAAGGCTTGCAATCTGTGACCCCAACCTCTGCCCACAGGCAGGATGCCTGTGCTACTTCAAGATTCGCCTCCGTCATTGGTAGACAGCAAAAAAATGTTCACCTAGTGACGGGTAAGGATCAAACACATTGATAATCGCTGTACTTCTCGAACTGAAAGCGCTTTAGAATCCTATATATGAAGATCCCTATTATCCTTATCCCCGCACTCCTATTCCTTATAAACGGCTGCTCCTCTAATAAAGACGGCTTGGATTCGATATTCAATGGACAGGACTTAAGCGGCTGGGATTACAAGAATGCCGCCTGCTGGCAGGTTAAGGACGGGATCCTGCACGCTGTCAACGACCCGGAGCAAAAAGGCGATATCCTGCAAACCGCGAAAAGCTACCAGAATTTCGTCTTCCAAGCCGATTTCAAGTTTGGCGAGGGAAGGATCGATACGGGCATTTTTCTACGCGACACCAGAGAGCAAATACAAATCGGAGAGTCGGGCAGTTTGAAGCGCGATATGACCGCTCTTCCCTATATTCCTGGCAAGGGATACCCTATCCAAGTGGAAACCGCTCAAGAAGTTTTCAATATGGAAGACTGGAACACGATCAAGGTAGAAGTAGTTGGAAACACATACACGACTTGGCTCAACGGCACGGAAATTATGAATTACGAATCGGAAACCATCGTCCCTGAAGGCCCGATCGGGATACAAGTTCATCCTAAGCGGGAAATGACGGTGGATTTCCGCAACATCCTGGCTAAGGAGTTACCGTAGGAGTTTCGTCATCGTCCCGCGAGAGTCTCCGGACTAGGAGTCCCTGTCTTCGCCAGGGCCAATAATGATCCGACTTTGTCGGATGTAAGGTTTCTTAGATCAAATATTGTATTCGTTGAATCACCTTTCTTGGCGATTCCGCAGCCGCGGGGCGCCATCCTATTTGTTTCGCGCAGCGGGACATCCTAGTGAACCCGCGGCAGCGGGAGAACGGTGATGAACATTGGATTATAATCTCCGTAACCGCCCCTCTTCGCGGGACTAGGAGTCCTCGTTTTCGACGAGCCCAATAGGATCCATCTAAGACGGATTTGGGTTTGTTGAATACCACTATTAGATATATCGGCTTATCTGCCTATTTGGGGATCCCGCTCTGCCGTACTGGCGGGAGAGCGATTGAAACGCTCCCAGCGATGGCAATGGCCAACGCGAATAGGCGTAAACGCCGTAAGGGAATAGAAGCTACGTTCATATATTTGGGGGTTGGGTTAGTTGGGACTGGTAAAGAATAACCGTCGGAGATCAAAATGATTCTAACAGCTACTGATCTTGGTGATACGTGAAATAATATATCAGGTTTAGCATTCTGGCAATAGCACAATGTTGACGATATATTGTATAAATTCCGACAATTCAAGTTACTCCAAGGACTGAGAAATTAGACAAACCGTTGGTAGAAAAATCTAGTGATTCACGAAACTCGTTACCCAGCCTTCTGTGTACTTTTTTCCAAAAACACAGACTTGAAAGGCTGATCAAATTGGGGAATCGATAGGGGCTTGGAGGACTGAGCCAGTCCTCCCTACCTCAATAAACCTGCTACTGGTAGGGAGGAGCGGCTCGGTCCTCCGATGAGGTAGCACAGGCATCTTGCCTGTGTCTTTAACAGGCTGGAAGCCTGTGCTACTCTTGAAAGTAGCCGCGCTACGGGGTTCGTCCGTCGAAGTCGTTGCGATCCCGTTCCGGCTGCAGTGGGAACTTTACCGGGGTGTTATCGCGTTGAGAACGATAAATGGCCGTGAACAGTTCCACCACCCGTCGGCCCGCCAATCCGTCGGCGAGCGGCGGGCGATCGTCTATAATGCTTTCCAGGAAATCCTCGATTTGCAGTCGGTGGTAATAATTGATGGGATCCACTTCCGCGAAACGTTGGCCATCAGCCTTTTCCCAACCCTCTCGCAGATCGCTCTCTCCGGAAACCGTCCAGATATCGTTGAATGGGGGCTCTTCAATTTTGCTCATTCCAGCCACGAACATCTGCCCGCCGTCGGTCTGTACGCTGACGCAGGCTCCATTGCTTCCCAGAACTTGCACTTTCCCTTGTATAGCCGGATTGAACGAATTGCTGAGCACGATATTCGCCAAGCCTCCATTCTTGAATTTGGCCACCGCGACAGCTGTATCCTCAACTTCGATATAAGGATGGTTGAGATTGCCCCAATAGCCGAAAACTTCTTCCAACTCGCCCATATACCAAAGGAGGAGGTCTAGTTGGTGCGGCGCTTGATTGACGAGCACCCCTCCCCCTTCCCCGTCCCAAGAGCCTCGCCAGGGATCGCTATTGTAATAGGGCTCGTCTCGCCAACCGAGAATGGTAGCGAACCCGAGAATGGGATCGCCAATCTTTCCATCGTCAATGGCTTGTTTAACCCTCAAACAAGGATCGAAGAAACGCCGTTGACTGACCATGCCCAGCTTGCCGCCGCCAGCTTCCACGGCTTCGATAATATCGTCGCAGTCCTCTAGCGAAGAAGCCAGAGGCTTTTCAATTAATAGATGGATGCCTGCCTTCGCGGCGGCTACTGAGACATCCTTGTGAGCTGGATGCGGCGTACAAACGAGCAGGACCTCAACTCCAGAATCAGAGATAAATGTCTCGAGATCGGTGTATCCAAAGACCCCGTACTGATCCGCAAAGTCTTTTGTCTTTTCAGGATTGCGGCTGCAAACCGCGACGAATTCCGATTGCGACAATTTTTGCAGGGCAGCCGCATGTATGTGGGCGACTTTTCCCAGTCCGATTATTCCAGTTTTCAATGAATTCTTTGGCATGATTTAGGTGAATAATTTAGTGGAGTTATACTCATGAATAACAGAACAAACTGATTTTTGATCGATCAATATCGACGGTTTCCTGTAGGAGCGGCTTTATGCCGCGATATGTCAGAAGACAATATCCATCGCGGCACAAAGCCGCTCCTACGCTATAACCTAACCCAAAACCTATCTCGGATACGTTTGCGAGCGCCAAGATAAGTTTTAGAATACGTTCTTTTAAAGTAGCCTAGGCTTCCTGCCTGGGTTGTGTAAACAGGCAAGATGCCTGTTCTACCTTTCAGAGAGTATCGAAGCGATTCGGTCTGGCATCGAGAGCGACGATTAGGAGACGGGCATTTCGGAAGTTGGCCTTGAAAACGACGTCCATAAGATCGCCTAGGAGCGGGACGGTACCGATTAGGATGTCGATCAATTGGTTAATGACGATTTTCAGAGCAACCGCCAGCCCAAGTTGAATTTGTGCACGACATAAAGATAGTAGAAAAGCGGTGTCGCCGTGATCACATCGCCGACGCCCGGTATGAGTCCGGCTATGCTGTCCCAACCTATGCGAACCCGAGTTCCGGGTATGGGAAACGCGGCATCAAGAAGATTAGCAATTCGATCGAGCCGCAAAATTGTCGCATCGATCTCGGATTTCACTGCGATTATGCTCGAGCCGGTACACTAGCTACTCCGGTTTGAGAATCACCTTGGCCAAGCCCTTCTCGCCCTTGTAAAGCCGATCGAACCAGGAAGCCCCTTCGGAAAGCGGAACGGTAGCGCTAATAATTTCGTCAACGCGAATGGTTCCATCCGCGATGAGATTCAAGCAGGCTGGGTATTCACCAGCCGATCCGCAGGTTCCGATTAGATTGATTTGCCGTGTGACGACTTCCTGTAATGAGAAATCCACTACTGGTTTCAAATTTCCGACCAATGTAACTGTGCCCCCTTTACGAACGGAGTCGATTGCCGTCTTCAAAGTGGGATCCATTCCTACGACTTCGAATGCGTGATCGGCGCCTCTTCCCTCAGTCATCTGGCGAATTGCCTCGGGGACATCGCCCGAATCCGCTTTCACCGTTTCGCTCGCGCCCAGCTTTTTCGCCAGAGCCAAACGTTCTTCGTCCAGATCCACGGCGATCACTTTGCCACAGCCTGCCGCTTTCAAGGATTGAATCACAAGCAGGCCGATCATTCCAGAACCGACAACCACGGCAGAATCGTCCAGCTGAATTGGCGTGAGATCTACCGCGTGCACCGCTACAGAAACGGCCTCCGTCAATGCGGCATGTTCGAAACTAAGCGAGTCGGGTAATTTATAAAGAATTCTTTCAGGAACTGCCACGAACTCAGCGAAAGCGCCATGATTGCGGTAATCCCCGCAGGATACGCCAAGCACCATGCGATTATCGCACAGGTTCGTCTCACCCCGTCGACAGTGCCAGCACTCGCCACAGTACACCATAGAATCGAAAGTGACTCGATCTCCCGGCTTCCATGCGCTGGAATCTACCGAGCTTCCTAGAGCTTCGATGACTCCCGAAGCCTCGTGTCCCATGATAATTGGAGGAATGCGCCGGCCGGAACTGCCGTCCATGCCATGGACATCGCTGCCGCAGATGCCACAGGCTTTCACTCGGATCAGGACCTCATCGTTCTTGATCTGCGGATTATCTACCTCTTTGTACTCGAACTCGCTTTCCGCGACTAACTCTAGAGCTTTCATACTTTAGCGCCCATATTTCCGTAAACCGCGCACGATAGGCAAGACTTCATCTCACGATTTACTCCGAATATAACAAGGCACCGTGTCGATCTTTAATATAAAATCCGATGCGCAAAGAGTGAACTCTGAGCAGGTATCCTTACATAGACTGCCAGGGTCTTCGGCCTCAAGGACCGCGCTACTGCGAGTCTACAGGATCCCTAGCTCTTCCCAAACTTGCCTGGTTGGAATACCTTCCTGGATACGTTGTCTAGCGATATTCTCACCTCGAACTTTTTCGAGAGCCGCATCGATCACCCCATCCTCAATCGATTTTGGTACGATGACCACCCCGTCAATATCGCCAAATACAATATCGCCAGGATCGACCTGAACCTGGTTCGAGAAGCGTATCGGGCAATCGTAATCGATAACTCGGCCCCGCACGCCTTGATCTTGTCCGTAGGATCCGAATGAAAAGGTTGGAAATCCCATTTCGCAAATGCCCTTAGTGTCACGTGAATACCCCTCCATCACGGCTCCCACCGCTCCTCGATACTTGGCAGCATTGCTCATCAATTCTCCCCAAAGCGCGTAAGTGGGCGATGCTCCTGCGCAAACGTAGACTTCGTTCTCATTAATGCTATCTAGAGCATCCAGCATAACCCCGAATGGAGCCTCGCGCTTTTCGTGATGAATTGAGTGCCCTGCGCAGTCTGCCTCCAATACCGTTTTAGCTCGGCCAACAACCGTCATGCCCTTTTGCAGTGGCCGAATCTGCGGCGGCAGATATTGGCGCGTATACCCCATGCCATCCATCACATCTCCTATTACGCATGAGAATAGCTCCTTTCGCACTGTATCCAGCTTTTCTTTGTCGTTTTGGAATTTCACGATACCACGCCTTTAGTTACGGAAACCAAAGCGTTTGTAAACAGGAAGTTTCGAACCGCGAACTCTTAGCGGTCTATAGGACGCTATGTAGCGAGAGAAAAGTTACTGGATTTTACACGATCAACGCTTGGATTCTATTGCGTTCTAAAAACGAGTCAAAGAATGTTTGAAAACAGTAAAGTATGAACTATCGCCACCTAGCAGTTTTAATCTTAGCTTTTGGAGAAGCCGTTGCAGTCGCCTCAGCCGAAAAGCCCAACATCGTGCTCATCGTCTCTGACGATCACGGAACGGATGCGCTTGGCTGCTATGGGAATCCGGTTATCAAAACGCCGGGTCTGGACTCATTAGCCGCGGACGGCACCCTGTTCACTGATGCCAATTGCACCACCGCCAGTTGCAGTCCGAGCCGATCTGTCATACTTACAGGACTACACAATCATCGAAATGGGCAGTACGGTCTTCAACACACCTTTCACCACTACCAGAGCTTTGACGATATCGTGAGTCTTCCGGTGGCGTTGAGCGAAAACGGTTATCGCACAGCTCGCATCGGGAAGTTTCACGTCGCTCCAGAATCCGTTTTTGCCTTCGACATTGTTTTATCCGCTGGCGCCGCGAACGATCCTAAGACGATCGGCCGGAGCCCTTGGGAAATGGCCGAGCAATCTCGCCCCGTTATAGAAGACCCAAGCGACAAACCCTTCTTTCTCTTCTACGCCACTGACGACCCCCATCGATCCAACGCCTTTCTGCCCAACGGCCTGCCGACCTTCGACACCTACCCAAAGCCCAACCGATTCGGAAATCGCGATGAAGGCTATCCGGGAATCAAACCGATTGCCTATGATCCCGAAGACGTCCTCGTCCCCCCGTTCTTGCCCGATACCCCCGCCTCTCGAGCAGAGATCGCTGAATACTACCAATCGGTTTCCCGATTGGATCAAGGAGTAGCCAGGCTAGTCGAGATTCTGAAGCAAGCGGGTAAATATGACAGTACTCTGATCATCTACATTTCCGACAATGGCATCGCATTCGCAGGAGCAAAGACCACTCTATACGAGCCCGGGATGCGGCTTCCGCTCATTGTTCGCGAACCAAGCCAGAAGAGAGCTGGGCGCGTTCAGAGCGCGATGATTTCCTGGGTCGATATCGCTCCGACCATTTACGACTTTGCTGGTGTAGATGTATCCGACATGGATTTACACGGTAGATCTTTTCGCAAAGGAATTAGCGGTAGTCTGGATGGTTGGGATCGAGTCTATGCATCCCATACCTCCCACGAAGTGACCATGTACTACCCCATGCGAGTGATAAAGACAAAGCGCTATAAATTGATTTTCAACATCGCTCACGGACTCGAGTTTCCATTGGCGAAAGACCTCCTTGAATCCCCCACCTGGGTATCTATGCAGAAGCAAGGACTCGAACTATACGGCAAGCGAACGCCGGAGAGCTTGCTGCACCGCCCGCGTATTGAATTGTATGATCTAAAGGCCGATCCAAACGAAACCAATAATCTGGCCGACGATCCAAAAAAGCGCTCCACCAGAAAGCGGCTCGAACAGCAACTGAGACAGTTCCAGTTGGAGACGGGTGACCCGTGGGCTATCAAATGGGAACGGGAGTAGACAACACAAGATGACGCCAATAATGAAGACCTACTCGCTACTATTGTTTGCCTTATTGCTCTCCGCTTGCGGATCAAAAGGCGGAGCGCAATTCACAGTCGCTCCCTCCTTGGAGCCCAATCCAAATGATGCGGCTCCATTGGCTGCAATCCTGACCTTCGAAGCTGACAGTTCAGTAAAAACGACTATCGCAATCTCTGATGGAGAACACGAACGCATTGTCCGTCATGATTATACTCAAGATCCAAGCAAAGGTCTTACCGTCATAGGCTTCAGCCCCGACAAGACGCACAAAGTAACGGTTAGCATCGAAGACGCGAACGGTAATGTCGCGCACTCAAAGCCTCTCAGCTTCACCGCTCCAGGCCTACCCGCGCACGCAGCCGAGTTCCCCGATATCCAAGTGACTAAATTAGATCATTCACGAGCGGAGTCGGGCTACCGCCTTTTCAACCCTCGCCGTCGCATTCCCAGGTAAACCCAGTTGGGGAATGAAGAGGAAATGCGATTCGGGGAAAGCTTTGGCATGCTCACGATGGCGGATCTAGAAAGAAATCCGATCTGGTATTACCAAACGGGTTCGCGGATCGCCGGCTTTAACGATCGGAGCGATGGCCACATTTTCTATGTTACAGCTGACCATCACCTCGTCGAAGTCGATCTTCTCGGCAACGTAACACGTTCGTGGTACGCTGACGATCGGCCTCAAGGACCTAGCGAGGCCACTCCAGTTGAGGCACTGACCTTTCACCACGACGCCAATCTCTTGGACAGCGGAAATATAATCGCCCTATCCACGGAGAAAAGGCGTATTGCCAATTATTATACGAGTGAATACGATGCAAAGGCTCCACGAAAAGATCAATGGGTCATGGGAGACCGGCTGATCGAATTCACCCCCGACGGAGAAATCGTTTGGGAATGGAACGCCTTCGACCACATGCCTTCACAAAGAATTGGATACGAGACCTTCTCAACCTATTGGGAACGGCGCGGATTTCCTGGAGTGATTGATTGGTCGCATGCCAACGAGATTACTAAACTCAAGGACGGCAATGTCCTAGTAAATTTCCGGTACCAGAGCGCGGTTTTGAAGATTGATGGGGAAACGGGTGAAATCATATGGATTTTCGGGGAACCCACTGGCTGGCCCGAATCCCTGCAATCGAAACTATTCCGTCTTGAGGGCGATGTTCGCTGGCCTTGGCACCAGCATGCTCCTCAATTCACCCGGGAGGGCACCTTTGTAATGTTCGACAATGGCAATTATCGCTCCCACCCATTCGATGCGCCGACACCGGTCAAGGATACCTGGAGCCGGGCTGTCGAATATGAGCTTGATGAAGAAAATCTGATCGCTCGGCAAATCTGGACTTCCGAATACCCCGGACACGAAAAAATCGTGACCATCGCCATGGGCAATGCCTCCGTCACTCCTGAGCGGGGGAACGTTTTAGCAGGCTATGGGGCCATTCTCGACCCCGAGCGCGTCCACGAAGTAAATTGGGAAACCAGAGCTCGTATTGGACAGGTCACCCGATGTATCGAGTATACGAAGACAAGTCCCGCCGAAATTGTCTGGGAACTCCGACTGGAACCTACAGGTGAGGATCCTAAAATCGGTTGGAACATTTTCGGCTGCAAAGCGATCAAGGAACTTTCCTTCTAAGAGTAATTATTCGGAGCCTACGAGTCTCGCGAACCGACACGAACTTACGTTCTAGATAGTAGAATTGCCCTATCTTTCAGTATCAGAAGTAGCGCGACGCGTTAGCAAGCCTGCGTTTTAATTTCAACTAATCTAGCATGCGTTCACGACTGCCGCATTAGCGCTTGAATCCGGAGGACTGAGACAGTCCTCCCTACCTCTTTGCTAATTTCTCGGGTCATTCAATTTTCTGTCGCGCGTCGATAACCCAAGCAGAGCCATGCTTCTCGAATCCCAGTTTCGGGTAATAGTCGACGGCCTTCGGAGCGGCTAGTAGAATCAGGTTGGCCTCGTCTCCCAAAAGAGATTGAGTTTGACGAATCAATTCTTTGCCCACCCCAATGCCCTGGTAGGCTACATCCACCGCCAGGTCTGACTAGTAGCAGCAATATTGGAAATCCGAAACAGAGCGAGCTACTCCAATCATATTTGTATCATCCCAATCCGTACAAAGCATATCCGCATGCTCCAGCATGGCAGCCAACACCTCTTCATTATCAACCGGCCGCCGCTCCCCCAAGGTTGAGCGAATCAGCAAATTGCGGAAGTCGTCCACGGAGATAGTTTTCTGAGTATCGTAGCAAATGCTCATCAGTTCCGATGCTCCATCGCACTAGAGCTTGCTCAAGAAACGAATCCTGGCAATCTATAAAGATGTCAGTCTAAAGCAGAGAGACGATCACCGAAGAGATGCGAAACGCTACGGTCAGGCAAGCCAGCCCTAGATGGGAGAGCGAAAAAGAGTATCTGAAGACTGCGGTTTATTTGATTTAAAAATGATAAGTCTGACTGTCCCCAGTCGGCCGCGATAAGAGAAGCTCACAGGCCCAGTTGACTAGGGACAGTCAGCCCTACCATCTAGGAGGCGGATCTCCGCTTGCGGAACGCCGACTAAGAACGTCGCGGCGCGACTCAGACGAGTGAAGCCGACGCTAAGCTAGCGTAACGCGCGGCCAACTCAGAAAACTATCCGTAGCCAACGCCAAATACCCTTTACCCTTCGATTCAAGATTGCCTCAATCATCTATTACAAAATGAAGCTTCCACTATCCATCATTGTTTCAATCTTCGCTCTAATGATCAACGGTTGCAGTCCCAAAGGATCCCACCTTTTTATTCTTTCTGGCCAATCTAACATGGCAGGATTAGACCCAGAGACTTCCTTTATCCCCAGAATCCACGAGCAGTATGGCGCTGAGAATTCAATCATCGTGAAAGACGCCTTAGGAGGACAGCCGATTCGGAGGTGGTACAAGGACTGGAAACCAGCAAAAGGCGACGAACCAGAAGCAACGGGCGACCTATATGATCAACTAATGGAAAAGGTCCGAGCCGCGACTGAGGACAAGCGATTGCATACGATCACTTTCCTCTGGATGCAGGGTGAACGGGACGCCCGCGAAATGCATGGCGAGGTTTACGAGGAAAGTTTGGGAGGACTCGTTGCCCAGTTGGAGAACGACCTCGGACGCGAGGGGATCCATGTCGTCATTGCCCGACTCAGCGATTTCGATATGGCGAACGAGACGTATCCTCATTGGACACGGGTGCGCGAGGCCCAGGTCGCATTCGCGGATTCGCGACCCAAAACCGAATGGGTTGATACAGACGACCTGAATGACGGAGTAAACAAAAAAGGCGATCCGATTAAAAATGATCTACATTATTCAGTTTCCGGATACAATGAATTTGGCGATCGATTAGCCCAAGCGGCCATCCGTCTAGCCAACGATTGAGAAATTGCAAATCCGAAACCTGTATCCTATGTTCAACGACAAAACATTCAACGCGCCTTGGGGACGCTCTCTGAAACTGGCTACTGGACTTTGCCTGGTCATTGTTTTCGGGATTTTCTTGATTGGCATCTTAGTCGAGCCGAAGAACGTCGCCTACTGGAGGATAGGAATGCTTTGGATTCCCGGCGGTTTACTCATTGTTTCCTTTTTCTTTTCAATTCGAAACTATCAGCTCTTAGAATCCACGCTCCTGATACAACGCATCGGATGGAAATCCACGATTGATCTTACGGACCTGAAATCGGTCCAAGTCGATCCCACTGCCATGAGCAAATCCATTCGGCTATTTGGCAATGGCGGCCTTTTTTGCTTCGCGGGAATCTTTCGCAATAACAAGCTCGGACGCTATCGAGCGCTCGCTACCAGCCCCAAGAATTCCGTTATCCTGCGGTTCCCCAATCGAACAGTCGTCGTTACGCCCGAGGACCCCGATGGATTCGCAGAGATGATAAAGAACCGGCAATCCTTAGCTTAGCTAAGTGAGGCTATCCCATGGAGCCGTTCAAAAGCTACGAAGGACTTCTAATCGTTCTCGGGATTAGCAGCGTCATCCTATTTTTAGGTTCTGTTGTATTGATACCGTTAATCATAGCCTACCTTCCGAGCGACTATTTCACCCGTACGATCAAGCCATTCAATCAGCTCAATTCTCTGCATATGGCAGGCCGGATCGTGAAGAATCTTATCGGCGCCCTATTTCTCCTTTCCGGATTCATCATGCTTTTCATCCCTGGACAGGGAATCCTAACCATTTTGCTTGGCCTGAGTCTCATTGATTTTCCAGGTAAGCGGCGGTTAGAAACCCGCATTCTCAACTCTCCCAAAACAATGCGCTTTATCAAATGGTGCCGGGGCAAATCCGGACGGGAACCGCTAATAGTTCCGGAGCAAGCTAAGTAACTACTAGCTAGATTCACTTTGTCTACAACCTAACAAATCTAATGCCACTAACGAATAGTTTAAGCATGTTTTGGCAGATAGAGTTTTAGTCGAGCGTAGGATCGGGTTTATCCCGCGATTGGTTTGATAAAGAGATCGCGGCGTAAAGCCGATCCTACAGTTCCAACAAAGTGAGCAGTCGTCCTTCAACGGGAGCTATACGTTAATAAACATGCCACCTTTTCTCTCGCAAGTCTGGCGAACTCGGTTTTGGGATGGTGGCCATGAAAACCGTTCAACTAGAAACGCCTGGCAAATTCCGCGTCATCGAAGAATCCGAGCCTCAACGAAGAGCTGGCGAAGCTCTGGTCCGCATTCGCAGTATAGGCGTGTGCGGTACCGATATCCACGCTTTCCATGGTCGCCAACCATTTTTCGAATACCCGCGAATCCTCGGTCATGAGCTTGGGGTCGAAATCCTAGAGATCGAAGACAATGATCTCGGGCTGGAGATCGGCGACAAATGTTCGGTCGAACCCTACTTGAATAATCCTGCTTCGCCGGCTTCTCTTTTGGGGAAAAGCAATTGCTGCGAAGAACTCGAAGTTCTTGGCGTACATGTAGACGGCGGCATGCGACGCCTCCTATCTCTGCCCATCCACAAACTCCACAAAGCGAACGATCTTAGCTTCGATCAACTCGCCCTGATCGAGACGATTTGCATAGGAGCGCACGGCATTGAACGTTCCCAACTCTCCCCAGACGAGACAATACTAATTTTTGGAAGCGGCCCGATCGGACTCGGCGCAATTCAGTCCGCCAAATCCGTCGGAGCTCAGGTGATCGTAGCCGATATCAATCAGGATCGGCTCGATTTCTGCCGCGACACCATAAAAGTGTCTCACACTCTAAAAGCTGATGAGCTTGACTTCGAAGATCAGCTGAGAACTCTCTGTAGCGGAGCGCTTCCTCAGGTTGTACTGGATGCCACTGGCAACCGCCAATCCATGCAGCGCGCATTCTCTTTGACGGCCCATGGCGGCCGGATCGTTTTTCTCGGCCTCTTGATGGGGGATATCGCATTCGACGATCCCAATTTCCATCGTCGAGAATTGTCCTTGTTGGCAAGTCGTAACGCTACGCCGGATACGTTTAGATCAGTCATCGACGCCGTATCCACTGGATCTATAGATACCAACCCATGGGTGACCCATCATATGGAGCTTCTCGATGTGCCAGATAGATTTGAAGAAACTATTGGGCAGCCTGGATTAATCAAGGCCGTGATCCACGTAGGGGAATAAAGATTCCCGATTCATTCAAAGTGTAGGGAGGATCGGCTCGATCCTCCGATTCCCGTAGATGGAGGACCGAGACGGTCCTCCCTACCAGCTCCCCACCGCTTTGACGTTGTCGAAGAGAATATCGCGTCCTGTGGTGGTAAAACCGAATTGGGTTTTCGTCGGATGACCGATTCCCTCCGAGATTAGCTCTCCCGCAAGGATGCCATTCAGAAACACCCTCATGCCCTCGCCTTCCATGACGATGCGAGCGTGGTACCAGACTCCCTCGACGAACTCCATCTCAACGGTAAGCTTCTTGGTCTCCAATAGAGTTGCGATTCGATCTCTATGAATCGGATCGTCTCGCGAGCCGCGAATTTCCAAATTCATAACCCCGGTTCGGTCATCCTGGATCGTAAAACCGTTCTTCCTAAAGGATACGCGGCAAATATGACCGGCATGGACCTCTTTGCAGTTCTTGTCATCCACCACAAAATTGAATCGCTCTCCGCCATCGTACTTGAAACTGAAATCGATAGCGGCATCGCGAAAATTCAGCTGGGCTCTCGTCACCGCGCCATGGCCCGCATCTGGCAACTGAGAAGCCACCAGAACCCCGTTTCGAATAGAGAACGAATTAGCATGGCTCGTCCACGCATCGCCCACGTTCTCCCGCTCGAAATCATCCCTGAAACCATGAACCTCGGCTGCAGTAGGACCTGCTAGACCTACCACTGCGATACCTGCGAAAATAATTGAAATTGGGAATTCTTTTTTCGGCATGAACTCCATGTTGAAGTTGCCAAAGAGCATAGCAACGAGCAAATTTACATCTACAGCTCGATCCAACTCGCAATAGGAATTCAAACTCAAATCTTACGCCTTCAACCTTAAGCCTTCACAAACCCATGCTTATCGGCATCTCGCCACTAATTAGTCCTGAACTTCTCGATACGCTCTACCGCATGGGTCACGGCGACGAGATCGTCCTCGCCGATGCCCATTTCCCTGGGGAGAGTCTCGGCGAACGGGTCATCCGAGCCGATGGCTTGAAGATCGCTCCGCTTCTAGGCGGCATTGCTCCCCTCATGATCCTTGATCAGTACGTTGAGCGGCCAATTGCCATGATGGCGCCAGTAGAAGGCGACACGATCGACCCTGACGTGGAAGCCGGTTATTTGGATACTCTGCGCGCTACTTGGCCCGATACGCAACCACCTGAGCGAATAGAACGATTCGCCTTCTATGAACGCGCTAAAAAGGCCTACGCTATCGTAATGACCGGAGAAACTGCCAAATACGGAAACATCATCCTGAAAAAAGGCGTTACTTCTTGCTGACGAGAAACCTTAAGTCCCAACGACACACTCGTCACCTTCGCAGGTCTTATCAATTTCAGCCCGATCGGCGCTTGAAATCGCCGTGCGCAGAACAACCCCCGCATTAACGGCTGCCGATAGATCGACGGTCGCCTTCAACGAATCATAGGAGATTCCAGACTTGATGGCTTCGTCCATGCGGCGACTGGTGCAAAAGTGACACCCGCGAGTTAGCGTTACCGCCAATCCGATTAGATGCTTTTCCCGGTCTGATAAATCGGGGGTTTTTCCAGTGGCTTTTAAAGCCGAGCTAATCTTGAATTCTGTAGCTTCCATTGTTTTTCTTCTAATTGGCGGTTTGTTGGGCTATTCGAGAATAGTCAACTTGCCAGGTAGAACTTGCGTCATCAAGGTTTTTAAGCTGGCAGTCCTACCGCGAAAAACAGGCTGGAAGCCTGTTCCACTTTTTTAACTACAAGCTCTTCAAGTACGCTACGAGATTCGCAACATGCTCAGCGCTGATATCGAGGCTCGCCGCTGAAGGCATAAACGATTGATGCAGATTCTCTCGCTTGGCGATTTGCTCTTGGTCGACAGCCATATCCGCCCCGCCGAATACTCGCAGCACGAGTGGATTACCTTCAGAAATCACAAAGCCTTCTATTGTTTTGTTATCATTGGTGGTCACTCGGACGCTTTCAAAGCCGTGAGAAATGTCTGCCGATGGCTCAATGATAGCCTTGATGAGGATCTCGCTTGGATTTCCTTTCGAGTAAGCGGTCAAATCTGGGCCAAACTCGATGCCTTGGTTTCCAATCCTGTGGCACATATAACATTGGGCAAGGGCTCGCTTGCCACGGCCAACATCAGGCGTGTAGGAAAGCACTTCGTCTAAAGTGTGCTCTTTCTTGGCTTTTGGGAATGCTGGCAAAATGGCATCGACGAGTCCCATGTTTCGACCTCCGAACTCGTCCATTAAATTGAATTGCCTCCAGTAGGACTTGTCGCGGTTTTCGATAAACCAACGGGCTCGAGTTGTTACTTCAGCGCCTTCGGCGTTTTTCGCAATGTCAACCATTGCTCGAGCCCCCTTCTCCCTTTGCACATAAGCTATGGCCGTCAGCATGTCGACCCGGGCATCGATTGGCTTGGACGTATCCATGGCATAAGCCTTCATATCGCCTACCGCTGATTCCGGATGCAATCGCCAGGCGATATTCGCGAATGTGGTGTCCCAATCAGCAGGATCACCACCGCGCTTGCTTTTCAAATACGCGTAAGCTTGCGATTCTTCGAGCGCAACAGACGTACCGATCGCTTCGAGATACCAACGATCCTTTCCATCGTATCCATCGACAATGTCCAATAAGGTTTCACGCATTTCACCAAAGGGTACGTCTCGAAGAGCCAGGGCAACTTCTCTGCGAACCGCCGATGACGAGTCGTTTGCCAACTTCGTCGCGGGTGACATGTAGATGCTGCCCGTAGATCGCAAGGCTCGGAATGCAGCGATACGCATCTGCGGATCGGAGTGCGCCAAGCGTTCTTCAGCCAGTTTTGCTCCCCGAGGACCTAGATGTGGCAGTAAAAACACCGCCCGAGCTTGCACGTAAGGATTGTCATTGTCCAGCAGCTTGGCTACGGCAGATACTGCCGATGCCCCTTTGTCCCTCAATCCGTAAAACGCTGCTCCACGAACGTTGTGCGACGGGTTTTTGAATGCATCCACCAAGCCTTTGGTCGTCGAATAATCGATCTTTGGCGCCTTCATTTTATCGCCTTTCCGCGTAATGCGGTAAATCGATCCTACCCCTTTTTCGTCGTAAGCCCCATGCCCGCCCACTCGCGTATCAAACCAATCGGCAACGTAGATCGCTCCATCCGTACCAATTGCTATATCCGATGGACGGAATTGGAAACGGGCCTCACGATTGCGAGCATTTGTCTGGGCAAAGTCTGCACCATAGTATTTTCCTGTTGGATTCGACCCAAAGAAATCGAATCGCTTTAGGGCAAAGCCAGCATCCTGAGGTTGAGGCTTGTATCCAAAAACAACATTGCGAGTCGGTTCGCAACTAAGGAGCATTCCATTGTATTCCTCTCCCAATTCCGTGCCTTCATAATAAGTGATGCCCGTCGGCGCTCCACCACCATACACATCGCCTGCGGGAATAGTGCCTGGATCCCCTTGACGCCATTCAGCTTCGGCCGTGCTCTGATCTGGCCTACGTTCCGTTCGCCAAGAGCGCAATCCGTCCTCTGAAGTAAAGCCAAGATTGCCGTACTCCATGAGCCATGTGGTGCGAGCCGCTGGCGGATCGTCGTTGTCGTTCTGAAAGACATCACCAAAAGACGTGATCGTCTGCTCGTACGAATTGCGGAAATTATGCCCAATCACAGCCAAACCGGTACCGTCCGGATTCATCCGCATAGCCACGCCTCCGACGTACTGATGCCCATCACTGCTAACTTTGGCCCGATCTGTTCGATCGAGGTACCAAGTCCCTGAATAGAGATGCAGGTCGGGGCTCTCCACATCGGCATTTCCCGCGTTGCCTGTATTGAAATAGTACTGACCATTAGGGCCAACCGTCACTGAATGAAGACTGTGGTCATGATCCAGTCCCTCAAATCCAGTTACCAAGATTTCCTTCGCGTCTTCGTCATCGAACTTGTCGTTTCGATTGACATCGGTTATGGCGATCAGGCTCGGCGGCTGGGATATGAGAACCTTGTTGTCAATGACCGCAATCCCGAGAGGAGCCACCAAACTGGAATCCTGCCAGAAAACCTTGGAATCATCCGCCCGGCCATCGCCATCCGTGTCCTCCAAAATCATAATGCGGTCCCCCACAGGATGGGCCCGGCTAGTCTTGTTTCGAAATTTCCTGTAATTGACGCCTTCAGCCACCCAGATGCGTCCCTTGTGATCCACGTCTATATTGGTGGGATTGTAAAAGAGCGGCGATGTGGCCCACAAGCTCACTTCCAAATCGTCCGGCAAATCGAATGCATCCACTGGCACGCGGTCCTGGCCGAGGATCGATACCGCGAAGCTAGCGATTCCTATCGCGGCAATTCCTCGACTAAGGAAGGAGAGTTTTCGTTTTGTCGAAGCGATGTTCAAAACAGTCATCAGAGAATTAGTTCTATCGGGTGAAAACAAAGACAGCCATCAAGAAAGCTGACTTTTTGATATCAAGTTATTTCAAAAGCAAAAATGTTGGACAGCGCTTTTTACAATTTTGCTGAAGAAATGAGCGCTGCGATTGCCAGAACCCTCTCACCCAATAACTAGAATGGCTCTGCTCGTTTGCATAACTGAAGGGCCATTCCGAACGGATCGCGCATCATAATTAGCTTAGTTCTCTCGGACGGTTGAACAGACTCCTCGAAACGGGCTCCAGCTTCTTGAAGTCGCTTTTTCACCACTTCCGGATCATCCACAGCAAAGGCCAAATGGTACTCCAAAGAGTCCATTTTTGCAAAATCTGGCATCTCCACGGCTTGATTGGAGTAAATCTCTAGGACAAGACGACCTGTCCCATCAGCCAAGAAGCGGGTATGAGGCGCAGCGTCGATCGCTTTGACCACCTGCATATGGCAGTTTTTAACGTACCAATCGGCGACAGCAATCGAGTCAGGCACGTTGAGAGCGTAGTGTTAGAATATCATATTTCGATTTAGCTGAGCGATCGGGCCTTGGGCAACTCTACTCGTGCTCTGTCTCCGACTTCTTTTTTCCCTCGCCCTTTAAACTCCCTAAATAGGCGACCAGATCCCGGACTTCACCCGGGCTAAGCAATAACCCCATGGGAGGCATCCCTGAAATCGGCGGCTGCTTGCTGGCAATGTCGGAATTGGAAATCGTTTCAACCTCCCCATCGGGCATCTTCAATTCGACCCCATCCACGCTCTCCGCCATCAGGAGGCCGCTCACAGTTTCTCCACTGTTTCGAGTCAAAACCATCGTCCCATATCCCGGCGCCACAGCCGCGCCCGGATCAACAATCGATTCCAGGAGGTAAGCGCTATCTCGGATTTGGCCGATCGCCGTCAACTCCGGACCTACCTCAGCCCCATAGTCGTCTACAATATGACAGCGGACACATTGAGCAGCGCCGTGATTCATGAAGACATCTTTCCCCCTCTCGATACTGCCACCTTCTAAGCTTGCTGCGTACTTAATCATAGGCGACGCCGTAAGGATCGATTGATCATACTTTGATACTAGTTCCTGGATACTGGCTTCTTGTCTATTGCGGGAAGCCTCAATCACGTCTAACATTGTATTGGCTGCGGCTCTCCCGTCTAGAATCGCTGAAAGCCTAGCCTCTAGAAATCCCGCCGATTCGGAATCCGACTGCTCTCCCAGCAGGGCAATCGCCTGTTGCTTAACGACCATAGGCGCCGTTTCGGCCGCGATGATTGCTTGCGTGATACCCTGGTTTACATCCGCTGCTAGCAAAGCCTTTAGGGCCGCGCTCCGCAAACCCGTATCCACATGTTCAATATACTTAAGGGCCATTTCGGCCAAAGCAGGATCCTTCCGCTTGATCAGGGCATTCAGAGCCGACACCCTCACCTCCGAGTCCATCGATTCATCATCCAACTGAGCGACGAGAACTCCTCGGTCGACTTCGAATCCATAGAGTTGAGCAACGCGAGTGGATTGCGCGAGAACCTCATTCTCTGCGGTTTCTAGCACGGCCGCAATTTCCGATTTCACCACCGTCTTGATCGAATCACGCGTAGCCGGGTTTTCACGTGGCAACCCCGTCGTAGTATCGATTGGGTTTTGATAGTTCCAACCTTCTATGGCAGCGAGCGCCTCTTGTCGCAATCTCGCAGGCAACTCGGGATTCGAAGCGTACCGAAGTAACGATCGAGCGTTACCCACTTTCGCCTCATAGTAGTTCGCGTTAATAATCCGATGGTGCATTAACGCATCGATCTCCGATTCCGGAATCTCCGCTTTTCCTGAAGGGAGGTAATCTTCAATAAGTTCGGCCAACTCAGACTGCACCGATAGCATCGGCAAGTCGTTAATGGCCCGGATAGCCTCATAGGACAAGGCTCTTTCATTATCTCTTAGAAAATCGGCAATCTCCGGATCCCTAAGCTTACGCAAAGCCAACAATACTCCCATGCGAACGTATTTAGAATCGTGAGACATTGCTTCTGCCCAAAATGTTTTATCAATGCCTGCGAGTCCCATTACCGCCCCATGACGTAGCCACAGATCCTGATCCGCATTTCGCTCTAGCAGGGAGAGGAGTTCAGGGACCGCTTTTTCGTATCCGATCCGCCCCAACCCGATCCCCGCATACATCGCTGTACGCGGATGCTCGTCTTTCAGCGCCTCTACCAGCAAGTCGGCCGCTTTACGCAAGCGATGATCCCCGAGCACGCGGGCGGATTGAATACGAACTTGGTCGTTTTCATCCGAAAGCAAACCAAGGAGTGGATCCAAGACGGATTCTCCTTCGCTTGCCACCATCTGGCCCAATCCCCAGACTCCATGGATACGCGAGAAAGTGGATCCTTTCTGATTGGTGGCCGATCTCGTCAGCGCTCCAGCACCCGCAGGCCCTCGTTTGGCCAGCTCGAACTGACTTTTCTGGCGGATATGCTGATGGTCTCGGTCCAACAGTCGCGTCAATTCCGCGATCGACTTTCGCGAGAAATCGGAAAGCAAAAGCGACCCGTTTTCATGGACTTCCGCATCGTCGATTTCCCCTGGCACTTCCAGCGTGTAGATATTCCCCACGTCCTGGTTCAGCCAACCGCCATAGTTAAAGTCAGAGAAATACAGTTTTCCGTCGGGGCCAAAATCGATGTCCACGCAATTGGAACCGCGGAAAAACGTCTCGTTGTTAACCATCTTGTAGCTGGCCCCATCCTCTTCCACGTTGAACATGGAGATGTAAGATTGGGTGAGCGATCCTTTGTAAATGATCACAAAGAATTTGTCGTCATACTTTTCCCCCATACTGCTGGAGGGGTTGAAAACGAAACCAGAGGGTCCACCTATGATCTGCCCTATTCCCGGCAGAATGAATGCGGGCTGCCGATCATCCCGAACCTTCCAAGCGTATTCAGTTATCCAAGCTAAAGGCAATTGGGTATCGCCAGTGTATTTGAAAGAACGCAGGTCGAGATCTCTGGTAAAGGACATTATGGACTGGTGCCCCGCATGCCAACCAGAATCCCCACCCTCAACTAGGTAATTGATGCGCTCTAGGTCGACACCGTCCGCATCGTTGTCAGCGGTGAAGAGATTCCCATAATCATCCCAAGCCAGCTCTTGAGGATTTCTGAGCCCATCGTAGAATAGCTCCACATTGGATCCATCAGGATCGCAGCGAAATACAGCTCCCTTGTTGGGGCCATAAAAGTGCTTACCCTCTTTTGTATGGACGTTATAACCTCGGTCGCCAATCGACCAATACAGTTTTCCATCAGGACCCCAGGTCAGGCCATGCATGTCATGACCCGAAAAACTCATGCGAATCCCAAAACCATCTTGCAACGAAGTCCGGTTATCGGAAATGCCGTCGCCATCCAAATCCTCCAGCATCCAGAGGTGGGGTACATTAGTGTAGTACACTTTTCCGTCGCGCTCGATCAGCCCAATCCCCGGTCCATCCAAGGGATCATTGAATCCATCGGCAAAAATCCTGGAGCGATCCGCCCGATCGTCGCCGTCCGTATCTTCTAGGATGCTTATCTGGTCGGACTTATTGGTATAGTGCTCGAGAGGATACAGATCGAAATGGTTTTCGAACATCTTCATGCGATCGGCATTGGAGGTGATGCTTATGTCTTCGACGAGCATCATGCGACGCTCCCGAATATCATCTACTCCAAATCGCCAGCGGTTGATCTCAGCGACATAAAGCCTGCCTTGCGAGTCGAAGGTGATCGCAGAGGGATTTTGAATTTGCGACTCATCCGCCCAAAGATTGATTTTGATATCTTCGGGCATTTCGAAATTCAGCATTCGAATACGCGCTTTTTCGTCGTAGTATTCGCGTATAGCTGGATCGGACTCAGCCCCGAAAACAGGGATAGCCGTAAGGATCAGAAACAAGATTCTTTTCATGATTGGTGTATCGTAATTGATAAGCGGATATGAAGGACCTGCTGGCAGAAGGCGGTGTCTAACAAACGCCTTTCGAATGCTTTGCAGATGGTAGGGCTGACGGTCCCCAGCC
>JAYZHU010000073.1:0-10582 GCA_036166175.1 Verrucomicrobiota bacterium | reverse complement strand
AAGCGTTTAAGAATAGGAGGATCTACGCTTTGACGGGCGACCGAATTCGCTTGGAGTTTTCCCTCAACGGGGAGCCCATGGGATCCGTTCTCGAGCACAATGGACGTTGCTCCCTCGATGTACGGGTCAGGGGCGCGGGTCCATTGGACTGCGTGGACATAGTAAAGAATAGTCGTTTGGCCTATCGAGCCTCCCAAATCGCCTTCGATGATCACCAAAAGGACGCCGGTACCATTCACACTCTCATTTACTTGGAGCTCGGATGGGGAGAGCGCAACAAAGCCGCCCCGTGGGATGTAGAAATGGGTATAGATTGTGGATCCATCAAACGTGTTGAGCCGAGATTCCGCGGTCGCGAGGTCGTTTCTCCCGTGGAAGGCGAGGGCTCGGAAACCGGGTTTTATGAATCGACTTGGAAGCAAACAGATGAACGGGCAGTAGCTTTTAATACGGTAACGCGAAGCAACCCTAACAACGCGACTAACGCCTCCCAAGGAATCTGTCTAGAGGTAGAAATGCCTGTTCAAGGGAACATTCAGGCCAACATCAATGGGCAAGCCGTTTCAATACCATTATCACGCCTGGTCGAAGGAGCCCGCACCGGCCATCTTGGGGGGATCGACTCGCCAGCTTACCGATTCCACCGGGCCCCGCTGTCTCACGAGTACAATTGGAATCTGAATTGGGAAGATTTCGGCAAACGAGGTGATTACTACTACGCGCGGGTCCGCCAACTAAATGACCAATGGGCCTGGAGCTCGCCGATCTTCCTGAGGTAAGGAGGATCGTAGCAGGTAACGATCTGCTACCAAAATCAGTTCCATACTGCTGAGTCTGCCAATATCGTTGCTCAATGACAAATTCCGTTGCAAGCTAATGGAGAAATTACGCGTCTGCTCGAAGTTCTGAGGGCTGACCCATTTCATAAACTACCTCCTATCCTATGAGTTCATTCCGAATCTCCAGAATCGCTAGTATCGCGATCTTCCTGACAACCTTATCACAGGCTGATCAACGTCAGCGCTTTATCGCCCAGACGATCGACGATAATATTAAAATCGGTTACGGCCTAGCTATCGGCGATGTGGACGGAGATGGCGATGAAGACATTCTTCTAGCGGACAAGGGCGACTTCGTCTGGTACGAGAATCCCAGTTGGGAAAAGCGCTTGTTCTGGACTCTGTCGACCCCTCAAACGAGCGAATCCCTACGAGACAACGTTTGTATCGCCGCTAAAGATCTCGATGGTGACGGAAAGGTCGAGGTCGCCGTCGGCACTAATTGGAATCCAGGGGAAACCGTTAGCGAGGAAAAATCGGGGGGCGTTTGGTTTGTGGGATCGCTAGGCCGCATCGAGCCCGTAAAGCTGCCACACGACCCCACCACCCACCGCATGGGCTGGGCGAGAGGGGAAGATAATCACGCGCTCGTAGTGGTTCCTCTGCATGGCCGGGGAAACCAAGGAGGAGCCGGTGAAAACGGTTCTCGGATTTTCGCTTATGATGCAGGGAAGGATCCCTACCGCTCCGATTGGAAACGGCGCCTTATCGACGACAGCCTACACAAGACTCACAACTTCGATGTATTCGAGGCGACCACCTCCAAAGGACAGAACATTTTGCTAGGAGGAGCCGAGGGATTTAAAGTCGCCACCTCTTCCGGCAAAGCGTGGAAATCAGCTAAACTCCTTGGTATGGATCGGGCTCCCGGTGAGCTGCGTGTCGGAAAGATAGATGAGCATGGATCCCCGGCTGTCGTAGCAGCCATAGAGCCGATGCATGGGAACAATGTAGTTTACTACGAGCAAAGAGAATCTGGGATTTGGGCGAGAACCGTCATAGACAATCGGTTACACCAGGGACACGCGATCGCCATCGCCGATCTCATAGGATCAGGAACGCTGCAAGTTGTGGCAGGTTGGCGAAATCTAGACTCTAAAGGACGCGTCGGAATCCGCCTCTACACGCCCAGCACAGAGGGCCGTTGGAATATCAGCCCTATCGATGACGACAAGATGGCCTGCGAGGACATCAAACTGGCAGATCTAAATGCGGACGGGCGTTTGGATATCATCGCTTCTGGCAGAAGCACAAAGAACGTCATCATCTACTGGAACCACCGCATGCAGCCAGCCGATTGAATCAAGGAATTTAGCAATGTATCCATTAAACACCCTACGGGGTCGTCGATTGGATACAAACAGTCGCGATTTTATTGTAAACATCGCGTATAGGGTCGCCAACTCCTTGACCGGGCACGCTTTGCGGCCAAACTTAATAGTCAGTGCGAGCCTCCCTGAGCGGCCCATTTAGTTCGATAAAATTTTTGCCGCTACATCAGTAGCCGCGAATGCAGATCTCGTTTGTTCCACAAGGTCAAGTGCTAGCCATTTGTCCTCCGCTATTTTCTTTGATTACCATCACTTAATATTTAAAAGCCTTATGACATCGGTTCACTTAACCATCCCTATTGGGATCGCAGTTCTGGCCCTAGTTTTCGCCTTCATCAAATTCTGCTCCATAATGAAGCGGGATGAGGGAAGCGAAGAGATGCAAGACATCGCCAAACGCATACAGGAGGGGGCTTTCGCGTTTTTGAAAGCCGAATACACTTGGCTGGCGGTGTTCGTGGCTGTCGTTTTTGCCGCTATTGCTTTGTCGCCGGCGGAACTGGGCCTCGGGATCCGGACAGCGATCGCCTTTGTATGCGGAGCAGCAGCCTCAGGCCTCGCTGGATTCTTCGGAATGCACACGGCAACGAGAGCTGCAGTTAGAACCACTCAAGCCGCTAGAAATAGCGTACAAGACGCTCTGGGCATATCTTTCAATTCTGGACTGGTCATGGGCTTCTGCGTCGTGGGGCTGGGTAATCTAGGCATAACTCTACTAACTTTGGTCTACCAGGGCGCGGGAACCATCAATGAGCACGTACTCGAACAAGTGCTTGGCTTTAGCTTTGGAGCTTCATCGATAGCATTATTCGCTCGTGTCGGTGGCGGGATATTCACTAAAGCGGCTGATGTCGGTTCCGACCTCGTTGGCAAGGTCGAGGCTGGCATACCAGAAGATGATCCCCGCAACCCAGGAACGATCGCCGACAATGTAGGGGACAATGTGGGCGACGTAGCGGGCATGGGAGCCGATCTGTTCGAATCCTATGTCGGTTCCATTATTGCCGCAATGACCTTGGGAGCGGCCCTCTTTATTGGTCAGGAAAACATATCTAGCGTAGTGCTCCTTCCCCTCGCGGTTTCAGCCTGCGGCATTATATCCTCGGCTCTCGGCAGCTACTTCGTTAAAGCTAAGAGCGAATCCGACCTCCACGGAGCTTTGTTTCGAGGTTTACTCGCGGCCTCCATCATCATGATGGCAGGCACCTACGCTCTCGTTTCCTTTGTATTCGATTTTGAAGGACTCGCCCTCAATGGCGATTCGCTTTCAGGCATGAATTTGTTCTGGGCCATCCTTTCCGGATTGGTCGCCGGAGTGGCAATCGGCAAAGCCACGGAGTACTACACAGCCAAGGAAGCCAAACCTGCTCAGTATATAGCCGCTCAATCGAAAACCGGCACGGCAACGAATATCATTCATGGCATCGCTACAGGCATGGAGTCCGTAGCCTTGCCAGTCGTGCTGATCTGTTCGGCAATCTATTTCGCCTACGCTCAGGCGGGTGTCTATGGAATCGCTATTTCCGCCGTGGGCATGCTTTCCACCCTTGGCATTTCGCTCGGGGTCGACGCTTACGGTCCTGTAGCCGACAATGCTGGTGGCATGGCGGAAATGGCGACACTGCCAGAAGAAGTACGAAAGCGAACGGACGCTTTGGATGCAGTCGGGAATACAACTGCCGCAGTAGGGAAGGGCTTCGCAATCGGATCGGCAGCCCTGACCGCTCTAGCCCTATTCAATGCCTATTGCGAAAAGGCTATCGAAGGTCCAGGCACTTTGACACTGAACATCAATAGCACCGACGTCATGATTGGCCTGCTCGTTGGAGGTTTGCTACCGTTCCTATTCAGCGCCATGACCATGCGAGCAGTCGGGAAGGCCGCCAATCATATGGTGGAAGAGATCCGCCGACAGTTTCGGGAGATACCCGGAATACTGGAGGGTACAAATCCCCCCGATGCCGCTAGGTGTGTCGAAATCTCCACTACTGGATCCCTGAAACACATGGTTGCTCCAGGACTCATGGCAGTGGCCATTCCCGTAGCCATAGGCAAATTGTTCGGCGCTCAAATGCTCGGAGGCCTTCTAGCTGGAGCCCTCGTATCTGGAGTCATGCTGGCGATTTTCATGGCCAATTCTGGAGGCGTTTGGGACAACGCCAAGAAATACATCGAAGAGGGGCATGAAGGCGGAAAGGGTTCTGACGCCCACAAAGCATCAGTTGTCGGCGATACGGTTGGAGATCCATTCAAGGATACCTCAGGACCGTCGATCAATATTCTCATAAAGCTGATGACTGTCGTTGCCCTAGTTTTTCTCCCCTGGTTTGTCGGCTAGAGGTTGAAGGTAACGGCCAATCTCTCAGCGATCACAAAAGGTAGGGAGGACCGGCCCGGTCCTCCATTCAAAATTCCGATCGCGGAGGATCGAGCCGATCCTCCCTGCCAAAAAGTCTAGAAAACTATATCCGCGTCACAGACGCGATTCTACTGCCCAATTTCTTCTGGATACACGACGCGCTGTGATTCCGGTCGCGTGATGGCATGGTTCTCAATTCCCGGGCGGGGTTCGCCCGCTCGCTCCATGGCCTTGAGAATCCGGTTTTGCAAGTGGTCAGCAACTTCTCGATGGGAAGCATAGCCGATTAGGTTTTGCAGTTCGTAGGGATCCGAATGCAAATCGTACAAATAGCTTTCCACGTAGTTGTCAGAACCGACATCATTCCATCCGTCTCCATCGGGGGCCACGATACCGTATTTCCAGCGGCTCGTACGTAAAGCTCGACCTACCTGAGATTCGCTAATTTGGATAAAGACCTCTTGCTCCCAATCTTTGGATTCGCCCCTAAGGATAGGCATCAGCGTTCGCCCAGGCATTTCATCGGTCGGTTCAATCCCGCTGGCATCGAGCAAGGTAGGCACAAGATCCACAAGGCTGGTGACCTCCTTGCGGCGTCCGCCCCCGTCGAAGCCAGGACCGCAAAAAGCGGTAGGGACACGGACCGAAGATTCATGGAGAGAGCGCTTGTATTCAGAGTTACGCGTCTTGAAGTGGCACCCGTGATCAGCTGTGTAGAGAATAATCGTATCCTGGTCTATCTGAAGACTCTTCAATGCATCGCGTACCCGCCCCAACGCTTCGTCCAACCGCTTGATCATCCCTAGATAGCCACCTAAATGCTGGCCGCTGCTACCTCCTAATTGTTGCAGATCAGGAGGTATCCACTTCCCCGTATATTGCTCGCGATACCCGTCTGGGGGTGGATAGTCATCAACATGGTTTTGATGATGGGGCTCCAGATACGAAGTGAAAAGGAAGAAGGGCTTATCCTGCTTGTTGGCCTCGTCAATATAGCGAATGACCGCATCGGTCATCGCGTCCACACGGTATCCCGGCAAATGGACCTTCTCGTTGTCGTTGTTCCAAAGATTGCAGTCGTAGGCGTCCGAACAAAACTCCAGCAAGTTGGCGGCCAGCCAGTAGTCATAGCCTCCTCGTTCCTCGGCAGGAACGATATCGCGTTTAGAACCTAGGTGCCATTTGCCAATGTATCCAGTATTATAGCCTGCCTGTGTGTAGAGCTGGGCGATCGTTGTCAGATTCTTGTCTAGCGGCACCTCATTTCGCCAGCAACCGGTTTGCGTCGCGTACAAGCCTGTTTGCAGGCAAGAACGGGCAGGGCCACACACAGGCTGGCAAGTGATAGATGCGTCTATGTGAGTTCCCTCGTCCGCCATGCGGTCGAAATTCGGCGTTAGTCCAACCGGATTCCCGTGGGCTCCGCAAGTGTCCCAGCGCTGCTGGTCAGTGAAAAAAACGATTACGTTTGGGTGCTTTTGGGAACTCATATGCGAAAAAATAGCTCGTAAGTTGTCTGTGCCGCATATCGATGGCAATAAAAAGCTCGGGCCCCGTTCTTGAGACTTGAGGGACTGAGGCTGGCCTTAAATGCTAGCTCTATGAGAAGCAAGCTACTAGAAGGAAGAGTTGCGTTAATAACTGGAGGTGGTCGCGGACTGGGAAGAGCCATTGCGCTAGCCTACGCCAAGGAGGGGGCCAAAGTAGCCATATCGTCCAGAACACAAGGCGAGATCGAAAAGACGATGGAGCTGATAAGAGAAGCGGGAAGTGTTGGATTTGGATTCGCTGCGGATCTGACAAAGGAGCAGGGAGCCGAAGATTTGATCAAAGCCGTCGGTTCCAAATTTGGCCAACTTGATCTCGTCTTCCTCAATGCAGGCGGCAACGCCGCTAAGCAACCGATTGAAAATGTGGATACGTCTGCCTGGATCAATACGGTAGAGATCAACCTCTATACCGCATTTCATGTAGCCAAAGCCTCCTTGCCATTACTGAAAAAAAGCCCCCATGGGCAAATTCTGACAATGTGTTCAGGAATGGGACGGCGTCCCGATCAGACGAGCTCGGCCTATAGCGCCGCTAAGGCTGGCCTTTGGTCGCTCACCCAGTCTATGGCCATTGAGTTCGCTCAATACGGCATCACCGTCAACGAGATGATACCCGGACCCGTTAAAGCCAATGTTCCTGAAGGAGAGACCTTCGAACCCTACATCGTCAAAGAAGGGGCTTGGGAAAACGAATGGTTCAAGGGCGCCGAGGATGTTGTTCCTATGGCTGTATTTCTGGCATCTCAACACCAGTGCGGGCCATCGGGCCAGAGCTTCACTCTGAATAGGCGTTTGTTGTAGACTGAGGCACCAGACTAAGCTAATCCTGTCAGGTCGCCTTTTCCATTTTTTCCATAAGGACTGGAACGGAGTCCTCCCTACTACCTGCTTGCCGATTAAGCGACTGGCTACGAGGCGGGAGCTTCCGACTCTTTCGGCAGGCGTCGAATACCTCGCCACCACCATGCGAAGAAGCGTTTGTAGTCCTCGAGAATCAAATACGAGCAAGGCACAAGCAGCAGCGTGATGAAGGTTGCGAAAAGCACGCCAAAAGCCAAAGAAGTCGCCATAGGGATGAGGAACTGGGCCTGCAGGCTCTTCTCCATCAATATCGGAACGAGACCCACGAATGTCGTCACCGAGGTTAGGATGATCGCCCGAAACCTTTGGCTGCCTCCCACGTGCACGGCTTCGAAGAGAGACATGCCTTCATTGCGTAGGCGATTGATGCGTTCAACCAGAACGAGCGAATCGTTCACGACAACTCCAGACATGGCAATGATGCCTAACAAGGAAAGCAGGCTGAGATCCTGAGGTGTCCCGAAATTCTGGAAGTTGATCAAATGTCCGTAAATTGCTCCTCCGATGCCGAAAGGGATCACGGAAATCACGATAAAGGGTTGCAAGTAGCTCTTGAAAGGAATCGCCAGGAGGGCGTAAATCATCATCACGACTAAAAGCCCGCCAGTGATGATAGCCGGAATCGATTCTTCCATATCCTTGGCCTCACCACCTTTAATCGGGGTAACGCCAGGATATTTTCCCAGTACGCTGCCAAGGATAGAGCTCGGGTCGCCGGGATAATTTCCATAGAGAGCGGCATTTAGTGAATCCGAGTTTAGCACTGCCTTGTCCGCGTCCGCCTGAACATTGATAGTCCGGTTTCTATCAAGCCTGGATATCGATGGGAATCCCACGCCAAATTCCACATCAGCAACCTCCGAAATCGGGATCCTAGCCCCGTTTGGAGCAACGATACGCATGGTTTCCAAATTGCCCAATGAATCGCGATCCTCTTCTGGGTAGCGTACCATCACCCGAACGTCCTCTTTGTCGCGCTGCACGCGCTGAGCCTCGGCTCCATAAAAAGCGGAACGTATTTGCTGGCCTAAATTGGCCGCTGTCAGCCCTAAAGCGCGTGCATTGTCCTTGAGCGTCACTTTCAATTCGCGCTTACCTTCTGAATACGTATCCCTAACATCCAGCAGTCCGGCAACTTGCTTTAACTCTTCTTGAATCTCCAAAGAGGCCGCTTTCAGGTCGGCAAAATTTCGACCAGTTAAACGGATATCCACCGGCAATCCTGCCGGTCCCGAGGCATTGGACATGAAATTCAGTTTTCGAGCCCCAGGAATCTCTCCCACTTTTTCTCGCCATAGGCGAGCGATCTCATCGGCATTTGAATCGCGTACCTCGGCCTTGGACAACTCCAGGATAACAGAGCCGATGTTGCCGCCCGAATTGAATGAAGCCGGCCCCGGGCCTCCAGCGACAACACTGTATCCTAGGAAAACGGCTTTATTTTTCACTGGATTGATTAAACCGGCGGCCATTTGCTCCTCGGCGATTTCCTCTATAGCTTTGTCAATCCGATTGATCGCTCTGGAGGTCTCTTGGATAGGCGTCCCTTCAGCCATTTTCAATTCGAGAAAGATGTAGTCCGAGGGGACTGACGGGAAGAATACGAAACGTATAGCCCCGAAGGCGACTAAGGAAAAGGATAGAAGCAAAGCAGATAGAAAACCCGACAAAGTCAGCCAGCGGAACTTCAGAGCTTTATCGAGAACCGGCATATAAACATTTTCGATGAATCTTTCCATTCCATCGGAAAACTTGCGTTGCAGACGCGATAGGGGATTCAATTTGCTCCTCCGTTCCTTGTCGCCCACATGGCAAAGGGAAAGATGATAGGGGAGCACCAATTTACTTTGAACCAGCGAGAAGAGTAGTGTCGGAATCACTACTATTGGGACTGTATACATGAACTTGCCAATCATTCCCGGCAAGAAGAACACAGGTATAAAAGCGACCGCTGTCGTAATCACAGCAAAGGTTACCGGCATGGACACTCGGTGCGCTCCAACCACTGCGCTATCCACTCCTGGACCGTTTTTCTGGAACTCGGTAAATACGCTCTCACCAACGACGATCGCATCATCAACGACAATTCCCAGCACGAGAATAAAGGCGAAGAGAGACAGAAGGTTAACGGTTATCCCAAGCGCTGGGGAAATAGCGATGGTGGCCAGAAAGCTAACTGGTATTCCGATGGCGACAAAAAAGGCCAGAGTGGGGCGCAAGAAAATCGCCAGCGCTATGAGAACCAAAATAAAGCCAATCAACCCATTATCAAGAAGCATGTCGATGCGCCCTTGGAGGTAGAATGAGGAGTCGCTCCAAGCCTCTAATGCTACCCCTTCGGGGACCCAGGTCTCCATGGCCTCTTCAACATACTCGTAGACCATTTCCGAGATATCCAATGGATTCTCGTCTCCAACCTCCTTCACCAAAACAATGGCGGCTGGCTTCCCGTTGAAGAGCGTGAGCATATCCTGGTCGGCAAAACCATCTTTGACATTGGCTATCGCCCCCAAGGTCAATCTTCCGCCATCCGGCGTGGTAAGGAGGACGATATCACGGAAATCGCCACCAACATAATCCTGCTCTTTCGTTCGCAAGGAGATTTCGCCTCCTTCAGCCTTAATCAAGCCTCCCGGTAAATCGATCGAACTTCCTCTGACCGCTTGCACGACCTGATCGAAACTCAAATTATAGCTCCGTAGCGCGCTTTCGGATACCTCTATTGATATCTCATAATTCCGCACGCCCTCAACATCGGCCTGGCTGATCCCGTCTAGCTCAACTAGATCATCTCTAACACGATCGGCTATCTTCTTGATTTCCTTTTCACTGGCATCCCCAAAAACGGAAATCCGAATTACCTCTTTCGGGATCAATGGCTCATCGACAATAGGGCGCTCCGTATTCGCGGGGAAGGTAGTGATAGCATCGACCCTCGTTTTGATCTCATCCTTGATCTTCCCGATGTCGTACCCCTTCTCAACAGTCACATTCACCGATCCAAATCCTTCCTGAGCCACGGAATTCATTTCCTTGATACCATCGACCGATTGAATGGCCTCTTCTATACGCAAAATCACCGACTCTTCCACCTCCTCTGGCGATGCCCCAAGGTAGAGAACTCGGACGGTTACCAAATCGAGCGAAAATGTCGGGAATAGTTCTCGTTTGACCGTAACATAAGAGGCTACCCCGCCAATTACGAGGATCAGCATCACGAGGTTGGCAGCTACGCCATTTCGAGTAAACCAAGCTATCATCCAAACTCCTCCTAACGTTTTCTATTCACTGCGCAATCCAGTGTCCATCGACAAACTTGAATCGATTTCTACCTGCATTCCCATAACGACGTATTCCAGCGGAGTAAGACATAGACGATCGCCATCACTTAGACCATCAGTAACGATCACCGTTTCCACTCCTTTTTGCAGGACTGACACCTCTTTGATAACGATTCGGTTTTCCCTGTCGATCGCGTATACTATGTCGCCCTCATGGAGAGCGCGACGAGGGATCCTAAATGCCCTGTCGATTTGCCTGCCCTCGATGCTGGCCTCCACGAACAGTCCTACCTTTAAAGGAGGACGATCATTGTGGGCAGACTTTTCATAGGGCCTTTCCACCTGAGCAACCACATAGGAC
>JAYZHU010000072.1:0-9772 GCA_036166175.1 Verrucomicrobiota bacterium | reverse complement strand
GCCGAAGAGAATACGGGAGCAAGGTTGACGGAGAATTTCGCCATGATGCCCGGAAGCTCGGTTAGCGGTTTCTACTTTGCGCATCCAAACGTCAAATACTTCAATATTGGCATGATCGATCGAGATCAAATGGAGGACTATGCGTCGCGAAAGGGAATCTCGATAGAAGAAGCTGAAAAATGGCTGGCCCCCAACAAGGGCTACTAGAAGCGTGTCGAACGGAGCCTTAAATTTGGCTCTGGAATGGACTGTTAGGGAGGATTTAGGCAATGCTGATCTTCCTTGAATTCGGTTTGCTCAAAGGGCATGGGTTCAGTGGCCCAGCGATCGCTACTTATGAGGCAAGGTCTCTAGATTTGGCGGGAACCGAATCCGAATGGTTTTGATACGCTCGATTTTGACCAAAGGCAGTAACTTGTCGCGTCCAAATCGGCTAGAGGTGTTCAAAAGAGCTAGTTGACGCGCTCGATTTCACGCTATCGCCCTGCCTTGGCCTATTTGGCGCATCCAATGCTGCAATGGGTGTATCTCATCTCGTTTGATCGAGGCGACAATATTGGCTTTTTTTGCAGGAGCAGAAAAAATAGAGGTCGGCGTTAAGGGGTTTTCGCCGGCCTCGCCTTTTTTACCAGATTGAATGAAGAATGAGCCAAGAGGTATCTAAGCCGCATCCTCCGATATCTCGGGAAACAAACAGAAGAATCGCCGGAAAGGACAACTTTCTATGCGTATCCGACTTCCTTGCCAGTGAGCGTTTTCACGAACTTCTTCATGGCGGGAGTGAGTACGCGGCCCTTCCTGTGGAGAATGGCCAATGGCCGGGTGAAGCCCCTTCCATTCAAATTTACTGAGGCGAGCGTGCCTTGTTTGATCTCCTGGGCAACAGTGGCTCGCGGGGCAATTGCGATCCCCGCGTTGATTTCCACTGCTCGTTTCACCGTTTCAATATTGTCGAACTCCATGACCGGTTCCGCATCGATTTTATTGTCGCGGAATATTTGATCCACCGCCTTGCGGGTGGGAATATCGGGATCGAAACTGATGAATTTGTACTCTCCCAGCATGCTCACGTCGGCGTTCGTTTTGCGTGCAAGTGGGTGGTTTGGGTGGCAAATGGCTACGAGCCGATCCTCCCGAAAAGGGATAATCTCGATTTGCCTCATTTTTATCGGGAAGGCGACGAGTCCGAAATCAACCGAATTATGCAGTATGTCTTCGTAAACAAGATTTGATCTACGGTATTCCACGCGAACGTTGACCGAAGGAAAATCCGTTAGAAAGGACTTGATGAATGGAGGCAGCTCGTGAAGCCCGATGCTGTAGATCGTCGAGATGCGAATCGTGCCGCTTATCACTTTCTTCATCTCCATGAGTTCGCTCACCAGCTTCTCGTAGACATGGAGGATTTCTTTGGACGCCTGATAAACGCGATTGCCCTCGCGCGTCAGATGAAATTGTTTTTGGCTTCGATCGATGAGAAGGTTGTTGAAGTGCTTTTCCATCGCTCGAGCTTGCTGGCTTACCGCGGATTGCGTGATTCCGTTGAGGCGGGCAGCCTTGGAAAAGCTTTTGGTTTCTACGAGGTCGGCGAAAATCTTGAAATTATCGACTTGCATGGCGTTGATGGGTGGGCTCGAAAGAAATATAAACTTAGCTTATTTCGTATAAATTGAAAGAGAAGATTTTTTAATGTTAATAGATTACGAGTCATTCCTTGAAAATCTAAATCGGGTCCAGGAGAGAATCGATCGCGCTATTGGTGCGGCTAATCGGCCAGAAGGGAGCGTGCGACTATTGCCGGTAACCAAGAATCATCCTGTTGACGCGGCGAATTTCGCCTTGAGCGCGGGTATCCCTTCCGTCGGAGAGAATCGGGTGCAAGAAGCCCTTGGGAAGATAGAGGAGGCTAACGAGGGTGTTCTGTGGGAGTTGATCGGCCCGTTGCAGAGCAACAAGGCAAAGAAGGCGGTCGAAAGTTTTTGGAGGATACAGTCGGTGGATCGGCCCAAGATCCTGACCGCTCTGCAAAAGCGAGCTGAGGATCTTGACGTCAAGTTAAGGGTTTTGCTGCAGATCAATGCGGGAGAGGATTCCAATAAATCGGGGGCAAAGGTCGAAGATGCGGAGGCGTTGATGGAATACGCCCTGGAGCAAGATCGATTGGAGACGGAGGGCCTAATGACTATAGCCCCTCTCGATCGAGATCCTTCAGTGGCCAGAAACTGTTTCGCTCGATTGAGAGAGTGCCGCGATAGGCTGGCAGAGAGATTCGACATCCGTCTCCCGGAATTGTCGATGGGGATGAGCGGCGATCTGGGTGAAGCCATATTGGAAGGAAGCACGCTTGTACGCGTTGGCACGGCATTGTATGGAGAGCGCGAATACAAATGAGTCTATATCGTATTGGAGTATTGCTCTACTTTCGCTCGTTGGATGGCCGCCTGCTATTGATTCGCAGGAGAAAAGCGCCCAATCGAGACCTTTGGTGCGCCATTGGGGGCAAGCTTGAAATGGAGACGGGCGAATCGCCTTTCGAATGCGCTCGAAGGGAGGCAGAGGAAGAGGTCGGCATGGAGATCGCTGACTCGGATCTATCGCTTCGATGCATCCTGTCAGAGGTCGATTATGAAGGGACTGGCCATTGGCTGATGTTCATCTTCGCTGTCGAGAAACGGCTTGCCTGCTTGCCTAGCGACATCGAGGAAGGGGAGTTCGGCTTGTTCGAGAAATCAGAGTTGCCACATCTGAGCATGCCAGCGTTGGACAAGTCCATTCTTACAGATAGAATTTTGAATGAAAACGAGAAAGGCCTTGATTCAATACATGCGGGACTGAGTTCAACTGAGGATCCGAAAAGCATGAAAATCGAGCAATCGATTGGGTAGGAGTTATCGCCATGATCCTTTTGATAGATAATTACGATTCATTTACGTATAATCTTTTTCAATACATTTCGACCACTGATGAAGAAGTCACGGTTGTTCGGAACGACCGAATCGATATAGATCGTATCGCATTATTGGCCCCCGATTTGATTGTCCTATCTCCAGGCCCTGGGGGTCCTGATTCAGCGGGGGTCTGCATTGAAGCTATCCGCGTTTTCATGGGAAGGATTCCCATCCTAGGGGTTTGTTTAGGCATGCAGGCCATTGCCGTATCACAAGGGGCGAGGGTTGTTAGGGCCAGAGAGCCCATGCATGGAAAAACTCGCTCGGTGTTCCATGAGGGAAATGGGTTATTTCAAGGTCTGCCCAGCCCGTTCACGGTAACGCGCTACCACTCTCTCGTTGTCGAAAGGCAATCGTTGCCCGATCGGCTGGTCATCGATGCCCAATCGGAGGACGGGGAGATTATGGCTCTATCTCATCGGGTGCATCCAATTTGGGGAGTTCAATTTCATCCAGAGGCGCTGTTAACTGAATATGGAATGGAGTTGTTAGGCTCAGCTGTCGCATTAGCTCGAAGATGCCAGAGTACTGTATAGATGCTCTTGAGAAATTGGAGTCTAATGCGACTCCAGCGGATGTCCTTGGACAAGCGGAGAAGCATGTTGGGTCAATATTGCTGGACAGCGTCTCCCAAGGTTATGGATTCGGTCGATTCTCGATCTTCGCTTGTTTTCCGAGGAAAGAAATTGCTGCGCGCGGTGATCGTATAGAGACATTTACGACAGAAGGAAGGGAAATCTCTCATGGTGATCCCCTTGAATATCTTCGCTCAGAACTAGACTCTCCGTTGGGTGTCGTTTCTTCTGGGAGGGAAATGCCGTTGTATGGTGGAGCTTTGGGGTATTTTGCGTACGATTTCGGAAGAAGGCTAAGAAAGTCGACATTGGGCTTCGATGTCGAAAGGAAGTCCCCTGATTTGCGATTCTACCTATACGATGCGGTCTTGGTTTGGGATCACTCGACGGGTGAGCTCTTCCTGGCCCGAAATTCGCGAAAAGCTGGAGCGTCAGAAGCGGGTGAACGATTGAAATCTATTCTGGATGAAAGTAGATCGGACCCTATTGATTTTGAAGTCGGCCCGCTAAGCAGTAATCTTTCTCGCGAAGACTATCTGGAGAAGGTCGAACGTGTCAGACAGCTGATATTGGAAGGGGAAATTTACCAAGCGAATTTGTCTCGCGGATATGCCGCTAGCTTTGTTGGGAGTTCGGCGGCGTTCTATCGTCGCTTGCGAATGGACAATCCAGCCCCTTATTCGGCGTATATGAATTTTGGCGACGAAGTGATTCTTTCAACCTCGCCTGAACGTTTTTTATATTGCCGAGATAGAATTGCCAACACGCGTCCGATAAAGGGTACGCGTCCCAGGGGACGGAATAGGGACGAGCAATCGAGCCTAGAACGCGAGTTGGCGTCTTCCGAAAAGGACCGGGCCGAGTTGCTCATGATCGTCGATCTTGAACGAAACGACCTAGGGCGGGTTTGCGAAATTGGATCGGTCGAGGTTGATAATCTATTCGCTTTGGAGACCTATGCGTCTGTAATACACCAGACAGCCTCGGTTTCGGGTCGCCTAGCGAAAGGTAGGGACGCTTTGGATTGCTTGGGCGCAATGTTTCCGGGTGGATCGATAACGGGCGCTCCGAAAATCAGAGCAATGGAAGCGCTGGACGCGATCGAGTCGGAATGCCGGGGCATCTATACGGGATCGATCGGTTATCTTGGAAGTGTTGGCGAGGCTGACTTAAACATAGCGATACGCACTTTGCGAATAGCCGAAGGGCGTGTTGCGTTCAACGTTGGTGGAGGGATTATTTGGGACAGCGTTCCAGAATTCGAATACGATGAGACCTTGCACAAAGCGGAAGCTATTCTGAAGGCTATGGGGAAATTGTAGCGATGGAAAATAGAATCATTGTAGACGGAGATTTACGGGAAGGAGGCGACTTGTCGCTGCCTGCCAATAGCGAAGGCCTATCTTACGGCTTTGGCCTCTTCGAAACGATAAAGATCCGAGATGGACTACCCTGTTTCTTCGATGAGCATGTCGTGCGGCACGAAGCGGGAGTCAGCGCTGCGGGTATCCATTTGAATTTCTCTAAAGAAGAGCTTTTCTTGCAGACTAATGCATTGATTGAATCGATGGGGGTTGTGGACGGTGCCCTGAAGATTGTCACTGGGAAATCGGGATCCCGGAGTCTTACGTATTTGTATTTCAAGCGCGTTTCTGCAATGAGCCTGGGAAGTCCCATGCGGATTCGCTTATCTTCTGTGGTGAAGGGTTCGTCTGCATTTACCGTTAAGCACAAGACGCTCAATTACATGGACAATGTGAGAGAGCTTCATTTGGCGGAAGAGCATGGTTTCGATGAATGCCTGTTCACGAATGAAAGAGCTGAAATTACGGAATGCAGCATGGCGAACCTGTTTTTCGAGAAATCCGGCTCTATACGGACTCCGTCTGTGGATTGCGGGCTGCTAGAGGGGGTTATTCGGGCGAAGGTTATTCAAATCGCGAAGGAAGCCGGATACTCCCTTTTGGAAGGCAAATTCTATCTGGAAGACTTGGAAGAGGCGGAAAGGGTATTTACAACGAATTCTGGAACAGGGATAGCGACAGTAGAGGAAGTGAACACCGGCCAAGCTTTGCGTTTTGATGCCGGTAGAGATGGAATCATTGGCGAACTATCGTCGAAGTTGGATGAGATGGAGAGAGACAGTCTTGCCCAGTACGTTGATCAAGAGCAGTTAAATGGGTGCATTCGATTCACTAGATTGAGATGAGCGTTCTGAAATTAGGAAAACTGGATTGGCCAATAGGAAATCGATGCGGCGTTTTTGGGGTGCTTAACATTACGCCCGACAGCTTCTCGGATGGAGGTCGGTATTTGGATCCAGTGGAGGCGGCTTGCAAAGGCGAATCGTTAGCGAAAGAGGGAGCGGATGTGATAGATATTGGGGGGGAATCAACCCGACCGGGATTTGAAGAAGTCTCTGTTGAGGGCGAGATCGAACGCGTTGTTCCGGTTATAGAGACGCTAACCCAAAAGCCAGATTCTCCCATCATTTCGATCGACACGACGAAGCCGGAGGTTGCTATAGCGGCGATTGCTGCCGGGGCCGAAATAGTCAATGATATTTGGGGATTCCGGCGACGGCCTGAGATCGCTGAAGTCGTGGCCGAAAACGAAGTGTCCTGCGTGCTGATGCACAATTCTAGAGGGGGTTGGTTAAGAGAATCGACCTTGGATTCCGTAAAGGCGTATTGGGAAGATTCGTTACGTATCGCCTTGGAACGAGGAGTAAGTGAAGATCGTATAATTCTAGATCCTGGTATAGGATTTACAGATATAAGAGCTCAGGATATCGAGATTATCAATGGATTGAGAGATCTCCGCGAATTCGGGTTTCCCATCTTGCTGGGAGCTTCACGAAAACGAGTGACGGGAGAAACGCTGGGTCTGGAAGTCGACCAAAGATTGGAGACAACGCTTGCAATATCGGCGCTGGCTATAGATAGAGGGGTGGATTTTATTCGCGTTCACGATGTGGAGGAAAATGTACGGGTGGTTGGGATGCTAGAAGCGTTGAGGAGTGAATAGGATGGATACGGTTGTTCTAAATCGCATAGAGCTCTTCGGGTCGATCGGCGTGGCTCCGGAAGAGAAATCGGGGAAGCAGCGCTATTGGATTAAAATTGAACTGGATGCCGATTTGCGTCGAGCGGGCAAAACAGATGAATTGGAAGACACAATAGACTATGCAGCCGTATTCAGAGTTTGCGAACAATTGATGCAGTCGGAAGATTGCGACCTTTTGGAAGCATTCGCTGATAAGCTTGCTGTCCGATTGCTGGCTCGCTTCCCGCTTGCTGAAAGAGTCAGTTTGGAAATTCTAAAGCCGGATGCCCCCGTAGAGGGGACCTTCGGTTCAATGGGGATAAGAATCGCTAGATCGAGAAGTGGTTGAGATCTATCTCAGTGTCGGGAGCAACTTAGGGGATCGGGCAGGCTACTTGAAGAATGGAGTTGCTGCTCTTAGCTCTCATGAAGAGGTTGCCGTAAAACGCGTATCCCCTGTTTATCGGACGAGCCCGGTGGGCCCAGTTGAACAATCGGATTTCTTTAATGCGATCGTCGAATTAGAAACGTCCATGGGGCCGGAGCGACTGCTGGAGATACTGCTGCGAATTGAGCGTCAGTATGGCAGAGTTCGGGACAAAGCCTGGGGGCCAAGGACTCTGGACATAGACATCATTCTATTCGGAGGAGAAAATTGGAGTTCTTCGGATCTAGAGATTCCTCATCCGAGAGCAATTGAGCGGGCTTTTGTCCTCCGGCCTCTGATGGATCTTGCCCCTACGGCCATTATCGGAGATTGGCCGGTCGAGGAGGCCCTGATGAGATTGGATACAGACGGCGTAGATCGCCTTATCGATTTCGAGAAAATTCAATTAGTCGGGATTCTGGGAGCGAGCGGGAATCCGGACCGGTACGCCTATCGAGCTCAAGAGTTGCTGGTTAGACATGGACACTCGGTGTTTCCGATATCGATACGCGAGGAGTCTGTCCAAGGAGTGCCATGCGGCCGTTCCATTTTGGATAGAGCCGAGCGGTTGGACACGGTAACGCTTTATCTATCACCGAGTCGGCAAAGCGCGATTGTCGACGACATAATTAGAGCCACCCCGGCTAGAGTGATTTTCAATCCTGGTACTGAATCCAACGAAAGCCTAGCGAAGTTCGAAGGCGCTGGGATATCGTGTATCGAAGCCTGCACCTTGGTTATGCTTCAAACCGATCAGTTCTAACGATCGCTCGCCGCCGCTTGAAGCAATTTGTCTGGGGGCATTAAGCCGCTAGTTTTGTAACGGTGGGGATGAGCTCGAGGATTAGAGAAATTTGAGAGGTCTCTGGAATAATTTTCCAATTTGAGTGACAGCGCGATCGCCTATAGGTTGTTATGTCTATGCTTCACCTAGCGGGATCCGGCTGGGCACGGCATAGGGCTGTCCTGGACAGTGGTTTTCTGTTGATTGCGGCTGGCTCTATTCCGCAGCTCTACGAGCTCTATCTATCGCCTCCAATTCTTCCCATCGTTGGAAAATCGCTTCGGTCTCGGTCTCGATGGAGGCCAGTTCCTCTTTTGCGGAGCTGGCGAATGAGGGATCGGCTCGGAAATTGGAGGGATCGCTAAGCTGGCGAGCGATTTCTTCTTTGCGTTGATCAAGCGCTTCGATCCTAGCCGGAATTGACTCTAGCTCGATTCTTTCGGCTTTCAACAGACGCCTCTGCCGCTGTTTCCAATTTCTATTCTTAGACTTGCTGGTAGGGGGCCCGCTCGGGGGAACTTGGGCAGATTGAGATAGCCATGCATTGTAGCCACCAGAGAATTCGGTAACGTTGCCGGAGGAATCGATAGCGATTAAATGGGTTACCGTGTTTTCCAGGAAGGCGCGATCATGGCTGACGATTAGCAAGGTTCCCTGGAAATCGCTGATTTGCTCTTCAAGAGTCTCAAGTGTCTCAAGATCGAGATCATTGGTTGGCTCATCTAGCACCAACAGGTTGGCAGGGCGTGAAAAGAGTTTCGCCAATTGTAGCCGGTTTCTTTCGCCTCCAGAAAGCGTCTTGAAGGACGAACGAGCTTTCTCGGGAGTGAATAGAAAATCTTGGAGATAGGAAATGACGCGCTTGGATTTCCCCTGAATCGTTATCGTCTCGTTTCCGTCGGCTAGATTGTCGAAAACCGTCGCATTCTCGTCTAACTGATCCCTTAACTGATCGAAGTAAGCGACTTGCAGCTTGGTTCCCCTTTCAATTGCCCCCGATGAAACAGGGATTTCGCCCAATAGCGCTTTTATCAGAGTGGTTTTTCCAGATCCGTTGGGACCGACGATACCAATGCGGTCGCCTCTAAAGATCTCTAAAGAGAATGGCTTCAAAATCGTTTTTCCGGATATTGCTATCTCAACGTTTTCAGCCGTGACAACCTTCCTCCCAGACTGGGAAGCGGCTTGGGCCTCCAATTTCGCGTCTCCTTGTCGAGAGCGGCGATTCGCCCGTTGCCGCCGTAATTCCTTCAAGGCCTTGACTCGCCCTTCGTTCCGGCTTCTTCGAGCTTTGATTCCCTGTCGCAGCCAAGCTTCCTCTTTGGAAAGCTTATTGTCGAAGGCTTGTTGATTCTTCAGCTCCGCACCCAGCAAATCGGACTTTCTGGACAGATAGGTGTGATAGTCGCATCGAAAGCTACGGACTTTGCCTAGATCGAGCTCCACTATTCGAGTAGACAGGTTGCGAATCAACGATCGGTCATGAGTCACGAAAATTACGGCCGCCTCGCATTTACGCAGATAGGTCTCCAGCCAAGTAATGGATTCAATATCCATGTGATTGGTTGGTTCATCCAGGACTAGTATCGCCGGATCATTCACCAGAGCCCGTCCGAGCAGAGCCCTTCGCTTCATCCCTCCCGATAGATCGTCGAAGGAAAGGGATGGGCTTAGTTCGAGCCCCTGCAAGACACGTTCGACACGCTGCTCCATCTTCCAGATTCGATCTTCATCTACGACGTTTCCGGCATGGGCATCATTGCCCGTCTGGGAGAGGACTGAGCCCCCATCTCCATATCCTTGAGCGACAATTTCGAATACCGACTTGCTTGTTCCAGAGGGAATATCCTGGTGCAGAATGGCAGGAGCGCCTCCGCTTGGAAAGGCGACAGAGCCTGAATTCGGGATAAATTCGCCAGTTATGGTTTTAAGTAAGGTCGTTTTGCCCGAGCCATTTCTTCCGAGCACGCAAACCCTCTCCTTGGGATCGATA
>JAYZHU010000071.1:0-5273 GCA_036166175.1 Verrucomicrobiota bacterium | reverse complement strand
CGTTGAGCTTGAATTCAATCTGGATACTTCCAGTCAATTCCCGTATGCGATCTCCGAAGCGTTTGAAATCCTCGACGCTTTTGAGGTCGGAAAAAGTTGGTGGAGAAACGGCCGGTTCTCCTTCCGGAATGCCTGGCCATTTTCGGTTGCTGAAAAAGGCTCGCTACGAAGTCGTGATTCCCGATTTCGCGTAAAATGAATATGGATACGGGCCTTGACCTACTTTATTAGTTGGCGATCCGGAGTCGGATCGCCAATCGGTATTAAGGCTTAATCAGGCTGATGCCCGTCATTTCAAGTGGCTTCTCTAGTCCCATCAAGTCGAGAACGGTTGGGGCGATATCGGCAAGTCTTCGGTCTTCTTGTAATAACTCAAAGCTTTCGCAACCTTTGCCATAGACGACCAATTCCACAGGATTGAGCGTGTGGGCGGTATGTGGGCCGTCCACTGCGGGGTCCCACATTTGGTCGCTGTTCCCGTGGTCCGCGGTGACAATAGCAGCTCCATCCACTTGATCGACTGCTTCCAGGAGTTCTCCGAGGCATTGGTCTACTTTGGAGCAAGCAGCTTTAACGGCCTCGATATTGCCAGTGTGGCCTACCATGTCTGGGTTGGCGAAATTGACGAGAATGAAAGCGTACTTGCCAGAGAGAATGGCCGCTTCGGTGAGCACCTTCACTTCCTCGGCTGACATCTCGGGAGCTTGGTCGTAGGTTGTGACTTTCGGGCTGTTAGCCAGTCCTCGGTCCTCGCCCTCAAACGGCTCCTCTGTGTAGTCGTTGAAAAAGAATGTTACGTGCGGATATTTCTCCGTTTCTGCACAGCGATATTGGTTGAGCCCTTTATCGGCCAGGTAGGAGCCCAGTATGTTGGGCATTTTTTCCGGTTTCAGGAAAACCACGTTCTCGCAGAGTCCCTTTTTCCATTCGGTCATGGCCGCGTAGAAGAGTTCTAGCTTCTCTCCTCGATCGAATTCCTGGAAATCGTCTTCTATGAAGGCCCGCGTAATCTCTCGGGGTCGATCGCCGCGGTAGTTGTAGAAGACTAACGTGTCTCCATTTTGAATGGGAGCTAGAGGATCGCCGTTTTCGTCGACAATCCAAGTCGGCGGGATGAATTCGTCTCCGATGGAAGAGCTGTCAGCGGGATTTTCGTAGTACTGGGAAACCGCTTCTTCGACGCTGGTGGCGGTGCTTTCGGCCTTTGCTCCGGTAAGCATGTAATAGGCTTTGGAGACGCGTTCCCATCGGTTGTCTCGGTCCATGCTCCAGAATCTGCCGCAAACCGAGGCAATCTGGCCTATCCCGAGTTCCTGGCAATTAGATTTGATCTGCTTGATGAAACCGAGTCCGCTTTGCGGCGGAGTGTCGCGACCGTCGGTAAAGGCGTGGATGTAGACCGTTTCCACGCCGGTAGCTTTCGCCTCTATCAGCAAGCCGTACAGGTGATCTAGTAGCCCGTGTACGCCGGCATCGGAGACGATCCCCAAAAGGTGTAGTTTTCCTCCTGCTTTGGCTCGGTCGAATGCCTTGGCCAGGGTTTTGTTTTCCCGAATCGATCCGGTCTCGAAGGCTTTGTTGATCCGCACAATCTCTTGGTCGACGATGCGGCCGGCCCCTATGTTCTGGTGTCCGACTTCGCTATTGCCCATAACCCCAGCGGGCACGCCCACGTCTAGTCCGCAAGCTGCCAGCTCAGTACGCGGCCAATTCGTGGTCAGATCGTCGGAAACGGGCGTGTCCGCGAGCTTGATAGCGTTGCAGGGATCCTGCTCGTGATTATGATTGGCTCCCCATCCGTCACGTACGACGAGGAGAACGGGTCGTTTGCCTTGATTCATTATGATGAATCACGTGAAGGAATTGGGGCTTATCGCAACGTTGAAATCGAGATTTTGTGGAATTGTCCTCAGAGTGCAGCCTCGATTGCGGAAACTATTTTCTTAGATTGAGGCCCAGTCATGCTTCCGAATCGATCCAGGATTTTGCCCTCGCGAGAAACGAGGAACTTACTGAAGTTCCACTTGATTTTTCCGGAGAACGGAGACCCGTCGCCAGTTAAGCTCGCGAAGAGAGGATGCTGGTTGGGTCCGTTGACGTCTATTTTGCTGAACATGGGGAAACTAACGCCGTAAGTAAGGGAGCAGAAGGATTTGATTTCAGCCTCCGTGCCGGGCTCCTGGCTCCCAAATTGGTTGCAGGGGAAGCCGAGGACGACAAGGCCATCGTCCTTGTATTTTTTATACAATGCCTCAAGGCCCTCGTATTGGCCCGTGAAACCGCATCTAGATGCGACATTGACGATCAGGAGCACCTTTCCTTCATGATCTGCCAAGGTTGTTGGTTCGTTGTCGATGGTGGTTAAAGGAGTGTTGTAATCGATGCTTCCGCTCATGTTTGTTGTTATTAGGGATGCCGCTAGAAGTGTGACGACCGCGAGTTTCGGTTTTTGCATAAGTAAAAGAAAGATTGTTCTGGAAGTTGATCAATTTTGAATGAATCGTTGCGCTGCTTTTGAATCGAATCGTGGGAACTTAGTACTTGATTGGGCAATTTAGTGAGGACGACGGGAACAAATTATGGATTGATTGATCCACAGTAGTGTCACATCTTCGTGGTTTTGCCGGATTAACGTACAGTTTGAAATGAAAACGAAACTAGCCATAACATTAATATCCTTCCTAGGGTTAAGCGCATTTCCGACCGTCGCTTTGGCGGGGGCGAAAATCGAGATCACTGCCAATGATCAGATGCAATTCGATAATAAGGTTATCGAAGTGCCGGCAGGCGAAGAGGTGACTCTGGTCTTCACCAATGCCGGCAAGTTGCCGAAAGCGGCAATGGGCCACAACGTCGTGATCCTCAAGCCGGATTCCGACATTATGGCATTTGGGGCCGGAGCAATCGCAGCCGCGGCGAACGAGTATATTCCGCAGAGCGGACCATTGGCTGATCAGCTGGTCGCTCACACCAAGCTGCTGGGTCCTGGGGAAACGGATACGATTACCTTCACACTTGCAGCGGGTGTCTACAAGTTTCTCTGTTCCTTTCCTGGGCACTACGCCCTGATGCAAGGAACGATTACGGCAAAGTAGGGATCGAGTCTAACGGGCGTTCCCAACTATTTTCGAGAGGCTGGTTTAAACCAGCCTCTTTTTTGTTCGTGTGCGTGGTAGCGGCATTTCTAGTTAGAAGTTGCTCCTTAGTTCCTCTAGACTTTTGGGGATTGCCTTGAGAGGGTCTTCCTTCCCCTCGAATTCCAATGAGACGTATCCTCGAAACCCGGCTTTTTTCATAATCCTTGCGATCCGGCCGTAATCGAGGTCCAAGGTATACCAGGCACCTCCCCCGTAATAGGTTTTCGCTTGCAGCAAAACCGTCTGGCCAGCGAGTTTAGCCAGTTTTGGATAAGGCTCCTCAAGAAAATTGCCCGTATCCAAAGTTACCTGTAGCCAAGGAGAGTCGATCGCTCGAACGATGCGGTCTACTCCTTTCACGGTTAGACCGAGCCCCCAGTGGTTCTCGAGGCCCAACGTGACTCCCCGTTTTTCAGCATGAGGAATAATTTTTTCGAAAGCATCGATGACCCATTCGTATCCATCTTCATCGGTATAGCCATCGATTGGAGGCTCGATGCCTTTATTGGCCATGAGCGCGTCGAAGTTCTCGGAGGTTCCCCAGGTGCCAGTGTTCACCCGCATGGTTGGGATGCCAAGTTGGTAGGCCTGCTCGATCTGGGAGATTGTGAGATCGATGTTCTTCTGGCGCTCTTCTGGGTCGGAGCGCAAGAAGCCTTGATGTGTCGAGAACCCCATAAGATCTAGTCCCAAAGTAAAAGCTCGTCGTTTGATCTTCTGAAGAGAGGCATTCGATTGATCCTCCATTTGGCGCTGAAGGATCTCCACGCCGTCGAAGCCCATGTCGGCCGCAAGCTCTAAGCACTTTTCGATGGAGCGAAATTCGTGGCGGCGAAATCCCCAAAAGGAATATGTGGATACACCGATTGGGTTAGGGTAGCTTTGACGGCCTGAACGGTTTGATGATTGCCCGTATAGGGAATAGGGAAGGGCGGAGGCGACGGTTGTCGCCGCGGCATAAGTAATAAACGCGCGTCGATTGATCATAATTTGAAAGTTTTAGAGCTTAGTTTTAACGTCAAATCACACTATGGCGGCTTCGGTTGAAGTTCCAAGTCTGTTGAGCTTGATTTTCATGGGTTCGTAACTAAAGGGTCGGGCGTTTGCTGCCATTGTGCGCGATGCCTGGTTGGGGTTATTTTAGTTTCTCTGTGATCTTCTCAGCAAACTTGAACTGAGCCTCGTCCATCAATTCATGTTTCAATGCAAGAGCCTCCTTTTTCTTATCTCCATCCTCTCCGTATTCCTTTTGGTATTACTTTCCCTTCAAGTATCCATTTTCTTCGAGCACCTGAATATGCCTGTTGAGTATGCAATTAAAGACTGTTTTGATTATCCCAAACTCTGCCTCTTCTTTCGAGCCTTTCCTGATCATCAGTTCATTCTCCGACTCTTAGCGATTGGGCGCTGAATTCCGTCGCTTGACGACTAAGCGGAATTTCTGTTTTAATTTCTATTCTTCTCTTTAATTTTTCGACAATATGAAAGCGCACGATCTCACTAATATTCGATTCTCTCGAATCGCATGAATTAACTATGGTCGTAGGTTTGACAGGAGGGATGGGAAGTGGGAAGTCAACAGCGGCCCGGCTTTTCGAAAATCAAGGCTTTCAGCGGATTGATTGTGACGAGATCGCTCACAATCTCCTACGCGAGGATGAGGACGTTAAGCGGCGTATCAGAGAAGCTTTCGGCAGTGATCCTTTCGACCGCGATGGACAGGTCGATCGAAGAGCTTTAGGAGGCATCGTATTCGAAAGCGACGACAAGCTATCAAAGTTGGAGGCGATTTTGCATCCGAGAATCAGGGATGCTTGGCTGGCAAGAGTCGCAAGCAATCCGGAGGCTAGATGGGTGGTGGAGATCCCACTGCTGTTCGAAAAAAACCTTCAGAATAGGGTTGATTTTACGGTCTGTGTGTTCAGTGATCTGTGTACGCAGGTCAAGCGTTTGCAGCTGAAAGGTATGGGCCGAGCTCAGGCGTTGGCGCGCATCGAAAAGCAAATGCCAGTCTCCGAGAAGGCTGAGAGTGCGGATTATGTACTGCCCAACGATGGATCCCTCGAATTTCTGGACGAACAAATAAAAACGCTTTTAACGCGAATCTAATTTTCGAAACCACCAACTCCATTAGCA
>JAYZHU010000070.1:0-5961 GCA_036166175.1 Verrucomicrobiota bacterium | reverse complement strand
CAGAGCGACGACTAGCCTGTGTCGAAACAGGGTGGAAGCCTGTTCTACTCTTCGCGGTTCTCGATTGGAAAAGTCGGCTCTACCATTTGCGATTCGGCATGGCCGCCAACCCAAAGGATAACCAATTGTAGGAGCGGGTTTATCCCGCGATAGTTGTACATTAGGCCGTGTCAAAATGCGGGATAAGCCCGCACCTACGGGGAGACGTTCATGAATTGATGGGCTGAAAATCGAAGGGACCTCCGGCCCGAGTCAGATAGAAAAATAGTTTCGCTGGAATTCTTTGCCGGGAGTTTCCGTTACAAGTTGGCCATTCTTCGACAGAGTCGTCGTCTCTTTATCTGGATCGTAGCACAGCGTGTAGCGGTCTCCCGGTCTGAAGTCCTTGTAGGCTTCATATCGGCTTGATGATTCTCGCTTTGGCAAGGGCCCAGATGGCAGGGTACCCGAAGTCCAACTCGTACCAGCGCGTGGCGAAGTTCAATTTGCGCGGGTACTTGTGGTGATTGTTCTGGAAAGTTTCACCAACAAAAAGCAGATCCCAAATAAAGGTATTTCTTGAATGATCTGCGGTGTTGTAGTTGCGATAACCATACTTATGGCCGCACCAATTTACAAATGCCCCGTGCAGGGGTCCCATTAGAAAGTGCACCGGAAGCAGCAGAAAGTACCAGGCGCTGGGCGCGAAGACCCAGTAGATTCCGATGTAAGCAGCGCAAAAGGTTAGCCTTACGAAGTGGTTATTTCCCAAGCGGTCTATCGAATCCCAAGTGGGAAGTTTTTCGATAAACGGAGAATGAGAAACGCGTTTGCCTGTTTTGAAATCCATGTAGACGCGCCCGGTATTGACCATCATGGAAAACACGTCCTTCCAGAAGTGAGGCGAATGTGGGTCCTCTTCGGTGTCGCTATGCTTATGGTGTTCCAAATGGAGCTGGGCATAGGATTTGGGATGCAGGAAGGAAGAGCCCTGAGCCAGGAAGGTGAACAGATAGAAGAACCGTTCCCAAAAAGGGTTCATCAAGAACATGCGATGAGCCATGTATCGGTGCAGAAAGAAGCTCTGTGCGAACACGCTCGCATACCAATGGATGATGAAAAAGCCGACGATTACCAACATTGCCATCCAGATGCTTGAGTTAGCTCCAGGTTTTCTTCAAGCTATTTGTTTCCCCAGCAAGTAGTGGGAGACGCCCCATTCGGATCCGTCTTTATAGCCGAACAGTTCGGAGCAAGCGAGGAAGAACAGTCTCCAGCGCCACATCCAGCGCTTGCTGTTGCTCGGACTATAGACTGCGTCGAAAAGGGCTCTGATTTCATTCTCGTTGGCGTTCATGTTTTCCAGCCAAGCTTCGGCGGTTTTCTGATAGTGGGTGCCGTCTAGCTGCCAGGAGTTGAGCTTAGTCAAGTGCGTGTCGAAGCTGGGGAGCAAATCGTGCGATGGCATGATCCCTCCTGTAAAGAACTCGCGGGCCATCCACTCCTTGGGATTGGAGGCGTCGTAGTCGTAAGCTAAATGGCGATGCGAAAAGACGTGTATGAACAACTTGGCATCATCGTGCATCCACGAGCTGATGCGGGCGAACAACGATTCGTAGTTGCGCGCGTGCTCCAGCATTTCCACTGAAACGATGCGATCGAATACCTTATCCGGACTGAAGTGGTTTATGTCGCAGGTGACGACCTCCAGGTTCTCGATCCCCCGCTTTTCGGCTTGTTCTCGAATGTAGGCTCCTTGGCTATAGGAATTGGATACAGCTGTAAATCGGGACTTTGGATATCTCTTTGAAGCCCAGAGAGAAAAGGACCCCCAACCGCAGCCGAGATCCAGAACATTCTGCTTGTCAGCAAGCTGAGCCCGGCTTGCGATTTGCTTGAGTGCCTCCTCCTCAGCAGTGGCCAAGTCTTGGCAATCTCGTGGCCAGTAGGAGCAGCTATACTTGAGGTTTGGGCCGAGGGTCAATTTGTAGAATTCGGCCGGGACTTCGTAGTGCTGCTCGTTGGCCTTGTCGGTGTCTTCGGCAATCCGGCTCGATCTGAGCTTTTCTAGGAAAGCGGATCGTTCCTCCTGGGATTTGGAGGTTTCGATCGACAATTTACGGCTAACTCGTTGGCGGATTCCGAAACGAAGAAGCCAGTAAGGAAGGCGTCCGTTCTCTGCAAGTTCTATAGCATTCATAATATTCTGGATACGTAAGTTTCAGTTAAAGTTCCTAGAGGACGACTGTTTCCCAAGAATTAGTGGATTCGTTTTCATGGGCCGAAGGCGCTCGCTCGAATTGATAGGCTGTTTCGTCGGCCCGGCCGAACACGAGTTGGCAAACATTGACGTGCCTTTCTTCAAATCCGGCTTCGCAGTATGCAAGATAGTATTCCCATTTCAACCGGAAAGCCTCGTCGAACCCTAGTTTTTGGATCTCGTCCCAACGGTCCAGGAACCGAAGGCGCCACTCCTTGAGCGTGCGGGAATAGTGAAGCCCAAAACTCTCCATGTGGTATAGGTCTAGGCTGCCGGGAGCCTCGGCCCGCTCTATAAGGATTCTGGTAGAAGGCAGATGCGATCCCGGGAATATGTGCTTTTGAATCCAGTCTACTCGTCGGCGATAGCCCTCGTAGAGCGGATTGGGACAGGTGATGACTTGAACTCCAGCGAGCCCATTTGGCTTCAGCAAGGCTTCCACTTGTTTGAAGTAGGCTCCGAGATACTCTTGCCCGACAGCCTCCAGCATTTCGATGGATGCGATTCGATCGAATTTTCCGGTCAATTTCCGGTAGTCCGTCATTGTAATTTCTATACGATCCTCGAGACCGGCATCGATGACACGCTGCTTCGCTTTTTCGTATTGCTCTTTGGATATAGTGGTTCCCACTACCTGGCATCCGTAACGCGAGGCTGCATGAAGAGCGAAGCCGCCCCATCCGCAACCGATCTCCAGCAATCGCATTCCCGAAGCCAGCTGCAATTTGCGGCACAGCCGATCGTACTTTTCGATCTGGGCATCTTCCAGCGAAGTGTCCTCATTTTCGAAATAAGCGGAAGAGTAGGTGAGACTAGGATCGAGAAACGTTTGGTAGAATTCGTTCCCTAGATCGTAGTGGGCATGTATATTCTGCTGGCTCCCCTCGATATTGTTTCGATTCCGGAAATGCAGAAAGCCGTTTAGAATGGCGTTGGCGAAACGGGCGGCTCGAGCGACATGAGGGCTCACTTCAGGGGCCAAGTATCGGCTGTTGACCAAAAACCAACGAAGAGCACCGGTCAGATCTTCAGTTGTCCAGTAGCCCTTTTGGTAGGATTCGCCCAAGCCGATTCCGCCTTTGGTCACAAGTTCCGCGAAAAATCGTTGATCCTGAATCTCGATGCGCTCCGGAGGCCGCTCAGCAGGGTTGCCAAACGCGATTGTAGATTGATCGGGCAGCGTTAACTCTAGCGTTCCTTCTTGAGCGTGTCCAAGGCTCTTCAAAACGAACTTCCTGAAGATAGTATCCATGTCTTAGTGTTGTTGGTGCGGTTTCTTAATTAAATAAGGATGGGTTTCGGTCTGCTTTTCGGGATTGTCCGCCTTGCGTTGAAAAGGGGCTCCTTTCAAGTAAAGGAGCATCGCTTGCCAGTGAATCGCTCCCACGATTTTAAGGGTAAGAAAAGGAAACCGCATGGCGCTTGACAGCAAGGCCCGGTCGCTAAGGAGTCGCTTTTCGCCGGTAACGGCGCTCCGGAAATAGAGATCGCCATTTTGAGACTGATCGATCGCGATGCGCAATCGGTCTCCAGGAGAGTGGATTCGGAAATGGAACTGGGTATCCAGTTCGCTGTAGGGAGAAACGTAGAAGTTCTTGAGGCGCTGCTGAACCGATTTCCCTGTTTCGTCTGAAGGGATCATGAATAGCTTCAGTTCATTAAAAGTGTTCCCAACCTCGGCGATCGAGCAAAGAGACTGCCCTTTATTATCGGATACGAAATAAAAGGAAACGGGATTGAATAGATGGCCCCAGGTTCGCAGATGAGTTAGCAGTTGGATCCTGCCAATCGGCCGGCTGATTCCGTTCTCCGCGACGTATTGCTGGATACTGTTTTTCAGCCCTATCTCATTCGGGTCGTAGTGATCGGCATCCCTGAACTCGAAAGGGGCGGATCGGTTTAGGCCAATTAGGTTGAAGCCCTTGCCTATTTCATCGAGCTCGTCGAGATCGAGCAAGAACATGAACAGGCCATACTTGAAAGCATGGCGCTTCGGAGAGGTTCTCCGATGCATGACTTGGCTCTTATAGAGACACGAGTTCATTGCTAGTCTCCTCACGTTTTCGGATTTCCTCGACGACTTTCAGGGCTGACCAAAGTGCGTCTTCATGGAAGCCGTTGCGAAAGTAGCTGCCGCAAAATAGAAGGCGTCCATCCTCGTTGATCTCAGGCAAACGATCCTGAGCGGCTATGGCTTCGGAGTCGAAACGCGGATGTTCATAGACGGAACTCCAATGGATCTTGGGGGGGTCGATCGAGCCCTCGTAATCAATACTCACGAATACATTCTCATTTGTATCCAGATTTTGAAGGCTATTCATCCAGTAGTGAGTGGATGAATTTAGCTGGCCATTGGGTTCCAGCGAAGTGAGGACATTCCAGGAGGCCCAGGCTTTGCGAGATTGGGGCATCACGCTAGAATCCGAATGAAGAACGGTGCGGTTACGAGAATAGCGAAACGACTCCAATAGCGAGCGCTGTTTGTAGGACGGCGATTCCAGCAAGGCCAGCGCTTGGTTGGCATGGGCGGCTATTATGACATAGTCGAACTCATGCCGTTCTCCATTTTCGTCATGGTAGTATGCCTGCGAATTGTTTTGCCCAATACCGTTGATCGATCGATTCAGCTGAGGAGCTTGGGGCAAATGGCCCAGTAATTTATTCTTATACTGGTCGCTGCCACCTTCCACGGTCTTCCATTGGAATTGAATGCCGACACCAAGCATGTTATGATTCTTCATGAATCGTAGAAGCGGCAGAGCTGCAAAGGATTTGATATCCTGGCATGTAGTTGACCAAATAGCTCCAGCCATAGGGTAGGCGAAGTGCTCCATAACACGATTGGAGAGTTCGTAATCGGCAGCGAATTGCTGTAGCGTGTAGTACGGAGATGGCCGAGATACTAGGAGTCTGTCTGCGGCGTCGAAAAACGCTAGAATGTCGCGGTAGAGTTGCCAGTGGCGCGGATTGGCGAGATTTCGCTTTTGGGCGAAAAACGATGAAAATCCAGAGCACGCGTACTCTAGGCCAGAGCGCTGATCTTTGACGCCGAAAGACATGGAAGTGTTGTAGGAGGTCACTTCCAGCTCGTTGAACAATCGCATGAGGTTGGGGTAAGTGGTGTCATTGAAAACCATGAATCCAGTATCCACGGGAACCCGTTTGCCTTGGAGATCGATGGTAATCGTGTTGGTATGGCCACCGGCATAGCCATTCCGCTCCACGAGCGAAACCTGGCAGGTTTCGCGAAGGCAGTAGGCGGCTGACATGCCTGCGATGCCGGATCCAATAACTGCTACGCGCGGCTTCACTGATCGTCTGGCGGGATGACCAGATTGTCTTTTTGGCACAGATACAATAGGGCGTCCTCGACAATAGATCGGGCCTTGCTGATTTCGCGGCCAAGGTATTCGTGTACTTCTTTGTCGTTCGGCGATTCGATTTCGCAACGACGGCAGTAATTCTCGAATGATGCCAAGCTAGCCACAAGAGCGGAAGTGTGATGCGGGCACTCGCATTTGATATTGGGATTCGATGCGGCGATGGTGGCTAATTGTTTGTCCGTAAAAATCCGTGGCGCACTGACGAAATCGATATTGCCCTGTACCGTTGGATCCGCCTGATGAGTCGCGTTGGACAAGGCGGCGGTCAAGTAGTGGGCGAGTAATTCAGGCGAGCAAGGTATCCGTATCAGGAATCGTCCGTCGGTCGAAAATTGCCGG
>JAYZHU010000069.1:0-10155 GCA_036166175.1 Verrucomicrobiota bacterium | reverse complement strand
GCGTATGCTTGAAGCGCTGATTGTAGTACTCTCGAATCTCAGGCGATGTATCCATAAGTTTAAGCCAATTGGTCAGTAGATCGTCGTAATCGACGACTTTCTGCTCCTGTTTCCTGCTTTCGTAGGCCTTGGCGAACGATTGGATGTTTTCTATGAGCTCGTGGTGCTGCGGATAATAGTGGACGATGGTTTCTTCGATTGATGAGCAGGTGTTGCGGGCCATACTGATGATCGAGGACAGCGGGCCGGGCTTAGGATGGGTCTTGTTCTTGAAAAAGGTTTTGTCGGCCGCTTCCACCGTGTGTTTCAGAACGGTTTCGGCTTCGCCAGCATCCAGTATGGTGAAATTCTTAGCCAGACCTACCGCGTCGCCGTGCAGTCTCAGGAGACGATGCCCAATACTGTGGAACGTTCCTCCCCAGAATCGTCGTGGCTCGTAGCCAGTAAGATCTTCCACGCGGCTGAGCATTTCTTTGGCCGCTTTATTGGTGAAGGTGAGCAAGAGAATGTCTTTCGGTTCGACACCCTTGGAAAGCAGATACGCAACCCGGTAGGTAAGGGTGCGAGTCTTTCCGCTGCCCGCCCCGGCTAGTATCAACAAAGGTCCGGGCACCGCAGTGACCGCAGCGTATTGTTCATCATTTAGATCCTCTCTAAAATCGATAGGAGGAATCTCAAAAGCAGTCGTTGGCTGTGACAGGTCGAAATCCATTGTGGAAGAGTAAGGAGAACAACTATGCTGAGAAGAAAATCAATAGGCAATATGTGAATCTAGGTAGGGAGGACCGGCTCGGTCCACCATTTGCAGGCGATATTAGAGAACCGAGCCGGTCCACCCTTCCCAGGCATCCTGATTTAGAGCAGGACTAGGGCATCCCGATGAATGACCTCGAAACGTTTCTTATCGGGGAATAGGGCTTCGATTTCCGAGGCGCTCTTGCCCAAGATTTGCCGAATCTCGTGACTCGAAAAGGCGCTCTCGCCGCGAGCGATCGCATACCCATTGCTATCGAATACATCGATGACATCACCGGCGTGAAAATCTCCCTCGCACTTGGCGATTCCTGCGGCTAGCAAACTTCGCTCATCGCGGATGAGGGCGACGCGAGCTCCCTCGTCTATTTGGATAGATCCACTTGGTCGCTGGAAATAAGCAAGCCAGCGCTTTTTGGATACGAGGGGGGCATCGCTAGCCTTGAATCGGGTCCCCAGAGGTTCGCCGCCCATCAGGCGGGTGATGACGTCCGCTTCCGTGCCATCGGCGATGATGGTTTCGCAACCAGCAGCTGTGGCTAATTTGGCTGCTTGAAGTTTTGGAATCATGCCGCCAACGGCAGTAGGGGAGTTCGTCCCTTTGGCCATAGCCTCGATTTCCGGGGTAACGGCATCCACCACCGGAACGATTTCGCCGGTACCGTCCATATCGATCAAACCCGGGGCGGTGGATAGAATGAAGAGTCGGCGGGCATCCGCTAGGCTAGCGACCATGGCGCCAAGAATATCATTGTTGCCGAATTTGATTTCGAACGCGCTAACGGTGTCGTTCTCGTTGATGACAGGAATAGCGTCGCAATTGATCAGCTGATCGATGGTGGCCTTGGCGTTCACGTAGCGATTCCGAATTCGCAGACCTTCATGGTTGAGTAGCACTTGACCGGCAACGAGGCCGAACGGGTCGAGCCCCTCTTGCCAACACTGGATGAGGCGACTTTGACCGATGGCCGCGCAAGCCTGTTGCTTGGCGAGGGAAGAAGGTCGCCGATTCAATCCCAAAACCCCCATACCCATGCCAATTGCGCCCGAACTGACAATGAGGGGTTCGAATCCCCGTTTCTTCAGCTCGTGTACTTGTTGGCAAATCGAGACAATCCGGTCCGTATCGATTTCGCCGATACCTTTGGTGAGAATTCCTGTGCCTAGCTTTATGACGATGCGTTTCATGCTATCGTGATAGTCTGAACTTTGCAAGCTGGCCGGCTAATGCAGCCGAGGCTGTGCCTCGAAATGCTAAACACCTAAACCTGGAGAAGATCCTTCTCTTTGGCTTCGAGGAGGTCGTTGATCTTCTTGATAGAGTTATCGGTCTCCGTTTGGATCTCCTTCTCGCAGCGCTTCAAATCGTCCTCGGAGATTCCGCCATCTTTTTGCAGCTTGCGGATCCCATCCATGGCATCGTGTCGAGCCTTGCGAACGCCAACGCGAGCGTCTTCAGCGTGTTTGCTGACCAGTTTTACTAGTTCCTGGCGTCGTTCACCCGTCAACTCTGGCAGAGGAAGGCGAATGACGTCTCCCATCACCGCAGGCGTAATGCCGATGTTGGATACTTGTATGGCTTTCTCGATAGCTTGAAGCGTTCCTTTGTCCCAAGGAGTGATAGCTATCGTGCGATTGTCTGGCGTGGAGATGGCCGCCATGTCGCGAATAGCCATTTGACTTCCATAGGCATCGACCATGATTCCCTCGACCATTTGCGGATTAGCCTTGCCTGTATTAACACTGGAAAACTCCTTGGAAGCGTGTTCCACCGCCTTTTCCAATCCGTCTTCGAATTGCAGAAATATTTCGTCTTCGTCCATAAGTTTATAGGGTGTAGGTATTGATGTCTATTGGGCGCGGATAGCTAAGATTCAGAGCAAACTAGCGTACCGACTTTATCGCCCAGAATCGCTCGGCGAATGCTGCCTTCCTCGTTCAAACTGAATACGAGGATGGGCACTTCGTTGTCCATGCAAAGCGAAAAGGCGGTGGAATCGAGAATATTGAGGCGTTGTTGGAGAGCGTCGATGTAGCTTAGCTGATCGTACTTTACCGCATCGTCGTTTGTCATCGGATCCCTGTCGTAAACGCCATCGACTTTGGTTGCTTTCATGATGACTTCCGCCTGGAGTTCGCTAGCCCTTAAAGCCGCAGTAGTGTCTGTGGAAAAATAGGGATTGCCTGTCCCCGCCACGAAAATGACGACTCGCCCTTTCTCTAGATGTCGAATGGCTCTCCGGAGAATAAACGGTTCCGCGACTTGATTCATGGGAATCGAGGTTTGAACACGGGTTACTACCCCCATCTTTTCCAGACACTCCATGAACGCTAGCCCATTGATCACCGTTGAAAGCATCCCCATGTAGTCGCCGGTGGTGCGATCGACTCCGCGATCCTTTGAGCCGGAAAGGCCGCGGAAGATGTTGCCGCCCCCGATGACGATTCCCACTTCCGTACCGAGGGATCGGATATCCTTAATCTGCTCGCAAATCCGGGCCAAGGTATCCCAGTCAATCGGGTCGCCTGTTTTGGAGGAGCGCAGGACCTCGCCACTCAGTTTCAAAATAATGCGTTTATATTTAGGTTCGGAGGCTGGATTTGAGTCTGAGGACATTAAAAATGCGTTAAGCCACAGCGCGTTAGGATCGTCAATCCTAGGTTTAGCATTCTTCGTGAATTTCAGCGCTTGACGCGTCGGGGACTCTCCGCAATTTATCCGACCTTTAATAGCCTGGTGGTGTAATGGTAGCACAAATGGTTTTGGTCCATTCAGTCGGGGTTCGAATCCCTGCCGGGCTGTAAAGGGCGAAGTCCTTTAACCGAGGCCCCTGTCCCCATCCCTGCAATTACGATGTTGATGGGGCTAAATTTGGGCCTACTTATGTTCGTTAATGTCAATGGAGACATCTGAGAAGATCTAACTATGAATATCGCTTCGGATTGGCTAGAGCCATTAGGGGACACGCTTTGGAACGCGGAAAAGAATCATCCCGGTTCGATCAGCATGCTGAGCGACATATTCAATGACCCCATCGAGCTCGTCCGCTGCTATATCGAGCCTAAGTGCCGCTATCAAGATCACACAGGCAAAACGGGCAAGTCGGCTTGCTCGGCCTTTGACGCCGTCAATCTCTTTATGGGCGACGGGGTCGACGCTTCGATCAAAGGCGGCAACCAATTGATTGTTCTGGGAAATTCCGGTTCTGGGAAGACCTCCCTTCTCTCCCTGTTGAGATTGTCGCAGATACTGGACTCGCGGGATCGGCCTACTCGGTGCGAGCTGTTTCGATTAGGGTTGGATACCTTCGATAAGATCGCTTCCATACGCAATCCGTCTGAGTGCGTCTTGCTTTTGTACGGATTGGACGAGGATCGGGAAGCGAGATCCTCCCCTCGTCGGCGTTTGCTGGATCTCTTAGAAGCGAGCGAGTTCTTCAATCGTGTCATTATCGCCTGTGACAACCGCTATTTCTTCCAGCAGTTGAACGACCAATCCTCTGGAGACGAAGGGGGTAGCGTTGGCGATTTCGACTGCCCGCTGATGGTTATGCTGGATTTTGACACGGACCAAGTGGAAACGTATTTGGATAGTCGCTACAAGGCTCAATGGAAACAGCGGTTATTTCGGAAGGGGGCCCGCGAAGATGCTGCCAAGCAAGTGGCGAATCTTGGCGTTCTAAAGCACCGTCCCCAGTTACTTTCCTTGATCGGCTACCTGTTCGAGAATGATGGCCCCATCCCCGATGAGTATGCGTTGATGGAGATCGGGTCGGTGCAGTGGCTGGTCGAAGAAAGCGAGGTCGCTGCTGAACGGAACAATCCGCTTCTAACGACCGAATCCCTTTACGACTTCGCCAAGAATCTTGCGACGCGTATGATAGGCTTAGGGCAGTATTCAGTATCTGAGCACCGAGTATTGGAGTGGATTCCTGCAGATAGAGATCCCTTTCAGCTTCAGCTCATGGCATTCGGACCCTATTCGCTGCTTCAGCGTCACGAATTCGGGGTCGGTGAGCGTAGCTATCGCTTCTTGTATCGGTCCGTCCAGGAGTTTTTCGCTGCTCAGCAAGTATTGGATACGAGTAGTCCTGACGAGATCGTTGTGCCTGGATTTGCCACCAATAAGATGATCGACTTCATTGAGCGCGGGCGATCATCCAACGATGAGCATAGTGGCAAGAAGCTGATAATGCGGGATTCAAACCTGGGTGGATTTGGCGTAGCAGGCAAAGATCTAAAGGGAGCTATTATCGCAGGTTTGGAAAGCGAAGAAGCGTTCGCGGGGCATACCGTCCTGCAAGACGACTCTCAGCAATTCAAGTTTGATGGCGAAAGCGATGATCCAGGCATGGAAAAGCCGGAGCCGGGCTCGCCGGTCTTGATCGAGATACCACAAGGTTTCTGGCTGGGGAAGATCCAGATCACGCAGTGGGTCTATGAGTCAATCATAGGTCTGAACCCCAGCTTTTTCGCGAAAGAAGGAGATGGCTTACCGGTGGAACAAGTCTCATGGATCGATGCCCAGGCCTTTTGCGTGGAGCTTACAAGTCTGTTGCCAGAAGGCTTAGATGAACCTTTGGAGTTTCGACTGCCCAAGGAGTCCGAGCGGGTGCATGCCTGCCGGGCTGAAAACGATAGTAGTTATAGTTATGGTGACAATGAACGGATATTTGGTCAGTACGGCTGGTATTCCGGTAACAGCGAAGGGCAACGAAGGGAGCCTGGTCTAAAACGGCCGAACCCTTGGGGGTTTCACGATATGCACGGGAACGTTTGGGAGTGGTGCTACGATCGGGATGATACCTTCGCTCCCCGTTTGATCAACGACTTGCGGAAAGAAGAACGGGAGGAAGTGCGAGCTATTCGGGGCGGCGGATGGAGCAGCCTCGTTTACGCATGTCGAATAGCTAACCGGAACTAGATTCCAATGCATGAATATAACAATAATATCGGCTTCCGAGTGGCGTTAGCCCGAAAAACGCCTGGGCCGGAGATTCCGGATGCTCCCGATGCTCCGTCGAGCTTGAAATTGAAAGCGGACTGGTAACGTTCGGGAGATGGGATGATGGATGCTTAAAGGACGGAAAAGCCCACTCTGGCTCATGGCGCGTTATGCGTTAGGAGTCGTAGTTTGTTGCCAGACGCTTTCGGCTCAACAGGCGGGTCTCTACCTTGGCGTGCCCACAGAGAAGATCGAGCGTGTTATGGATCTCGGATACAACTTGGACCGGAGAACGGCTGGATTGATCGACGAGATTATGGAATCCTATCCGGAATCGCCGCTGGGACCTTGCTTGAATGCCGCTAGGCTATTTCGATTGGATAGCTATGCGGGTGGAACGGACGAGGAATTGGCGGAAAGGTTTGAGAAGGCATCGGAGGAAGCGATCGAAGTAGCGAAAGACTACTATTCGGAAAACGAATCCGATCCGACCGCTCGCTACGCTTTGGCCATGTGCGAGCTTAACTTAGCTCGCTACTACATCGAGAATGGCCGTTGGCTAGGCGGATTCTTCAAGGCCAATTCGGGATTGTCTCATTTAAAGGGAATCCTTAAGGAGTATCCGGATTTTCATGATGCGAAGATGCCGCTTGGTGTGGCTAATTGTTTCTTGGACGAAGCGCCGGCCTATTTGAAACCCATAGCCGTGCTTCTACGCTTCTCGGGAGATATGGAAATGGGACTTCAGCAACTACACGATGCTGAAACCAAGGGATTTCTCACACGTTATGAAAGCCTCTACTACCAAGTCGGCATCCAATGGGAGCTCTTAGAAGATAAGGAAAAGGCTGGCGAGACCCTCGGTCGCTTCCTCGAGCTATTTCCCAACAATGTGGATGCCGTCGTCCTTTTGGGTCACCTGCGACGCAAACAAGAACGCTATCAGGAGGCCTTCGATGCCTATGATAGAGCGTTGTCGCTCCCCGAAGCCTCCTATCTGCATGACATGAAAGATTGGGTATCGATTCACATGGGGAACACGGCGATTCACTTAAAAAATCCTGAAATTGGGTTGAAAATCGCCCAGAAGCTCCTGGAGAGCGTCGATGAATCGAGGAAGGAAGTCCGCTCCTGGGCCCAGGTGCTAGAGGCCAATTCCTATTGGCATTTGGGTGATTCCGCGACTGCACGAAAACTCGCTGGCCAGATAAGGCGCAAAGATAGCGTGCAAGCCTACAAAGCGGCAAAGGCTACGCTCGAAAAGATGGATGCTGAGGAATCCGAGGGCGAAGCGAATACCTGATTCCAGATAGGGTAGGGAGGACTGCCTCAGTCCTCCAAGTAACCCATGGCTAAACTGGCGAACGATTATGGACCTCACGAGGAAATTAGGAAAGGGTTTGTTCCGCGATTCGATTCCGGTAATCTCGGCGTAAAGCCGCTCCTACAATAGTTAGCGCGGATCTTCAGCCCGTGACATCGGTTTTTCGGGAGTTGCTCGGGGGAGCGGCCGATCTCCGAGCGGCGACGGTGTCTGCCCGGAGGTCAGACGCTACCAAATTAAGCAGCTCAAAGCTTAGCTACAAATTCGCCCACACGTCGGACAGCTTCATCGAGTTCCGCTTGCGATGCGGCGTAGGTGAAACGCAGATACCCTTCACCGTTGGGTCCAAAGTCCGTTCCCGAAAGGCAGGCTACTCCGGCTTCGTTGAGAAGCCTGTCTGCGAGCGTCTTTGAGGGAATTCCTAAATCGGAAACATTGGGGAAGGTATAAAAGGCCCCTTCGGGCAGACGGCAGCTAATGCCGTCTATGCTGTTCAGTCCGGCCACGAAAGCGTCTCTCCGCTTTTGGTACTTCTGGACTACCTTGGACACCTCCTCATCGCACTCCTTCAGAGCGACAATGCCCGCTCGCTGGGTGAAACCAGCTGTGCATCCGACCGCGTGGGTGAGCAAGAGTGATACTTTCTGGGCCAGGTCCTCTGGCATGATCGCATACCCAAGCCGCCAGCCCGTCATCGCGTAGGATTTCGAGAAACCATCGACGATAATCGTCCGCTCAGGCATGCCATCGATGGAGTAGATGCTCTCAGCCTCAGAATTATCGTACACAAGGCGGGAATAGATCTCGTCGCTCAGCACATAAAAGTCGCGTTCCTTGGCGAGCCGTGCGATCGCTTCCAGGTCGGGCCTAGCGATAACGCCTCCGGTTGGATTGGCGGGCGAATTCAGTATTAGGATTTTGGTTCTGTCGGTTGTCCGTTCCTCCAATGCCTGAAGATCGAAGGAGAAGCTTTTGGATTCAACGAGAGGCACGGGAACCGGCGTTCCTCCGGCGATCTCGATATCCGCGCTGTAGGATGGGAATCCAGGATCTGGGTACAGGGCCTCGTCCCCCTCTTGCAATAGGGCCATCAGCGGAAAGAGCAATACCGGCTTGGCTCCGGGACCGACAACGATTTGGGAAGGATGGACTTCGATGTCGCGATTTTTCGAGAATTCGGCGATCGCTTCCCGCAAGTCACCGAAACCTTCCGTGGGATTGTAGCGGGTAAAGCCTTCGTCGATTGCCTGTTTTCCCGCCGCGGAGATTTCCGGAAAGGTCCTGAAGTCGGGTTGGCCGATTTCCAAGTGGACAATGTCTTTGCCTTCGCGTTCAAGGGCCTGAGCCAGACTCATCACCCGGTAGGCTCCCTCGTGCTGGAGATTCCGTATTCTCGTTGCCAATTTCATAGGAGAGACCTCCAGATCGACAGGAGCTATCGACATTGGCAAGCTTCAGCGAATTGAAACCGAAGGGAATCTTCAAAGAAGGTTATGGGAGCGGTCGCTTCGAAGAAGTTCCATCTCCGCGACCTAGGACGTGATTAGAACTTCAGCGTCAGCGTGTTGAGCTTGCGGTCGCGACGTGTTTCTCGATCGAACACGTCCAGGTCGAATGCCGCCGCGGAAATCCGATTCAGGGGACCGGATCGGTTGGCCAAATACTGGTCGTACTTCCATCCACGGTCGCTTAACGGGTGAGTGTACTTTTCCAAAATGGTCCTCGTGACGCTTTCGTCGGCGTTGAATGCGATAGCGTTCTCGAAGTCAACGGGTTCCATTATTGTATCGAACTCGAGTGTGTAGGAAGCTTGGACTAAATAGCGTTGGCTCGGAGCGGCGCTGTCCTCCATTACAGCGGTCGCCAGAATCGGTTCGGAAGGGATTCCCTGCTCGATTAATTCGATAGGAGTGGAAACCTCGAGGAATGGCGAGGCGTCCTTATCGCGTACAATGGTAGCGAGGTCAGGTTGCGAAACTGTCGTATCGGAATTCAAAGTAGCAGCGAGCACGTCTGAAATCGTAGTTTTAGAGGAGTACGGCGCTTCCTCTAGATCCAGCGCTAAGAAGCCTACGACCCAGCAAGCGGCGATGGCTGTAAACGCGGTAGCGAGTTTCCGCATGCGTGTCCAAGGGGCTGCATCGAGACCGATTTGTTTGATCGATTGCTCCTGGAGCAGGAGGCGCTGTTTGCGATGCAACTCGCGATCGAACTTCCCCCAAAACGCGTCGCCAGGCCGCTCCGACCGCTTGAAGCGGAGCAACTGGTCTAGCGTAAAGGAACCTTGGCATTTTCGCATTTTTCCGGTTTAGACACATTGCCCCTGTAAGCATTCAATTTTTTTGCGCTTTTTTGCAATTTGCTAAAATCAGCTCGGCGAAGGGGCCGATTCTGAAGTAGGGCAGGCATCCTGGCTGCAAGGGATGAAATAGAACACAGGCATAGAAGCCTATGCTAGTCTGGGCAGCCCATGGGCTTGCGACGCCATAGTTCTATCACTGCGGGACGTTGGCGTGTATAGGGGTCAATTCAACCTCACTCCCACAGGCGGGGGATCAAGTGCCACCCATTGCGTCGGATTCAAGGTTGGAAACCGAGCTCCGGACGGGTTTTACAAACCAACTTTAGTTAGTTTTACCTCTATTCGTCAGACGAGGAGATCGCTGCCTCACTCTTCACCTTCGCTATCGAGCCCTTCTCGGTTTTGCGGGGCGGAACATAGGAAGGGCACAGTCTGGCGACGAATGTAGATAACGAGGCCGCAGGCTGCGCAAACGACGACCGCCAGGAATCCCAAGCTGAAGCGTTCGCCTTCCCACCCCAGAACCGTGAAATTGCCAAGAATGGCCCCGGTCATGAGGGCCGAGCCGAGAATCGCCCCGAAAGTGACACTCGATGGGATCAGCAACAGAACGCAGGCCACCAGCTCCATAGTGCCGATAATAATCCGGTCTTCGGGCTCCATACCAAGCTCCGTAAACAACTGGACGGACTCAGGATGGCCGCTGAATTTAAAGTACAAGGTCTGTCAGGCGCTAGCGCTATATTCAATAGCGCTTTGATCGCCTGCGCTAATCAAGCCCGTCTATTTCATCGATCATTCGCTGGACAGGGGGCGCGGTTTGCGCTTCAT
>JAYZHU010000068.1:0-13806 GCA_036166175.1 Verrucomicrobiota bacterium | reverse complement strand
ACGTCCTCGGAAGCGTTTTAGTGGAGCACTACTGGAGCATTTGTCCTGTTCTCCATAGCTTAGACATCAGAACGCCTGCTGGAGTATTTCCCTATAACCCTGACAATCAGAAGCTTAAAGATGGTGCGCGGGATAGGACTCGAACCTACGACCTACTGGGTGTAAACCAGTTGCTCTAACCAACTGAGCTACCCGCGCATCGGAAAAGGCTGGAAATAAGGATGGAATCAAATCGCCTTGGCAAGGCAAAATTGTGGAAAACGCGGTCGTGAGAAAACCGATAGCAATTCCTTTCAAAGCGTTGATAAATCCCCCTTGCATGCTGGGAGACACAGGTCTATTAAGGCCGCTCAAAATATCAAAAATCATCAACAATGAGACATACTATCTCAGTACTCGTAGAAAATAAGTTCGGTGTTCTAGCTCGCATTTCGGGCCTTTTTAGCGGTCGGGGGTTCAACATTCACACGTTGAATGTGGCTCCTACGCACGATCCAAAAGTATCTCGAGTGACTGCGGTGGTAAGGGGTGACGATTCCGTTTTGGACCAGATTACCAAGCAGCTGAAAAAGCTGATTAACGTGATCGAAGTACACGACTTCAAGAGAGGTCAAGCGGTGTCCCGTGAGCTCATTTTGGTAAAGGTGAAAGCTAGCGCTGAGAACCGATCCGAGCTCATCCAGATTTGCGAATTGTTTCGGGCCAAGATCATAAATGTTCAGCACGAAGACCTGGTAGCTGAACTCACCGGCGACGAAGGAAAAATAACCGCGTTTCTCAATTTGATCGAGAAATTCGGAATTATCGAACTGGGACGAACGGGAAATCTAGCGATGCATCGCTAGCTTCCGTCCAGATTCCCATTGTTTTTAAGGAATTCCTCTCCCTGGATGCTGGCTATGGTAAGGCCCTCTGAAGAAATCGTGGTCGCTTCGCGAAAGAGTCCGCTCGCTCTCGCTCAAGCAGAGCTGGCGATCGCTTCGCTGGGTTTAGCCATGCCCGGATTCGACTTTCGTATAGAGAAAATGGTTACTACGGGAGATCGTCGGCGCGAATGGTCTTTGGAGGAGAAAGGAGGGAAAGGCCTATTCACGAAAGAGCTTGAAGATGCGTTGCTAGAAGAACGGGCGGATCTGGCTGTCCATAGCGCCAAAGATCTGCCTTCCGAGATGCCGAAAGGTCTTTCCATTGCTGGATTTCTTGCCAGGGAGAATCCTGAGGATGTGCTTGTTCTCAAGGATGGAGTTGGCCTGCCTGCCCGTATAGCCACCGGAAGCCCGCGGCGGAGAGTTCAGCTCCGGTATCTATATCCAAAGGCGGAGTTTGTCGAGATAAGGGGAAATGTGGATACGAGGCTCGACAAGATCGCCAGTGGATATGCCGATGCCACGGTGTTGGCTGCTGCCGGGCTTAATCGACTGGGAATCGCAAATTGGGAAGGGGTTAGCTTCAAGAAGCTATCTTTGGATGAATGCGTGCCGGCAGTAGGCCAAGCGGCTGTAGCGATACAATGTCGAGATGAAGATGTCTCGCTCTATGAAGCAGCTTTGCACACCAGTACGGGAGTGGCGGTTTGGTTGGAGCGGGCTTTTATGGAAAGACTTGGAGGCGGATGCCAAGTGGCCTTTGCCGTGAATTACACGAATGAGTCGCTAAGGATCTATCACAAGGATTGCGGATACGAGACGCGTTCGATCCCCTTCCGCTACGCTTCTGAAAAACCGCGCGAGATTGCTGATCAGCTAATCCGTCAACTTGAGTTGGGCGATGCCTAGAGGTACAGTTCGATTAGTCGGCGCCGGTCCAGGGAATCCAGGTTTGCTGACGATTCGGGCGAAGGAACTCCTCCAGCGGTGTCGAGTCTTGGTATTCGATTCCCTGGTTCATCCCGCTGTTCTCGCTATGGTTTCGCCAGATTGCGAACTTATCTACGTGGGGAAGAAGTCTGGAGGATTGGCTGTCCATCAGGATTCCATCCAGAAAATACTTGTCGAAAAGTCGAAGGAGGGGAAAGAGGTGGTCCGTTTGAAAGGCGGGGATCCTTATATATTCGGCCGGGGTGGCGAGGAGGCCCTCTTTCTCAAAGAAAACGGAATTGCCTTTGAAGTGGTGCCCGGTGTGACGGCGGCATCGGGAGCTGCCGCTTACAGTGGGACCCCACTTACGCAGAGAAAGTCGAATTCCACGATGGTTTTTGTGACGGGCCATGAGGATCCGGATAAGGAAGCCTCCATGGTGGACTGGAACCAATTGCCGAAGGAGAACTCAGTTCTTTGTATCTACATGGGGGTCGGGAATCTTGAACCAATCGTGAGTAAGCTAATAGGGGCTGGATTTGATCCGACCACGCCAGTTGTTTGCGTTGAATGGGCGACACTTGGCAGACAGAGGGTCTGTCGAAGCCGATTAAACACAGTGGTTGAAGATGCCGAAGAGTTTTGTCTGAATTCTCCGGCGGTGATAATGGTGGGGGAAAACGCGAAAATGGGAGAAGAGATATCATGGTTCGAGGACAAGCCGTTGCAGGGTCTGCGATTCGTCGTGACGCGAAGCAAGGGTCAGGCGAGCGAGCTTAGCGAGATGCTCGAGAAGAGGGGAGCCGAAGTATTGGGGCTGCCATTGATATCCATCTCCAAGAATGTCAACGAAGAGACGATGGCTGATGTCTTCGCCGAAATAGCATCCTACGATTGGATCGTTTTCTCTAGCCCCAATGGGGTGAGGTACTTTTTCGAGGTGTTTTTCGAAACCTTCGATGATATTCGTTCGCTCGGTTTTCTTCGAATCGCCGCCGTGGGAGAAGCGACAGCGAAGGAAGTCAGAAAATATTTTGTAACAACGGATCTGATGCCAAAAGAGGCGAATGCCGAGAGCTTGGCTGAAAGTTTGGTAGAGACGGGTAGCTTGGATAGCTCGAAAGTACTTCTCGTCACAGGAAACCTAGGTAGAGACGTGTTACGGTCGAAACTGGAGGAGGCCCGGGCGATAGTTGACCGTTTCGAGGTCTATAAGACAGAACCCACCGACTTGTCCGACGATCCCGCAGCTAAGGAGTTCCGGAGTCGAGGAGCGGATGCTATTATTTTTACTAGTTCCTCGGGCGTAAAGTCATTCGTGGACCAAGCGAAAGATCTTGTACTCGAGAGTGAAGCAAATCGTCCGAAAACCGTAAGCATTGGCCCGATCACTAGCTCAACGATGTCTAAGTTGGGTATGCCAACGGATTTTCAAGCGGAGGAGGCAAGCCTTGACAGTTTGGTGAATATCGTAGAACAGCATTTTGGAAAGGGCTCCCAGTAGAATGAACGTGCCATTTATCGATCTGAAGAGAGCTCACGATCCTATCAGGGCCGAGTTGCTCGAGGCCTTTGCCCGAACGCTAGATCATGGGGAGTTTTGCCTGGGGTCTGAGGTGTCGGATTTCGAGTCTGGATTCGCAAGCGTCCAAGGAATCTCTCGCGTTGTGGGAGTTGGGAGTGGAACGGAGGCTCTGCACTTAATTGCCTGCGCCCTGGATTTGGGTCCGGGCGACGAGGTTATCGTTCCAGCTTTTACCTTTATAGCGAGCGCATGGCTGGCCGAATACGTCGGCGCTAAACTAGTTTTTGCGGACATCGATTCATTAACCTACACGATCGACCCGAAAAGTATTGAGACTGTAACTACTGAAAATACTAAAGCTATCGTAGCAACGCATTTGTTCGGTCTCTCTGCTGATATGGATGCAATCCAGCGAATAGCGGACAAGTGCGGTGCGAAAGTTGTGGAAGATGCGGCCCAAGCTCACCTAGCGAGGTATAGGGGCGAGCCGGTTGGAGAGATCGGCGTCGCTGGTGCTTTTTCGTTTTATCCCACAAAGAATCTGGGCGGTCTTGGAGAGGGCGGATGCGTAAGCTCCAAAGATCCTGATTTGCTAGATAGAGTAGCCGTTCTTCGAGCCCATGGGTCGAAGGAACGGTATCGAAATCACTTTGTTGGATACAACAATCGGATGGAAGGCCTGCAGGCGGCTGCCCTCAATGTTAAGCTTCCTCTCTTAAAAGCCAAGACAATCCGTCGGCAGGAGATAGCCGATAGATATCTGCGAGGCATTCAGCTGGAAAATACAACGCTTCCGGGCGAGCCCGAATGGGGAAGATCGGTATTCCACATGTTCACCTTGCAGCATCCTGAGCGTGATCGATTAAGATCTTATCTTACTGAAAAAGGGATTGGGACCGATATCGTTTACCCGTATCCGCTACACTTGCAGCCTTGTTTTGCTGATCGGGACTATGGAGTAGGCAGCTTCCCTGAATCGGAAAAACTGGCGAAGCAATGTCTCAGTTTGCCGATTGTTCCCGAACTGACCAATGCGGAAGTAAGCTACGTTATCGAATCCATTAACGCATTCTCTTGATTTCCGATGGTCAACGGAATCGAAATAAAGGTATGCGGGCTGACCCGATTGAGCGACGCCATAGCAGCCGAGTCTCTCGGGGTGGACTATTTGGGTTTCAACTTTTTCCAAGATTCGCCCCGCTACCAGTCATTTGAAGATTACCGATCGATAGCTGTAAAGCTCCCGGATTTGCCGAAAGTGGCGATAGCGGTTTCACCTGACAGGGGGATGATCGCCGATTTGCGCAAATTGGGAATCGATTTCTACCAATTCCACTACCCTGCGGATAGAACTCCGCGTTCTACGCTGCAAGAGTGGTCGTCGATTTTGGGTCCTGAAAAGCTGTGGCTGGCTCCCAGGATTGCTCCCGACCAGAGTTTTGATGAAGATGCCTTGCCCTTGGCCGATACCTGGCTTTTGGACGCCTACCGCAAGGGGGTGTATGGAGGAACAGGTCGGACAAGTGATTGGGGTGAATTCGCTCGAATTTCCGAGAGGCTTCCAGAGAAGAAATGGATTCTCGCTGGGGGTTTGGGGCCGGATAATTTAGAAGCGGCTTTGCTGGAGACTCAGGCGAAACGAATCGATCTGAATAGTGGAGTGGAGGTATCGCCCGGAATCAAGGATCCTTCGAAACTGGAGTTGGTCAAAAAGGTTCTAGAGTCTTTGTAATTTTTGATTCGCATACGTTTTCACTGATGGTATAGTCTTTTGTTAAATTAGCCCATTAAAGTCATGAGCCTGCGCCCAATCGTTTTCTTCATCAGCCTTGCTTTGAGTATCGGTGGTCCTGCTCTCCTCGGACAGGAGGGGAAAAAGGAACTTCGAATAGGTGAGCAGCCGCTCATTAAAGAAGAAGCGCCTAAGAAGGAGCCTGCTTCGATCGACGGCGCGAAACTACGGCGAACATCCGTTTTCGATGAGACGGAGATACGGAAGTTGTACAAAGAGGCGAAAACGCAGAACGATAAGCTAAATGAGGGTTTACCTGCCCATTTGAATGGGGAGGAGCTTGATTTGGTGACTTTAAAAACTCTGGACGTCGGAGGAACCGACATTCAGTTGCAGCGCGACTTGGTGGAGCGTTTGGATCCAAAACCGAGAAGAAGACTGCAGCGTATTGCCGAGTTTGATCCGGAAGCGGCCTACGATATGATGGTCACGACCCGGAACGACCAGGAATTCATGTCTGGGCAATATGACCGGCCAGCGACAGCAGGAGACACCGGTCGTCCAGCGAATTTCTCGGGCAATCAGCTCTATACCGCTTTCGAAAGAGCAGTAGAACTTCTGAGGGGTAAAAAAGGCGAAGCGGACCCAGCTCAGCCCGTAAAGTAGGCGGGCCAGCTAATACCTTGGAGGCGAGCTGCTAAAACGGTAGCTTTCCCTTAAACCCACCTAGCCCAGAACCAAGGTCGCCCGAATCTGAGGGGAAATGAGGCATTTGGGACGGATCCATTCCTTGAGCCTTCATCTGCTTCATCATTTTATTCATTTTACCGCCCCCATTCATTTTTTTCATCATTTTTTTCATCTGCATGTGTTGCTTGATGAGTTGATTCACTTGGCTGATTTTGACTCCGGATCCTTTTGCGATACGATTTCGACGGCTGGCATTTAGAATATTCGGGGCGTGGCGCTCTTGAGGCGTCATGGAAAGGATGATTGCCTCGGACTGTTTCATCTGGTTCTCAGCCTTGTCGTCGATCTTCATACCGCTCATTCCTGGCATCATGCCCATGATCGATTGCATAGAACCGAGTTTCTTCACTTGGCGAAACTGGTTTAGCATGTCTTCAAAATTGAAATCGGAAGACATCATTCGATCGGCTATTTTAGCAGCCTGCCTCTCGTCTATGGTTTCCTGGGCCTTTTCGACCAGGGAAACCACGTCGCCCATGCCGAGTATGCGCGATGCCATCCGGTCGGGATGAAAGAGTTCGAAGTCGTCCAGCTTTTCGCCGGTACCGGAAAATTTGATAGGCACTCCGGTAATCTGCTTCATCGACAGGGCGGCTCCTCCCCGGGCATCTCCATCGAGCTTGGTCATTGCGATGCCGGTCAGTTCGACGGCTTCGTTAAATGCCTTGGCGACATTTACCGCCTCTTGGCCAATGGCTCCGTCGGCCACGAGGATGACTTCGTCAGGTTTGATTCGCGCTTTGAGTTCCTTGATTTCCTCTATAAGCGGTTCGTCGATCTGCAAACGACCAGCCGTGTCAAAGATGATGAGGTCCTTGCCGTCTTTGATCGCGGTATCGAGCCCAGCCTGGCCAATCTTCGGGACTTCTTTTGAAGCGCGATCAGCGTAAACGGGAACATCCGTTTGAGCTCCGACAGATTCCAACTGATCTATAGCCGCTGGACGGTAGACGTCGCAGGCTACTAGCATCGGATCGAAGCCCTCTTTCTTCAAATACCTGGCGAGCTTAGCAGAAGTGGTTGTTTTACCGCCGCCTTGCAGCCCCACCATTATGATTTTAAGAGGCTTTTTCCCCACAAGTTCCGTTTCGCCTTCGCCGAGCAGACTTACGAGCTCGTCGTTGATGATCTTTACGATTTGCTGGCCTGGAGTTACGGACTTGAGAACCTCTTGGCCGACGCACTTCTCTTTGACGGATTCGATGAACGTCCGAGCTACCTTGAAATGGACATCCGCTGAAAGCAAAGCGGCCCGCACTTCCTTTAGGGCTTCCGACATATTGTCTTCGCTAAGCTTGGCGGTTCCACGAAGATGCCTCATCGCGTTCGATAGTTTTTCAGTCAGGCTCTCAAACATAACGGATGCAGGTTGGCTCTCGAAGGAGTTCCCGTAAAGCCTGGGTTCGAATAATCGACTCGATTCCTGCGATTATCGTATCACAGACGGAATCCCGAAGGCGGTTAATTGGATTCTTTGCCGTTCCATGGCTGGATTGGGAAATTTACGTCTGGATATTGCGACTAGAGCGCGTATGTTTCGGCGACCATGAACGAGGTATTCAAGCTGATTTCGGAGGGGGAGAGACTGGAGCAAAAGCAGATGGCTCAAATCCTGGGCATGTCTGAGGAAGCGGTCGAAGAACAGTTGGAGGAGCTCAAGAAAAGCGGAGCATTTCTTGGTTGGATACCGGTCCTTAATCCGGAGGAAGGATCAGAGAATGCGGTTCGAGGATTGATTGAAGTGAAACTCACGCCGGAAAGAGGCGGGGGATTCAATCGCTTGGCCCAGCGAATTTCTAGATTTGAAGAAGTGGAGTCCTGCTATCTAATGTCTGGGTCTTACGACCTTTTGGTAATCGTAAAGCAGCCGACCCTACATCAGGTAGCCGCTTTTGTTTCCGAGCGTCTATCGACCATCGAAGGCATAGTGTCGACGGCGACTCATTTCCTATTACGGGCTTATAAGGAGCAGGGGTTTCTTATCGAGCATTCGGAAGAGGATAAAGAACGCCTGGAAGTTACTCCGTAATCAGTGGGATAATCGAGAATCGTGGAGCCATCGCAAAAACGTTTTATCGCGGAGCACGTATCTGGACTTCCTCGATCGGGAATCCGGGACTTTTTCGAGCTCGTGTCCAATATGGACGATGTCATATCGCTCGGCATTGGCGAGCCGGACTTCGCAACACCTTGGCACGTGAGAGAAGCGGCGATCTATTCGCTGGAAAAGGGCAGAACTCACTACACATCCAATTTGGGAACGCTGGAGTTCCGTCGGGAAATTTGCCGGTACGTTGGTCGGCGATTTGGTCTGGAGTATAGACCTACAGACGAAGTGATCGCGACGGTTGGCGTTTCTGAGGCGATGGATATCGCTTTAAGGGCTCTTTTGAATCCGGGCGACAAGGTTTTGTACCAGGATCCCTGTTTTGTCTCATATCATCCTACCGTGCAGCTAGCTCATGGAGTAGGCATAGCGATAAAAACCGATGCCGAATCGGCGTTTACCATAAAGGCGGCTGAAGTTAAGAAAGCTTGGGAGGAAGGTTGCAAGGTCCTCATTATCAACTTGCCCTGTAATCCGACCGGAGGAGTTGCCCAAGTAAAGGAGTTGGAGGAAATCGCTCGTTTTGCTGTGGAGAAAGATCTCATTGTGATTAGCGACGAGATTTATGCCGAGCTAACCTACGAGGGGGAGCATGTAAGCATAGCCACGTTTCCTGGAATGCGGGAACGGACCATCTTCTTGCACGGATGCTCGAAAGCATGGGCTATGACTGGATGGCGTATTGGATACGCTTGCGCGCCTGCCGAGTTAGTGGAGGCCATGATGAAAGTGCATCAATACTCAATGATGTGTGCTTCGGTAATCGCTCAAGATGCTGCCACAGAGGCATTGAAACACGGTTACGATGCCCTCGAGAGGATGAAGGTCCAATATCAAAGGAGACGAGATCTCGTGGTTCGCCGCTTCAATGAAATGGGACTCCCTTGCCACATGCCTCAAGCGACTTTCTATGCATTCCCGAACATAGAAAAGACAGGGCTCGATTCCAAGGATTTCGCGAAAGGTTTGCTGGAGGCGGAGCGTGTAGCTTTGGTTCCTGGAAGCGCCTTCGGTCAATATGGTGAGGGGTTTGTTCGATGCAGCTTCGCAACAGGGTACGACGAATTGACCAAGGCTTGCGACAGGATCGAAAGGTTTCTTTCCTCGCTGACGACCGATCGGCAGACGCGACCGTCTGAGAAGGTCTGACTCGTTACAACAAAAGGAAAAGAATCCGGGCTCGTAGAGCCAGTACAGCGTAGAGGAAGTTCAGATATGCATGCGCAATTCACCGTAGCGATTGTTGGTCGCCCGAACGTGGGAAAGAGTCGATTGTTTAATAGGCTCATAGGCGAACGTGTATCCATAGTCCACGACATGCCAGGCGTTACGCGTGATACGATTACCCGCGACGTGGAACGTGACGGATATACGATCGTCGATACCGGTGGAATGGGATTGGTGGCTGGAATGAGCGATACTCCGGAGGCACTCGTATCGGCCGTAGAAGAGCAAATCGCGTTTTCCATCAGCGCTGCTGACCTGATTTTGATGGTTGTGGATGGAAGGGAAGGCCTTGTGCCCTTGGATATCGAAATGGCGGATACGATTCGAAAGTCCAGCAAGCCGGTGATGCTGGTGGTAAACAAAGTGGACAAAGCGGATTCTCCTATTGACGTAAACGACCATTATTCTCTGGGTTTGGGAGAACCACTCTTGGTGTCGGCTGAGCATGATCGCGGGATCTCCAGACTGAGAGAGGAGATTTTGAAGAAGCGGGTGAAAGCGGTGGGTCCCGTCACGGATAGCCCGGTTGAACCTCCCGAAAAGAGGATACGCGTATGCTTTACAGGACGCCCGAACGTAGGTAAGTCGTCCCTGAGCAATTGTCTCGTGAAATCGGAACGCTTCATTGTAAGCGATGTTCCTGGAACGACTAGGGATTCCATCGAAACCTCCTTCACTTGGAAATCCAAGCGGGGAGAAGATTGGCATTTCACTCTTACCGACACCGCGGGAATCCGAAAGAAAACGAAACTCAGCTCATCCGTAGAATACTTTTCCCGAGTCCGTTCGCTTGATTCCCTTCGAAACGTCGACGTCGTTTTTATGGTAGTGGATGCCGAAGCTGGTCCGACTCATCAAGACAAGGCAATAGCGGGAGAAGCCTCCAAGCTGAACAAGCCGGTCGTCATCGTTGTCAACAAGTGGGACTTGGCTCTAAAAGCTTGGGAAAGAGGCGAGATAGAGGGCTTCGAAACAGAATCGGAGTTTCGCAAAGCCTTCGAGAAGGGCTTGCGTAGGGAGATATTCTTTACACCTGGATCGCCGGTACGTTTCGTCTCGGCCCTTGAGAATATCGATATCGAAAAAATGCTATACGATGCCCGTCAGTTGGACAAGCGCTCGGATAAAAAGATTCCAACTGGGCCGTTAAACAATCTGATCTATAAAATTGCCGAGAGGATGCCTGCCCCAAAGATGGACGGACGCCGGTTTCGCGTATACTATGCGGTGCATACCGGCAATCGTCCTTACCGAATTAAGCTCTTTTGCAACCAGGCCCAAAAACTTGTCGCCTCCTACAGGCGTTTCTTGCAAGCTTCGATCGTCGAGGCTTTCAAGCTCGAAGGTTGTCCTGTAGTTTTCGACCTGGTCAATAAAAAGAATCCTTATGTGAGTGATGACTGAAATACTGTATGCAAAAATTTGATACAATAGACGGAAAATGCCAAAGTCGATGAGTAGCCAATCATTGATTTTCATGGGATCTGACTCTATCGCTCTTCCGGTTTTAGAAGCGATTCGGGGAAAAAGATGCGGCCCGGTTTCAATCGATGCGATCTATACGCAGCCAGACCGACCGAGAGGGAGGGGCAAGAAGATCGCCGCCAACGAAATCAAGTTATGGGCAAAGGAAAATGGGATACCCGTTTTTCAGCCTAGTAAAGTTGGGAAAGAGGAGCGCTTGGAAATCCAAGCCATTAATCCCAGCGCTATCCTAGTAATGGCCTACGGACATCTTTTAAGCCAGAAATTATTAGACGTTCCCCAAAAAGGCGTGTGGAACCTGCACACGTCTTTGCTACCGAAATATAGAGGCGCTTCACCTATTCAAGCGGCGATAGCTTCCGGTGAGTCGGCTACCGGAGTGAGTTTGATGAAAGTCGTTAGAAAGATGGACGCCGGGCCTGTCTTGGATAGTGAAAAGACATGTATAGAAAAAGAGGATACGGCTTTGGAGCTTGAGAGGAAACTGTCTTTGATTAGTGCTGATCTCGTTGAGCGAAATCTAGGTCGAATTATGAGGGGAGACGTTTATCCTGTAGAGCAGCGAGAGGACGACGCTACTTACACGAGGAAACTGGCTAAGAATGATGGGGAGCTGGACTTTCATCGGCCCGCATCGGAATTGGCCTGCCGGATCAATGGCCTGTATCCTTGGCCGGTGTCGAATTTCGAATACGAAGACGCCATTATAAAGGTTGGCTTGGCGGACTTCAAAGATGAGCAAGAGCTTGAAAGCTCTTTTGGAGAAATCCTTGGAATGGGCGAGCAAGGTTTAGAGGTGTGTTGCGGCCAAGGAATTTTGTGTTTAAAGCGATTGCAAAGATCCGGTGGAAAGATGATGGACGCCGCGGATTTTCTAAGGGGCTTTGAACTGCCCGCTGGAGGCCGATTGCCTTCCAAGCGGATGTCGACTCTCGTCGCTTCTAAGCCGAATGGTCTCTAGCTTAACAATTGTTTGGCAAATCCTACAAGGTTGGTGCTTGTTTTCGTTCCTTTAATTTTTAACGATTTCCCTATGGGTGGCAAAGTGCTAAATATAATTGGAAGAGCGAGCCTAGCTCTGTTTGCGACGGCGTTAAGTGCTCAAATTCCGATTCTGGCTCAATCGACTAATCTCGCCTACCAGGTGGCGAATCTGGGCGAGGACGTTAGAATTCTACAGGAATCTATCAAGTCGATGCGCGTACAAGTTGAAAGCATGCGTCGAGATAACGAGCAAATGAGGCGTCAAGTAGGAGCCTATGAATCGCGAATAGACAACAGCATGGGCCAGCTAGCGACAGTCGGGCAGCTGAACCAAGCCATCGCGAAGGCGATCGCTTCTCTGGAACAGAGGGACGAGAAAATGAAAAGCGAGATCATTCTTCAGGTGACTGAGCAGATTACCGATTTCGCTGGCAGTGTAAAACAGAGCTTGGGCAATCTGCCAGCGCCCCTGGAGAAACCGGACCCGGATGTGCTCACGAGTTTTCATGACAATTTCCCCAAAACGGGATCCAGCTATGTGGTTCGTGGCGGAGACACGATTTCGGGAATCGCGTCAAAATTCGGTTCAACGAGAGACTGGATCCAAAACGCGAATCAGATATCGCATCCGAAATATTTGCAGGTAGGACGGACCCTCTTTATTCCCCACCAGTAATCACAATTCAATAGCATGGCGAAATCTAAATCCCGACTCGGAAAGGGCTTAGCTGGCTTAATTTCCGGAGGCGCCAATTCGGCGACTACTACAGCGACTAAAAAGGCGGCCAAAAAACCCGCTGCAACGAAAACAACCGCCGCTAAAAATACCGGTGGTTCGGCGTCAAAGCAAGCGACCGCTGGTGTCAGCACGGATTTTCAGGAAGTCCCTATTGGGAAAATTGAGCCCAACCCATATCAGCCTCGTCGCGAATTTGATGAAAGCCAGTTGGTGGATTTGGCGGAAAGCATTCAAAGCGAGGGGCTAATCCAACCGATTGTCGTTCGCCAGATCGATGGGGGTTTTCAGTTGATCGCGGGTGAGCGTCGGTGGCGGGCTTTCAAACTACTCAAACTCAAGAAAATTCCCGCTCGTATCATAGAAGCCGGCGATACGTCAGCCGCCTCGATGGCCTTGATCGAAAACCTGCAGCGGGAAGACTTGAACCCGATAGAGGAATCGAAAGGCTACGCGAGCCTGGTAAGAGACTTCGACTTAACCCAAGAGCAAGTGGCGGAGCGGGTTGGTAAGGGAAGGGCTACGATCGCTAATTCGTTGCGATTGCTCTCTTTGACGGATGAAGTGCAGGGCTATTTAGCCACGAATATGCTTTCGACTGGGCATGCGAAAGTGTTGCTGGGATTGGAAAGCAAGCAGGAGCAGGCCTTGCTCGCTCGTCGTATCATTGAAGAGGGCGTTAGCGTACGCGCTTCGGAGAATCTGATTCAGTCGCTTCGAGTTAAAGCCGGGAAGTTCAAGGCGGGCCAATCAAGGGAGCTGTCAGAGGTGGAGAGCGCGGCAATCGAGGATATCGAAAGCCGTTTGATGGCGTTTCTTAGTTCTAATGTATCTCTCAAACATAGCCCGAAGAAGGGTAAGATCGTCATTGAGTACTCGGGCAATGACGACTTGCAGCGGATTTTAGAGCGAATGGGGCTCGAAGAATAGAAAGCTCTCCGCTCTTTCGAGTTCGTTTGACGTTCTCGTCGAGTAGATGGTTACGGAACGGTTGAGTGATTTCTGAGCGGAAATTGCGGAAGCGGCTCATAATCGATGCATGGAGGCCGATGTTATTATACTGTGCGCGTCGCTGACATGAATCCCTTTCGAAAAGTCTCACCGACGTGGGCGCTAGCTCTCTTCTGCGCATTTCCATCTGGAACGCTGTTTACCGCGCAAGCTCGGGTTAGCTTTATGGTTTCGGGTTTCGACTCAGGGTCGCCAGATGAGTCAATATCGGGCTCCGTAGATATCGACTTGGATGGAAATAGTCACCTCGCTACCGCTATTATCGCATTTAATCTCGCTAAAAAAGGCTATGAGTTTCAGCCAATCGAACTCGGGTCTAGCGAATGCCGGAGTTTAGATATAGTCGGAGAGTAGGGAGAGGGATTGGAAAGCGCAACTGGCATCGACTACGGAGCTCCATTCGACTTCTGGATTTTGTGGAACAACGATACAGACCTGACTCGAGAATATTCC
>JAYZHU010000067.1:0-7677 GCA_036166175.1 Verrucomicrobiota bacterium | reverse complement strand
CGATAGAACGTCGCGCAGGGCCTCTGCCCCCATTTTCGCGACGAACGAGTCATCGCCATACTCTTCTATCGCTTGCAGATATTCTTGGTCGGTTAGCAACTGCTTCTCTTCCAAAGGCGTTCTTCCTGGATCCGTAACCATAAAGGCCTCGTAGTAAATCACGCGCTCCAAAGCCCGGGCCGTCATATCTAGGAGCAGCCCTAGACGCGAAGGCATACTCTTGAGAAACCAAATATGCGTCACGGGAACAGCGAGTTCAATGTGCCCCATGCGAGATCGTCTGACTCTTGATACAGTTACTTCAACACCGCATCGATCGCAAATTACCCCTTTGTATTTGATTCGCTTATATTTACCGCAAGCGCATTCATAGTCACGAACAGGCCCGAATATCCGCTGGCAGAATAATCCGCCTGGCTCTGGCTTGAACGTTCTATAATTAATTGTTTCGGGATTCTTGACCTCGCCGCGAGACCAAGACCGAATCGTTTCCGGAGAGGCGACGTTAATCGATACGCAATCGAAATTCGATTCGCGCTCGAGACCGAGTGTTTCTTGAGCTTCTTGGGTAGACATATTTTGCTCCTAGCAGTTTACGGTTCTCTTAATACTCCAATTCGCTTTGACGTCCCAATCGAACATCAAGCCCTAAAGATTGTATCTCCTTAATTAAAACGTTGAAAGATTCAGGCGTTCCCGCTTGCAAAGTGGAATCCCCCTTGACAAGAGACTCGTATATCTTCGTGCGGCCCTGAACGTCGTCGGATTTCACAGTCAGCAATTCCTGCAAAGTGTAGGCGGCTCCATAGGCTTCAAGGGCCCAAACCTCCATCTCGCCAAAACGCTGTCCACCATACTGGGCTTTGCCTCCCAATGGCTGCTGGGTAACCAGCGAGTAGGGGCCGACCGCTCGAGCGTGGATCTTATGGGAGACCAAGTGATTCAATTTAAGCATGTAAACCCAGCCAACAACAACTTCCTGGTCGAGCTTTTCGCCCGTACGCCCATCGTATAGCGTGCTCTTGCCCGTCGTCGGCAATCCAGCGTCGTCAAGATACTGTCGGACCGTCTTTTCCGGAATGCCATCGAAGACCGGGGTGGAAACCTTCATACCTAGAACCTTGCAGGCCCAGCCCATATGCGTTTCCAGAACCTGTCCGACATTCATTCGTGACGGTACACCCAGTGGGTTCAAGCAAATCTGGATGGGCGTACCATCAGGCATATAAGGCATATCTTCTTCCGGAACAATCTTGGCAACGACACCCTTGTTTCCGTGTCGCCCTGCCATCTTGTCGCCCACCTTGAGCTTTTCCTTGGTGGCTATGTATACCTTGACTTGCTTGATGACGCCTTGAACGGAATCATCACCGGTCTCAATGCTAGCCGTCTTCCGTTCCCGGTCTTGCTCCAGTTCATCAAACTTACTTTGGTAAGAACCGATTATCTCCATTATTTTAATACGAACGGGAGAAGGATCGATCTCTATATGCTTTGAAACGGCCGCTAGCTTGCGCAGAAGCGTTTTGGTGATCTTGCGATTAGCCGGTATAATAATCTCGCCGCTTTGACCGTTCACGACGTCCAACGGAATCTTTTCACCGAGAAGGATATTGGAGAGCGCTTCGGTGAGCCCCTCGCGAAGCTTATCCATCTGAGTCTTGTATTCCTCGTTGATTTGCTTAACCTGACGACGACGATCGGAAGGGCTGAGAGCTTCCTTCTCATAGTCCAACCGGCTGGAAATCTTAACATCCATGATTATCCCCTCAACACCCGAGGGAACCACAAGAGAGGTGTCCTTAACATCGGCAGCCTTCTCCCCGAAAATCGCTCGAAGCAATTTCTCTTCTGGAGCAAGCTCCGTCTCGCTTTTCGGCGTTATCTTGCCCACAAGAATGTCGCCCGGATGCACCTCAGCGCCAACACGAATGACTCCGTCATGGTTGAGATTTCGCAAGGCTTCCTCTCCAACATTCGGAATATCTCGTGTTATTTCTTCCGGACCTAGCTTGGTGTCTCTGGCAGTAACTTCGAATTCAGCTATATGGATCGATGTATAAACATCATCCTTGAGAACTTTCTCCGAAATCAGAATTGCATCTTCGAAGTTGTATCCATTCCAAGGCATGAAGGCCACCAATATATTTCGACCGATTGCCAATTCGCCGTCTTGGGTACAGGGACCATCAGCGATAATCTCGCCCGCTTTAACTGGCTGGCCCTTGATAACTATCGGCTTCTGGTTAAAACAGGTTCCTGAGTTGGAGCGCATGAACTTACGCAGCTCCGTGACAAACACTCCGTTCGCCTCATCCGACTCGGGCTTATTGAAGAAGTGATTAGGAAGTTCGCCGTCCTTCGTAACCACAATGCGGTTGGCATCCACGGAAGCCACGATGCCATCGTGCTCGGAAACGCAGACTGTTTTGGAGTCGCGAGCCACCCGTTCTTCGATCCCAGTGCCGACAAACGGAGAATCCGCTTTCAATAATGGAACACCTTGGCGCTGCATGTTCGAGCCCATGAGGGCGCGGTTAGCATCGTCATGCTCTAGGAATGGAATCAAGCCAGCAGCCACCGAAACCAGTTGCTTCGGGGATACATCCATGAAGTCGACTTCCTCTCTGTCGACTTCGAGAAACTCGCCGCTCTGACGCACGGTTACGTGGCCAACAAAGACTCCCTTGTCATCTACCTCGCAATTGGCTTGGGCGATAATTTTACCCTCTTCTTGGTCGGCATTCAGATAGCGGATTTCATCGGTCACACGACCTTTTTCTACCACGCGGTAGGGGGTCTCGATAAAGCCGAATTCATTGACACGAGCAAAAGTCGACAGCGAATTGATCAGTCCAATATTCGGACCTTCCGGCGTCTCGATAGGACAAATCCGCCCGTAGTGTGACGGGTGAACATCTCGCACCTCGAATCCAGCTCTTTCCCGATTCAAGCCTCCGGGACCTAGGGCTGACAATCGGCGCTTATGAGTAAGCTCCGCCAACGGGTTGATCTGATCCATGAATTGCGACAATTGGCTACGAGCGAAAAAGTCGCGTATTACCGTGGTTAGGGCCTTCGGATTGATCAGCTTTTGCGGTGTAATTGAGTCCACGCTCTGATCGTAAAGCGTCATGCGTTCCCGAACCAAACGTTCCGTGCGGGAAAGACCCAAGCGACACTGATTGGCCAGCAACTCACCGACTGTTCGAACCCGTCGGCTTCCCAGGTGATCAATGTCATCCAAGTATCCCTCGCCACCTTTAAGCTTTATCAGATACTTAGTCGCCATTACCACGTCGTCGCCTTGCAGAGTTCGCTGCTCGACATCGACGTCCATCTCCAGTTTTTGGTTGATTTTATAGCGGCCAACTCTGCCCAAGTCGTAGCGTTTGGGATCGAAAAACAAGCGCTTCAGTAAGGCTTTGGCATTTGCAGTCGTCGGCGGTTCGCCGGGACGTAGGCGTTTGTAGATTTCCTTGAGGGCCTCTTCCTCATTCTGCGTCGTATCCTTCTTTAGTGCGCGCACGATTGCGCCGTCATCAGCGGAAGTATCGATTAGTTTTAGAGCAGGGATTCCGTGCGTTTCGAACTCTCTGACAATCGCCTTGGTTAGAGGCTCGAACGCTCGGGCAATAACAACGCCCTTCTCGGCGTCGATGGCATCTTCAACCAAAACGTATTGGCTAACATTATCCTTGGCCAACGCGTCAGCAGTGGGCATCTCTTCGATTTCATAGAACAGATTCAGAATATCTATATCCGAACTGTACCCTACTGCTCTAAGAAGAGTCGTAATGAGGAATTTGCGACGCCTGCGACGACGATCCAAATAGACGTACAGCAAATCGTTATTGTCGAATTGGACTTCAAGCCATGTACCCCTGTCTGGAATGACCCTGAAAGAATGAAGCAATTTGCCGTTCGTGTGCGGGGTGACCTCGTAACAAATTCCGGGAGAGCGATGCAGTTGGCTAACCACTACCCGCTCGGCTCCATTAATAATGAACGATCCGCGGCTCGTTACCATGGGCATCTCGCCCATGTAGATTTCTTCATCCTTGATGTTTTCCTCTTCCCGCAAACGCAGTTTAACATAGAGAGGAACTGAGTATGTAATCCCTTCTCGAATACACTCAATCTCAGACGCTTTCGGTTCGCCTATCGTGTAGGAAACGAATTCAAGCACCAGTCGCCCATCATAACTCTCGATGGGAAAGACTTCGCGAAAGACCGCTTCGAGACCATCGTTCTTTCGCTCCTGAATCGGAGCGTCCTTCTGAAGAAAATCCAGGTAGGAATTGATCTGTATTTCGATCAGGTTTGGAGGCGTTAATGTGTCCTTGAGTTTTCCGAAATTTTTACGGTCGGCCATGGAATGTCCTTACTATAATGACGAGGTTGTACGGGTAATGGAATTGTGGAAACAGTCGCTGATGTTTACGCAAAACGGCTGGCATATAGAGACAGTAAAGACAGGCGCGCGAAAACGCGCCTGTCTCGGGAAATAAGCTTCTAAAAGCGGTATCAAACAATGCTATTTGAGTTCTACCTTAGCGCCGGCCGCTTCGAGCTTGGATTTGATTTCTTCAGCCTCTTCTTTCGAAGCGCCTTCCTTGACGGGTTTGGGAGCTCCTTCAACGAGGTCCTTAGCGTCTTTCAGCCCAAGTCCGGTAATACCGCGAACTTCCTTGATCACATTGATCTTCTTGGCTCCTGCTTCAGCCAAAATTACGTCGAACTCTGTCTTTTCTTCAGCCGCTTCACCTGCGTCACCGCCACCGCCAGCTCCTGGAGCTGCAGCAACCGCAACCGGCGCAGCCGCGCTGACGCCCCATTTTTCTTCGAGGTCCTTCACCAATCCTGCGATGTCGAGAACGGACTGATTACTGAGCCATTCGATTACGTCTTCTTTTTTTAGGTCTGCCATTTTTCTTCGATCGGCTAGTTCGGTTGATCCTCGTTTAAGGCCACCTAGGGCCCTAGCCTGTATCTTTAGTTTTAGGTTTCAGTTAGAAGAGAAGACGATCAAGCCTTCCCAATTAATAAAATTTAGTTTCCTCCTTCTGCGTCTACTTTCGCCTGAAGAACATTGAGTACGTTTTGCGGCACGGCATTGAGTATGAAAACCATCTGCTGGGCAGGCTGAGTAAGCAGACCAAGCAGCTGAGCTCTGAGGGATTCCAGAGATGGCAGTTTGGACAATGCCGAAACGTCTTCCTTTTCGAGTTTCTGATTGCTCAGTACACCGACCTTTACATCGATCTTATCCGCGGTGTCGAAAAACTTGGTAAGCACTTTCGCGACTCCAGAGGGATTTTTTCCTCCAATTACGATCGCATTCTGTCCGGTTAGATGGTCATCGAGTTCAGGAAATCCACGATCTCTAGCTGCGACTTTCAAAACGTTATTCTTTATGACGTGGAACTCGGCTTCTTCTTCCGCCAGCTTGCTGCGAAGGTCCGCGATATCGGGTACAGTCGCTCTTCGATAATCGGTTACAAATACATAGTCCGATTTATCTAGGTGGGCGTTTACCTCGTCTACCAAAAATTGTTTTTCCGGTCTCATGGTTTAATTCCTCAAATTTTATGAATCTCAGTGCTGCGAGTATTCCGATCCTGCGATCTTGATACCCGGCGTCATTGTTGCCGATACGCTAGCGCTACGGATATAGCGGCCCTTGAAATTCTGTGGGCGCGCCTTGCCTATGGCATCCATTAATGCCATAACGTTCTCGACCAATTGCTCGTTAGAGAAAGATCTCTTTCCAATGCCAACCCCCAAGTTCGCCCCCTTATCGAGCTTGAATTCCACCCTGCCTGCCATGACTTCTTTGATGGCATCTTCGATTTTCGGCGAAACCGTGCCTGCTTTAGGGTTCGGCATAAGGCCCTTTGGACCCAAAACTCGGGCGATTTTACGCACTTCCTTCATCGCATCCGGAGTAGCGACCGCGACATCGAAGTCCAGCCAGCCACCTTGGATTTTCTCGATAATCTCCTCCAGGCCCGCTTCAGCTGCGCCAGCGCTTTTGGCAGCCTCGGGATCTGACGTAAACGCCAAAACCTTGACCGATTTACCGCTCCCATGTGGAAGCATAACGGTGCCGCGTACCATTTCATCCCCTTTTCGAGGATCTACCAACAGCTTCATCGAAACTTCGACAGTTTCGTCGAATTTAGCCTTAGGCATCTTTTCAAGGACACCAACCGCTTCTTCAATGGTGTACTCCTTACCTAGATCGGCCGACTCTTGGGCGGCTCGATATCGTTTTGTCAGTTTTACCATGTTTACTCCTTGCAGTGCAAACGCCTACTCAGCTCCTGCGTTGATGTATTATTTTCGTATCAGAAAAATTGATATAATCTAATCGACGACTTCAATACCCATAGATCGGGCCGTACCTTCGATGATCCGCGATGCCATCTCTGGATCGCTAGCGTTCAGATCCTCTTTCTTAGTTTCGACGATTTCGAGAATCTGCTTCTTGGTCACCTTGCCAACTTTGTCCCGATTCGGAACTCCCGACCCTTTGGCCAATCCTGCTGCTTTTTTTAATAGAACCGCTGCGGGAGGAGACTTCAAAATGAAGCTGAACGAGCGGTCCTGATAAACGGAGATGACAACCGGGAGAATCATGCCAGCCTGATCTTTGGTCTTGGCGTTGTACTCCTTGCAGAAGCCCATAATATTGATACCCGCCGCCCCGAGAGCCGGCCCAACAGGAGGAGCCGGGTTAGCGCCGCCAGCTGGGAGCTGAAGACGAATTGTACCGGTTACTTTCTTAGCCATTCTGAATACCTAGTTTGTTATACGTTCTACTTGCCAATATTCCAGTTCTACAGGGGTGAAGCGGCCGAATATGGAAACTGAAACCTTGAGTTTGCCCTTTTCCGGATCGATCTCGTCAATTCTTCCATTGAGATTGAGAAACGGCCCATCCGTGATCTTAACTTCCTCGCCAACTTCGTATTGAATTTTTGGAGTCTCTTTCCCTGAAGCGGCCTCCACTTGGCTCAGAATAGTATCTATTTCAGATTTTTTCAAAGGAGCCGGACGATCGCCGCCAACAAAATTAATCACACCCGCGGTCTCCCGGACGAAATACCACGGTTTGTTCATCAACTTGCCGTCTTCGTCGTACAAACGCATGCGAACGAAAACATACCCAGGATAAAACTTGCGAGTTATTTGCGTCTTTTTCCCGTTCTTAACTTCAACGACGTTTTCCGTCGGGACGAGAACCTCAAACACAACGTCCTCCATTTCCTCCTCAACGACGAATTTATCCAGGTAACGCTTAACCTTACCTTCCTGATTAGAAAGGGTCTGTATTACGTACCATTCTCCTTGGGACTTTGCGCTCGTTTCAGTCATCGATACAGGAACTACCGCATCCAACCGGTGAAGAGGTTAACAACGTTCGCGAGGGAAAAATCCGCTACCGCGATAAACAGTCCGACAATCGCTATGGAAACGAGCACCACAATCGTGGAATCACGCAGCTCCGTTAGCGTCGGCCAGGTCGCTTTCTTCAGCTCCGTCACGGTTTCGTTGACGAATATTCGGATTGTGCTGAAAGGATTTTTCATTGATGACAGGTGACTTGCTTGGCAGGGCAGGAGGGACTCGAACCCCCAACCAATGGTTTTGGAGACCACTACTCTACCAATT
>JAYZHU010000066.1:0-9546 GCA_036166175.1 Verrucomicrobiota bacterium | reverse complement strand
ATAGGCAATGAAAATCACTGGTTTTCTTGGATGGGTGGCGGCTCTCTTGCCAATTGAAGCCCGGCGGGCTCAATTTGAGGGGCAACATAGCTCTACTGGAGTTAGCGGCAAAGCACTGTGAATAACTTGCGAGCAATTTGGTAAATTGCGAATTTTGAGGGGGTTTGAATGCTTTGGGCGTAACTTTTCTGGTACACCAGCTACACCTCCAGCGCGACTAAATGTAAAAGGGTTTTGCCCGACACTTGAAACTAGGATGGAATACTCCACGTTGATGGTAACGCTGCACGGAGTTGGCGATGCGCACGAGGCGATTCTCTTTCGGATCCCTCTCTGGTTGAGAGAAATTTTTAAGTAAATAATAAGCAAATACTTATGGGATTTTTTTACCGGAATTCTCCAGGCACCTCATCGAGATTGGTCAAAATACCGAGACTCCCCTTCAGTAGGCTTGACAGTTTGGGATGAATTAAGTGACACCGACTGAGAATTGGAAGCCGCTATTTTTTACAAACTATACGTGTAGATGCCAAAAATTTCCCAAAATAATCGCGAAAGCATCCGGAGAACGGGCGGCATTGTTAATTCTTGTGAAGAATTCGCTTTATTAGAGGAAATCATAGAGCGTTTCGCGATTGATTCCCGGTTGAGGTCTGGGTTCCAGATATGAGGATCGGAATCGTAGGGTCCGGGGCTGTGGGTCTCTATTATGGAGCAAGATTGCAGCGATCGGGTCAGGATGTTCACTTTCTCCTTCGCAAGGATTACAGTGCAATAATGCGTAGTGGCATACGCGTCAGAGCCTCGGATACCAGTTTTCAGGTTGGAGACGTCAACGGCTATCTGGACGCGAAAGAGATCGGTGAGGCGGATTTGGTTGTCGTCTCTGTTAAATCTACTTCGAACGAGAAATTACCCGAGCTGTTGCAGCCTATGTTGAAGGCACGTACGATGATACTGACTCTGCAAAATGGCTTGGGAAACTACGAGTTCTTAAAAGCGGCATTCCCGGCCAACCCAGTTTATGTAGGCGCTTGTTTCGTTTGCCTTAATCGGGTAGCTCCGGGCGTCGTTGAAAACCATTATTTGGGGTCTGTCGTTCTCGGTAGCGATGAGAGAGTGGAGCGAACCGAAACGCGTTCTATAGCCAAGGCCCTAGAATTGGCTCGCATTCATTGTAGAGTTTCAGAGAACCCGCACCAACTGCTTTGGGAAAAGCTTCTATGGAGCGTGCCCTTCAATGGATTAGCGATAGCCGCGGGTGAAATTTCTACAGATCTAATCTTGTCGAGCGAGGTTCTGATCGGCTTAGTTCGAGGGTTGATGGAGGAAATCGTTTTGGGCGCGGAATCTCAAGGATTGAAAATCGATGCGAACATGATCGATCGCTTGATTGAAGAGACTCGCTCAATGGGGTCCTATCGACCTTCTAGTCTAGTAGATTTTCTCGAGAGTGAGCCCTTTGAGTTAGAGTCTATATGGGGCGAGCCTTTGAGGAGGGCTATGAACTCGGGTGTTGAGTTGCCGAAGTTGGAGACTCTTTACCGGCTGTTGAAAATCTTATGCGTTCCCAATGTTTAGGTTTCGACTAAGCTTGGCTTAGGGGAGCGTCGAGGGCTAGAAGCTCTCGAGTATCGGGAATATCTTTGATTATCTGGCTGGGCATCGGACCTACGCCGAGGTAGCGCAAATTCGGTACGGAGCCAGGCGGAGTTTCGCCGTGAAAAGCGGAATCCAGTACGCCCTTAATCATGCCCGCTACATATGCTTTCGCCTCCGCTGGAAGATCGCTAAATGACCTGATGGTTGAGAGATCATCGCTCCAACCCGCGTATTGGCGGTAAACGGGTCTAAGGGATTTTCTCAATGTGTCATTTCGGGGAACGCGATAGCATCGCTGGCCCGAGGCATCTTCGTAGGCGACGCAGATTTTCAGATTTCCGCCCCAGCCATCTCCGTGGCCGAGAGCGTCGATCTTGTTAATCATTAGGTCGTCATAACCACCATAGCGGAGGGTGTCGGCTTTTTCGACAGCGTCATACCATCCAACCTTTCGTTGCCTTCCGGTAGAGGTTCCAAACTCGAGCTTTTTCAAGCGGTCGAAGAGAGGGTGGGGCTCATCGACTTGAGTTAGGAATGTATGAGTTCCAACCTTCGTATCGTAGGCCTTGGCTACTCCGAATACGTGTATCGGCTGAATGGGGATACACGCTGAATTGAAGAATTCCGAAGCATAGGTGTGGGACGCCGAAACGTTCGGCGAAAACCCTTGCCGTTTGTCGAGCCAGTAGGCTTGGCCAAATTCGCCCACCACGAATTTCCCGCGATTGCTGGCTTTCCGGACGAGTTCCCGGACATCGACAATGCGTTTGGACAATTCCTGACCTGCGGACCAGTAGGCGTCCAAAACTCGCGGGATATTTAGCGTGAATGGCTCGTCGCCCTTGAATTTGTGAAAATCGAATTCGGATTCCAAAAATAGGCCAGTTCCTATTGCATCAGCATTGGCCCGTAATTCCGCTTCCGTAAGCGTATCGAAGAACGCTTGCCAAGCGCTCTCGGACGCGCGGCACACGTGCTGAATGGTATCGCAGGCTCGATTCAGCTTTTGCGTTAGTTTGCGATCGAAGCTTTCCCGATCCGCCAGAAAATCGCCGTAATAGATTTGGAATTGGCCAACTTCATCTACATAGGAAGGTGTTATTCCTCGGCCAGTGCTGCCCCGGGGCTCCTCGTTTATCAAATTAACGCGATACCATTCCCAAGCAAGGTCCAGAAGGCGATGGGACAGGTCGGAAACCATCGTTCGCTCGTCAATAGCTAGGCGTTCTGTGACTCGGTAGCCTTTGGCGTCAACTGGAGCTAGTTCCCATTGGAACTTCCTTGGATCGGCGACTACGCCGGCGCCGATAGCGAGATGGGCCACGGATTGGTCGACCACGCCTGCCGGCAATAGATTTAGTTTTAAGCCGCCGGCAGTATGGCCTGAATTCGCGCCGCCATTAATCTTTATGACGATTTCAACCGGAGAATCTTCCCCGAGGCTTCCTTGAAGTTCGGAAACGACTTCCGAAATCAGTCGGCCTTTGCCTTCGTCGCCCATGCTAATGCCGCAATCGGCGATCAGGTTGCTTTTGAATTCCGTTAAAGCCATTGTCTATCTATTGAATTTAGCGGTCGGAAGTTGCCCAAAATAAATGTTTATTTCCAGCCAATAGCCAGCGGCCCACTTGATGGTTGATATGGGCGCAAGCTCGGGTTGAGGAAAGATGCCAGGGATACTTCAGCTTTCGTCAGCTGCGCTTGGAAACTTCGATAACATCGTGCGGCGCGGATTCTTTCATGCCCGCTGGGCTGATTCTCACGAAACGCGACTTTTCTTTCAGTTCGGCCAAGTTCTTCGCTCCGTTGTAGCCCATGCCCGCCTGAAGCCCACCGACCATTTCGGCTAGGATGTTCGCCACGGATCCCTGGACTTCTTTGAGTCCTTCGACTCCCTCTGCGGTCATTTTTCTAGAGGTATCCGTTTTCTTTTGGCCGTATCTGGCGGCGGAGCCCTTTTTCATGGCGCTCAAACTACCCATGCCTCGGTACTGCTTGTAGAGTTTGTTGTTGATCTCCACAATATCCCCCGGAGCCTCGCGACTTCCGGCAAGGAGACCGCCCAGCATAACGGAATCGGCGAGAGTCATGGCTTTAACGATGTCTCCAGATTTCGTGATCCCACCGTCGGCTATAATGCGAACGCCCTTTTTGGCGGCCCCTTTCGATGCGTTAAAAAGGGCGGAAAGCTGGGGGATGCCGACGCCGGCCACGACTCGGGTGGTGCAGATCGATCCAGGACCTTGACCCACTTTAATAGCGTCTGCTCCGCGTTCGGCCAGGTATTCGACACCGTTGCCAGAGGTCACATTCCCAGCTAGAATGGTCAAATCCTTGAACTCGCCTCGAAGAAGGGAGACCACGTCGCCAATGCTTTTGGTGTGCCCGTGAGCCGCTGAAACGGCAATCGCATCCACTCTTTCGTTACAGAGATTGGTAACGTGCTCTACAATAGCATCTCGATCCAAAGTCCCATCCTCTTTCCAAACCGTAGAAATGGCCGCTCCAACCAGGAGTCGAAAATCGGAATCCCGAGAGGGCTTTAGAACGCTTTGCGATTCCGACATGATTCGCTCGATATCGGATATGCTGACGAGGCCCTTCAAGCGATTCGCATCGTCGATAACTAGTAGTTTGTTGATGCCCAGGTGTTCGCTAAAGAACTTATCAGCCACATCGATAGGGTTGGGTTTAACCACTGCTTCATTTAAAGTGAGCACCTTTGAAACGTGATCCATTGCTTCAGCCACTTTGATATGGCTGTATCGGGCTTTCACCACGCGGCTGCCAAGCAAGCCAGCAAGCGTGCCGTTTTCGTCTGTAACCGGAAATGTGCGGAACTTGTAGCCCTTTTCTTCGATTAGCTCGATGACGTCGCCGATGTATATATCCGGTGTGACGGTGATCGGGTTGGGGAGGAGTCCGTTAATGTGATACTTGACGCGTGTAACCTGAGAAACCTGCTCTTTGTAGGGCATGTTATAATGGATAATCCCCATCCCGCCGCTACTAGCCATGGCTATGGCCATCCCGTACTCGGTGACGGTATCCATATCCGAAGAGATGATCGGAATATTAAGGGAAATTCTCTCGGATAGCCTGGTTTCCAGATTGGCTTCCTTAGGAAGTATCTCGCTGTAGTTGGTCGCCAGGGAAACGTCGCCGTAGGTTAAAGCGGTTCCCTTGTGCTGAGAAAAAAACGCGTCTGCGAGTTGGTAGAAATTGTTGTCATCGAAGTTCGCTGAACGCTCTCGGGCCATGATCCGGCATAGGGAGTAGGATTTGCCGAATCAAGTAATTTGAGTTGGCGAGAGGAAAAAAGGTCGTCATATCTAGATCGCCTAGATTGAGTCGCAACCTATGGTTGAATTCGCGTACAAAGCTTACAAGCGGACGTTTGCCGGTGAGTATCAAACGGCTTCGCATGAGCTGTTTCGGCGTCCGGGGATTTTGTTGAGGCTGCGTGATGGCGATGGGAAGGTTGGGTTTGGAGAGATCGCTCCCATCGAGTCATTTGGGACTGAGTCATTTCTAGCGGCCCTTTCGTTTTGTTCAGAATTGCAAGAGAATTTTGAATACGAAAAGGTGCTTGATCGTATGAATTTGTTTCCCTGCTTCCGATTCGCCTTGGATTCAGCCCATGAAATGCTTTTACGTGAAAATGAGCTGGGTTTGTTGCAGAAGCCTTGGCCAGTGTGCGGTTTGGTTACTGCTTTGGGAGATCGTAACCGTTTTGAAAAGCTGCTCGGTCAAGGCTATCAGTCGTTGAAAATCAAAATCGGGAAATCGGAATTTGCTGAGGAGAGCCGTATGGTGAATGCCATTGTTGATATGTCGGAAGGTAAAATCCCCATTCGCATGGATGCTAATGGGACATTGGATCGAGCTAGGACGGCCCGATGGATGGAGTTCGCAAGCGAGCGTCCCGTGGAGTTCATCGAGCAGCCTATGGCGAAAGGAATGGAGGGGGAGATGAGCGCTATCGCTCGAGATTTTCCGGTCAAATTGGCTTTGGACGAGTCCGTTTGCTTTGTAGACGATTTAAAGCGCTGGAGCGATTCTCACTGGGAGGGGGTCTATGTAGTAAAGCCATCGATCGCGGGCAGCCGCCAGGCTCTATTGGACGAGCTGGAAAAGCTACTTGGGGACTCAGTTGTCTTTTCTAGCTCTCTTGAATCGATGGTTGGAGCTTCAGCAGCTCTCAGCTTGGCTATAGAATCTGGTAAGCAAGTTCGCGCGTTGGGGTTCGGAGTGGAGGAACTGTTTCGAAACGATGGGGCTTCGCTGCCATTAGGGCCTTTTTTGCAGCCCGATGGTTTGGGATCGCTGGAGGATTTTGAAGACTTATGGAACAACGTTTAGAAGCCCGTTTGCTACACGCTCTTGACGGCGAGTTATTTCCGCAATTCGCAGGAAATTGGGCTTCGCAGATCGATCGAGCAGCGCAATTGCTGCCCAGCGTTTGCGAGGCGCGGAGCGAGCGAAAGCGGATTGCCCTGGAAGCTTCTGATCCAGTCAGGTTCTGGGCCTGTTTTTTCCTCGTCGCCAACTGGGATTTGGACATCTTCCTGTTCAATCCGCATTGGGGCGAAAAGGAGCGAAAGGAAGCTTTGGAAATCGCTCGACCGCACTGGGTGGTGGATGGCGCCTCTATTGAAAAGGAGATTGAGGGCATCGTAACTTCAAAGGAAACGGAAAGTGAAATAGAAGGATTTCGAGTGATGATTCCTACGGGCGGGTCTTCGGGTGAGATCCGATTCGCCATCCATGATTGGAGAACCCTCGTGGCTGCAGTGGAAGGGCTCAGGAAGCATTTCGATTCGCCAGCAATCTCTTCGCTATGTATGCTGCCACTGTATCATGTGAGTGGTTTCATGCAAACGATTCGCTCTGCGATTACTGGAGGAAAAGTGGTATTCAATTTGGGCTCGGGTTTTATCGAGAATTGCCAGTCACTTTTTTCCCTGGCTCCGGATGATAGATTCCTGTCCTTGGTTCCTACACAATTGAGGAGGCTGCTTCAAGACGACTTGAGCGTGCGTTGTCTTGGAGATTTTCGAGCCATTTTTTGCGGAGGAGGGCCCTTGCCCCAAGATCTAGCGAGGGCTTCGCGAAAGGCCCGCTTGCCATTGGCCCCTACGTACGGCATGACTGAAACGGCCGCCCAGGTGGCGACTCTGTTTCCGGAAGAGTTTCTTGCTGGAGTTGGAGGACAGGGAAGTCCGCTTCCACACGCTTGTATCGACATCTTAAACACTGATTCAGGGTCTGGAAACGTGGGCGACGTTTCGGTACAATCGTCATCGTTGTTTCGAGGGTACTTCGGAAGTGCGGCGCGAGGAGCACGCCCTTTAGCAACAGGCGACCGGGGGGCGAAAGACGAGAAAGGCCGGATATCGATTTTAGGAAGGGGCGGAAGGACGATAATTTCCGGTGGAGAGAATATCGATTTGCAGGAAATCGAGAATGCATTTACCGAGACGCGACTTATAAGGGATGTCGTAGCATTCGGAATGGACGATGAAAAATGGGGCGCGCGACTATGTGTCGCTTATACTGCTGTGGATGGGAAGAATGTGGAAACCGATCTGAAATTGGCTATTGGCAGGCGCCTGGCGTCATTCAAGCAGCCTAAATCTTGGCTTAGTGTCGATGCTCTGCCAAGGAACGGAATAGGTAAGGTCGATTTGGCAAGTTTGCATAATCTGGTAGAGGATTCCAATGAAGCGGACATTGGATAGCGATTAGATCGCCGACTTAAAGATGGACCTTCATAGCGGATGTCCGTAATTTGGTCTCGAGATTCTTTTTTGGATATGAAGGGTGCCGCCTAAATCTGAGTTTTAGGAGCAACGAGGGTCTGCACAGCCATGACTAAACGAGAGATAGCGGATATTCTAAAGGAGATTGCCACCTTGCTGGAGCTCAAAGGTGAAAACCCCTTCAAAATCAGGGCCTATGCTAATGGGGCCAGGGCTTTGGAGTCTTTGGACGAAGATCTGGATGTTCTAATTGACGAGGCTCGTTTGCCGGAAGTCCCTGGGTTAGGCAAGGCTCTCGTGGAAAAAATCGAGACCCTTCACGAAACGGGCAGCCTGGAATTCTACGATAAATTAAAGGATTCCATTGATGATGGATTAGTATCCATGCTGGAGATACCTGGATTGGGAGCGAAAAAGATAAAGGCGCTGCATGATGCCTTGGGTGTAGCGACAATCGAGGAACTTCAAATGGCCTGTGAGGAAGGCAAGATAGCTGAGCTAAAAGGCTTCGGCAAAAAGTCCGAGGAAAAGATCGCCGAGGGAATCCGCAATCGGGACGCTTATGGAAAGCGACATCTTTGGTGGAAAGCTCGCGAGATCACCCAACCGATTCTCGTTGGCCTATTGGCGCTTCCACAAGTTGAAATGGCATCGCACGCGGGAAGCTTTCGTCGCAAACTTGAGCACGTTGGTGATTTGGATTTCATCGTTGGTTCCACTGAGCCGGGACCGATCATGGATTGGTTCGTGGCTCAAGACCGAGTCAAGGAAACGACGGCCAAAGGGGATACAAAGGCCAGCGTGCGTTTTGATAGCGGATTGCAAGCGGATCTGCGGGTGGTTCCGCCGAAACAGTTCTATTTCGCATTGCATCATTTCACGGGTTCGAAAGATCATAACGTGCAAATGAGGCAGCGAGCGCTCGAGCGTGGGCTAAGTCTAAGCGAATGGGGATTGAAGCCGGTCGATGCTGACAGCTTTGAGGAAGGAAAATCGGCCCAAAGCGAAACCGATATCTTCGCTGCTCTCGAATTGAGTTTCATCCCTCCGGAATTGCGCGAGGGCAGGGGGGAAATCGATGTGTCGGAGAGAGGCCCGATTCCAGATCTGATCGAAATCGAGGATGTTAAAGGAGTCTTCCACAATCATACGACGGCGAGTGACGGAAGATCCTCCTTGTCTGAAATGACGGGGGCTGCCCAAGAGCGTGGATGGGAGTACTGGGGTGTTGCCGATCACTCCAAGGCTAGCTTTCAGGCGAACGGATTAGACGAAGCTCGGCTGGAAGCTCAAATTAAGAGTGTTAATGAGCTCAATGAGTCCGGCGAGTTTTCAACCTACGTCTTCTCGGGTATTGAGTGTGACATTCTCCCCGATGGTAGTCTCGATTTGGACCAGGACCTACTGATGCGGTTAGATTATGTGGTTACCTCGGTTCACTCGTCGTTCTCTCAATCGATTGAAGAAATGACCGCTCGAATAATCAAAGCGATCGAGCACCCGGCTACAACGATGTTAGGGCACCTGACTGGCAGACTTTTGCTGAAAAGAGATGGCTATGAAGTGGACGCTCGAAAAGTGGTGGATGCCGCTATTGCCAATAGTGTGGTCATTGAACTTAACGCCAACCCTTACCGCTTGGATATGGATTGGCGGCTTTGGAAAAGCGCTGTCGAGAAAGGATTGCTCTCAAGCATAAACCCGGATGCCCACGCGCCGGAACACTTCGCTTTTGTCGAGGCAGGAGTAAATACGGCACGCAAAGGCTGGCTGACGGCGGAAAACGTGATCAACACTTTGCCATTGAAAGATGTTAAAGAGGTCCTTGGCCGGAAGCGCCGTCATTTAAAAGGGTGATTCTTTCGGCATTAAAACGGAGAGTTGGCCAGATGAACGGCGAGACTCGCAAACGCTGCGATGTGTCTCAGTCTGTTAGAAGTGTGACACAATTTGTGCCATATTGGCTTGATTGAGTTTACGTTAGATTAGCGTTTTTCGAGGTAACTATTTTGTAAGTAACTGTTATATAGCTGGATAAGTGTTTTTATGGCGGTTGGTACGAACTTTGCTAACCTGGTTTGCCATGGGACGCGTACTAGGAGTAGACTTAGGTACTACAAATTCTTGCATGGCAGTGATGGACGGCGATGAGCCCGTGGTTGTGCCTAATGCTGAAGGGGCC
>JAYZHU010000065.1:0-5341 GCA_036166175.1 Verrucomicrobiota bacterium | reverse complement strand
TACACCCTCTGGAACGCGGACGTACGCTACCGTATTCGAGCTTCTGAGACAGTCACTGTCGATCTATTCGCAGCGGCCCACAACTTAGGAGACGAAGAAGCCCGCCCACACACTTCATTCTTGAAGGATCTGGCTCCGATGCCAGGACGCAATTTGAGACTCGGTGTGAGAACACGTTTCTAGTTGAACTCGATCAGGAGCCAGAGCCTATCAGATCCTAAAGGATACAATTCCGAGGAGGATACGACCGACAGGCGTATCCCTCTTGTCATTCTAGGCGGCTTTCTTGGAGCAGGTAAGACAACGGTCCTCAACCACTTGCTAAGGAATGCGGAGGGCCGTCGCCTGGCTGTCCTCGTAAACGATGTCGGAGAGGTTAATATAGACGCTGCCTTGGCTCGAGACGTGGCTCAGGTAGATTCAGGGTCCAACGAAGATATCGTAGAGCTCAGCAATGGGTGCATCTGCTGCGCCATTCAGGACGCGTTTGGCAAAGCAGTAATGGAATTGGCGAAAAGGAATCCGGACTGCATTGTCGTTGAGGCGACCGGAATCGCAGAACCGCTACGCATCATTGAGAGTCTGGCGGCCCTAAACGATGAAGGCCTGTCAGCTTTGGAATTCGCCCGTATCGCTAATTTGGTTACGCTCGTTGATGCCAATTGGTGGGTAAAAAAAGTTCAGGAAGTCTACAGCCCCGTTCGCCGCTCGCTAATGCTATTCTCCGATCCTCGACGGCCCCTGAGCGAGCTTCTTACAATACAAGTCGAGTGCGCGAACATTATCATCCTAAACAAAATCGATCTCGTGGACGAAGAATCTCTAGACAGATCTCGGGCCGCCCTCTCCGCAATCTGTCCATCGGCCCAAATTCTGACAACGATCGAAGGCCAATTGGCAATCGAACAATTTCTTGAAAACGAGCGTTTCGATATTGCAACGGTGTCTAGAAGCTCGGGATGCGACTTGGAATTATCTTCCGCCAGCAGAGGAGATAGCAGGCAAATGGAGGAGCCCAAAACGCACAATCACGGGGAATTCGGCCTGATGACTTTCACCTATCGATCACGGTATCAGTTAAGCCATGACAAGCTTGTCGCATATCTAAGGAGCCAGATCCCCGGACTTCTCCGAGCAAAGGGCTTCGCCTGGACGGATCGCGAGTCTGACCGTGTAGGCTTCGCTTCCCTTGCCCAAGACACTCTGCGCTTCGACTATCTCGGTAAGTGGATCCATGCATTGGTAATGAACGGAGAGATGGATCGCTCTAGCATTCCGGCTTCGATTTGGCGAATTTGGGACGATACTACTGGAGATCGACGTCAAGAACTCGTATTCATAGGCATAGATCTGGATCGAACGGCAATCGAGAGGGAATTAGACAGCTTCCGCCTCGAAGAGAAATCATCAAGCTGATGGTTGAAGCGGTTTTACGCGAAATCTTACCCAAACGAGAAGTGACCTTGAGTCTGCAGCCAATTTAATGACTTCCGCCGACGTTTTCGTAAAACCGCAATTAATTTGCAATAAACTTTGACGTTACTGTAAATACATAGCGATATGCAAAGAAATGACATTCGACAAACGAGAATCTGTGCTTCAAGTGGAGGAAGGAAACTCATTGGCGCCCAAATTCGATGAGAACGGCTTGATCCCCTGCATCTGCCAACACGCTACCACGAGGGAGATACTTATGTTCGCCTATATGAACGCGGATGCTCTAGAGGCGACGTTGAACACAGGCCAAGCTCACTACTGGTCGAGATCCAGACAAAAGCTGTGGAAGAAAGGGGAAACCTCTGGAATGACCCAACGAGTCAAGCGAGTGCTGATCGATGATGATCAAGACTGCGTGATCATCGAAGTCGATCTAGCGACTCCCGCCGCAGGCGGTCAAGAAGCGTCTTGCCATGTCGGATACAGGAGCTGCTTTTATCGTGAAATCGGACTCGGCGAAGAATCGAATGTTCGAGAACTTGTTTTCATCGAATCTGACAAAGCTTTCGATCCGGTAAATGTCTATGGAGATACACCAAATCCGACGCAACTGTAGCTTAAAAATTGGTATCCGAATCTATTGACGAGCTAGAGAGTAACAATCTATACACATACTTCGACGAGTAGATACTTCCATGACCACTGAATCATCAGCCGCATCTTGCTCACCGCCCCAGTCCAGAAATTGGATAGATAGAGCAGCCATAGCGATGGCCGTAGTTTGCGGTATCCATTGTTTAGTCACTCCGATTTTACTCGTCCTCTTGCCCGTAATCGGAACCACTTTTTGGGTGAATGGGGATTTTCATCTCTGGATGCTGTTCCTAGTCGTCCCAATAACCGTTCTAGGGGCGTTCTCCGGTTGTCGCAAGCACCGGGATCGAATGGTAGCGATCTGCACAACCGTAGGCTTGCTGTTTCTCATCTCTGCCACAGCACGTGAGATTCTGGCTGCGGATTCTCCATACGACGCTGACTTAGCTGCAGCATCGTTATGGATAGGTGATAGTGCCCATACTTCTGCGTGCACCAGCTGCTGTGCAGTGGATGCGAGTCACGAAGGAGAAAAAATGGCGTCGCTGGGCAATATTCCTTTAACCACCGGAGCGCTTCTAAATCTCGCCGGAGGTCTTTTCCTAATCGTGGGACATGTGCGCAATTTCCGACTGTGTCGAGTATCCCGATGCTGTGACGGGGTGGATGAAGCGCTTCAGTAAGAAGCGGGCGATTACATCGCTAGAATTCTGCCTAAACTAATCCGATTTCGATTTTCCGTCCAGTAACCGCCGTATTGTCAGCCACTGCTTCGCCCGTTGGCATTTCGGAAACGCAGCAGGAGATATTCTGGTTTTGCAAAGCCCATAAATAAGCTTTCGACTGGATCGACATTTCCTGAGGAATCGCGTCATTCAGCTTTTGAATACGCCATTGCGGAATATCCATGCCAGGATTGCTGACAGCCCTCGCCACTTTCATCGCGACCAGTCCCATTCCAGCTTGATTGGCATTGAGAATCGATCGCTCGAGGGAAGCATGATTACCGATATTATAGGCGATCATCGCCCCATCGTAGTGGCCTAGCTCCACTGCCTTATCCAGATTGGCAGCTACATCGTTGTGCATGGAAAGAGCTGAAAAACGGATTTTACCTGATTTCTTCAAAGCTTCGAAAACCTCTGGAATATTCTCGTCATCGAGCATCTCCGGCATGGCCACTCCGTGCGGACAATGGAGCACGTCTAGATAGTCGGTTTTCAGGGCCTTGAGCGAATTATCCACCAGCTCGTGCATACGAGCTTTGATCTTCGGCTTCCATTTCTTGCGAGCGCCATATTCTTCCAATACCAAGTGTCGTATATAGGCCGTCTTGAACTTATTATCCTGTCCTTTGAAGTACTTGAAATGGTAGCCCGGTTTAAGCACGCCCCGCTCGTCGATCATTTCCAGAGCCCGCTTTTCCAAGTCGCTCTTCTTTTCGGAAGGTAACCCATCGACGATCTCGTCGATTAATTGCCGCATAAACTCGTCGTAAAAACTTATTTTCGAAGAGACAAATACGTCATCGCGATTTCCTGAATCTTTGAAATACCTGCCGATCACTTTCTCCGCTTCCCCACGACTGTAGGCAGGAGCAGTATCGATATAATTGATGCCTTTTTCTAACGATGTCTCAATAATGCGAAAGTAGCTACTATCTTTCCAGGGCGTTGTTCCCATCACGATTTCCGAAACCATCATTCCTGTGTCGCCAAACCTCCGGTAGGCCATCCCTGACTGGCGATTGCGCCATTCCGGGTCGCGAGCTACTCGCTGCCCCGCCTTGGCGACTTGCGTTTTCTTGTTTCCGACCACCGCCGGAGCAACGCTTAGCCCCACCGAAGTCGTCAGCACGTTTCGTACGAATTTTCTCCTGTTATTCTTATCGCTAGCCATGGTTCTCAGGTGTTTTAAACGTTTACAAATTTCCAATGTGCCGTAGTGAAAGCTTAGACTGTCTTAAAAGCAAGCGGTTCTGTTAAATCGACTTCCATCAGATAGTAGCCAGAGTTTTCGACGAATGATAAGGACAAAAGATTTCATCAAAAAAACGGTTTGAACATCGCTCTCCCGCTGATGGGGGATCCATCTCAGCCTTCTAGGTCTCCAGCCTTTAGCATCCCGGAGATCTCTTCTTCCGTGTAGCCAAGCTCGGCTGCGATCTCCCGAGAATGCTCCCCTAGATCCGGTGGAGCGTGTCTCAAACTCATTGGGGTGCTGTGCAACCTCACCGGAACTCCGAGCATTTTCAAGACTCCCGCCTCTTTGTGATCCATCTTAAGGACCATGTTGTTGGCATCGATCTGAGGATCCTGTTCGGCATCGGCAAAATCGTTCACGCGTGCACAAAGGACGCCTTGCCCCTCAAGCTTTTCCATCCATTCATCCGTGGTCTTTCCTTTAAACCGCTGGGACAATGCCTGGTTCAATGCCCCACTGTTTTGAATCTGCAGTGTTTCGGTTTCGAACCGGGGGTCGAGAGAAAGGTCTCCCAATCCCATAGCTGTTGAAATATCCCGCAAAGCGTTGTCAGAAAATACGGGAGAGATCTCGATTGCCCCATCCAGAGTAAGAAAAGCCTTATCGATCGCGGCTTCCGTTCCGCCAACAGCAGCTGGCTCGTCGATCTTCTCCGCATTGAGTTCTGACGCTCCCTCCCAGGCATGAGCGTGAAAAGCTACGCTCAGTAAATCCGTCGAAACCAATTGGCCTTCGCCGGTCTTTTCCCGATGATAGAGAGCCATGAGAATGGAGGTTATCAGGTTCATTCCCGCACAGTAATCAACACTAATTCCTCCGGGCATTGGAGCCTTGCCATTTCCCATTTCTATAAACCAACCACCCTCCGCCCGAGCCATCATATCGTGACCTGCTCGACCTCTGTCCGCATAAGGCCCTTGGTCGCCCCAGCCACTGCTCCAAGCGTAAACAATGGACGGGTTGATGGCCTCGACATCCTTGTATCCCAAATCGTTTTTCTCCATCACTCCCTTGCGGAAGTTATGGACCAGGACATCCGAATCTTTGATCAAACGAAGAACTATCTCCTTACCCAAATAAGACTTGAGGTTAACGGCGAGCGAACGCTTGTTGCGATTCAAGTTGGCAAACGGCAGGGATACCCCTTTGACGAAAGGCCCCCAAGCCCGGCTCCAATCGCCCGAACCTGGACGTTCCACTTTTATGACGTCGGCCCCATAATCGGCGAGCCTTTGAGTCCCAACCGGACCTTGATACACGTGGGAGAAATCCAGAATCCTCAATCCATTCAAGGCCGATTTCGCCTGTTCATTTATACTCTTTTCTT
>JAYZHU010000064.1:0-6450 GCA_036166175.1 Verrucomicrobiota bacterium | reverse complement strand
GGCTTTTTGAACTGGAAGCAGGCATAATTCCTATCCGATCCTCTCATCGAAAGGATTTGCTCTAACCTGAACCGGAGTTTTGGCTAGGTCAAATCGAAGACCCATGGCATTGGAAATTGTTCACTTCGGAACTCCCGTACTACACCAGAAGGGAGAACCCATCACCGAGTTCGACGAATCGTTGAAATCGCTTTTTGACGATATGGTGGAAACGTGCATCGAAGCTGAAGGTATCGGCCTAGCGGCTCATCAAATTGGCAAGGCTATTATGTTTTGCGTCGTAGATCTGCGGGGTATCGAGATCGATTTCGACTACACGCTGGATGGTAGCAAGCCGCCTTTAAAACTTTTTAGCCCGATTGGAATGTGCAACCCGATAGTGACCAAGCTAGAGTCGCCTAAGACTATCTACGAGGAGGGGTGCCTTTCCTTTCCCGATATCAGAGGCGACGTAGAACGGACCGATTGGATCCGCTGCCAATACCAGGATATTGATGGGAACCCTCACGAGCTTGAATGCAATGGGCTACTGAGCCGTTGCGTGCAACACGAAGTGGATCACCTCAACGGAATCCTTTTTACGGAGCGCATGAAGAAAAAGGTCCTGAGGAAGATCCTACCGGAAATCAAAGAGCTCCGAGCCCGAACCGCCGAACGACTCTAGTAGAAACGTCTTCGAATGCCTCAGAGGAAATCGGCCGCCAGTTCAGCCAATGGCGAACGCTCCCCTTTCTTTAAGTTGCACATGGGCCGGAATCGCCTGGCTCCTCATGCGGTTGGCGCAATAGTACAGATCATTTCTGCGCGAATCCACATGGGGGTTATCAATTTGATCTGGATCACCGATGAGGACGATTTTCGAGCCTTCCGAAATCCGGGTAATAACCGTTTTCGCATCTTGAGGCGTTAATTGTTAAGCCTCGTCCAGAATGAAAAATCGCCGGGCTATGGATCGGCCCCGAATAAAGCAAAGGGCCCAAATCTCCACCAGACCGCAGTCCAGCAATTTTTAAGAGGGCTTTTTGGCCGGTTCATCGCGTTCCGGATTCGCATCTTTCGTTTTCCGGCGTTGCCGCTTGTTTTCGAATTGAGGATCTTTCGGAGGCTTCGAGGGCACCAGCACTTCTAGGGCATCATAGTGGGGCTGCTACCAGGGATTCATTTTTTCTTCCAAAGTCCCTGGCAGAAATCCGATTTCCTTCCCCAGGCCAATCACGGGGCGGGAGATCGAAACACCGGCGCATAGGATGTTATCTGTATTTGTTTGCTGGATAGCCGCTACCTAAGACAAGAGAGCCTCTACCGTTCCCGCTTTTCCGTAAAAAGCTATCAAGGAGACCGACTCGTCCAACAAAGCGTCCAGGAAGAATAGCTGCTCGAGATTCTTTGGTCTAATGTATATGCCGCCAGGGGTCCGGCACGGCGAGTTTTCTCAGCAGATGAGAGCAAAGCAATCGGGCTGGCATGGTTCTGCACTCTTCGCTAACGAGTAAAACGTAGTCATTAATCTCAAGTCCCTCCGTCAGGCTATCATCCAATTCGAATTCCCCTTCCGGTGCGAATCGCTGCAAATCGTACTTCCTAACGACCAGTTTCCGATAGCTCTGGTAATCAGGCTCCTCCGGGGCTTTATCGTTGAGGTAGTCTTCAGCTTCGATCCCGACCGCCCGCGCCTTCAGCTGCATTTGACATCTTTGGCGAACAAAATGACCAGAGGAGGAAAATTTTCCTCCTCCAACAAGGGAGTGGCGATAATTCGGTAATCCTTGTTTTTGAGGTTCAGGATAGAGCGGACAGATTGCAGTCTTTCGGATTCTTTGGCAGTGCCTTGCAATTATTTGTCTATGACCACAGACAAGGTGCCACCACTGTCTAAGGGCAACCATTCCAGCACTGCTCTAAAATCCGGCAGCAGCTGCCTATGCACCCTTCGGGCGTTTCGCCCGCGTTCACTGGACTACTCCATTTTAATGGCGTCCAGCTCTTCCAAGGCTTCTATGGGGATGACCAGATTGTTGTCGTCGAATTTAGACAAGCAGTACGGATCATAGAGCAACTCATTCGTATCCATTACGTATGTTTTCGTTTTCCGCTCTGCCTTCCGTATCGATTCGCACCTTGTCGTGATAGACGACGATTCCAGCATGTCCAAAATGAGCTAACCGAAACCGCTCTTTTGTTCCAACCGTTGGATACAACGCCTTTGTAATAAAGACGGCGGACTGTCTACCCCTAAACAGTCCGCCTTAGTTTTCTTCTTTACCCCAATATCCCGCTAAGCGGGACTTGATACTCTCACAGCTAAACGACAGACCAGTTCCCTATTCAAGCAAATGTTAGCCTTTTTTATGAAAAAACTATGTTTAAGTAGTGATTCTTATGAAGCGAATAATCCACCGGCTTGCTGGAAGATCGATTTTGACTCATGAAATCACCGCAGGGCGGAAAATCATCTGCCGCGCATCAACCTTAGCGAGATGCTCTCCGAATCGCCCTCTAGCGACCGACCATCAGTATTCATTTGAATTCGCGACACGGTTCCCGGCTTAAAGAATGCCAGTTCTGCCGTGTCATGTGGCTGCCCAGGAAAAGCGACGGTGGTTAGCTCTAGACGGCCCTGAAGGTCTTCTTCCTTTTCGATAATATACAAAAACCCGGTAAAGTGCTTTGGAGAGGCCACTTTTTCGCCCTCCAGTTTCAATAATCCCTTTATCAGCTCTCCCTCGCCTCTCGTTTCGGTAACGATCAAGGAAATGTCCCTAGTTTCTTCACTCGTCTCGCCCAAAATGGCTACACCCTTGAAGTAAGATCCCTGAGAAAGGGACATGGTTATTTCCTGACGAAGTTTCTGCAGTCGTTCCGCTTTCTCTGATCTAGAGGCTATCCAGTTTTTCTCGAAGGCTCTAGCCTTCTCGAGGTAGACTAATCCCGCCTTTTCAAACGCCTTCAAATAGTATTCGAACTCCATCGCATCGACTTCAACGGATCCCTCTTCGAATTCCGATTTCGGCAGCATCGATGCCCAAGCCAACCCATCGTCGCTACCGTTGATTCGAAGATTTGACAGTTCCCAACCACCCTTTTGGTCACCTTTGGCCGTGATTCGGTAGTGGGCATCGAAGTCGAACATCTCTCCTTTCTTGCCATCCTTTCTATACAATCCGACCCATCCAGGGCTAGGCGATTGGAGATCCGCTGGCAATTGACTAGAATCGTCAGCGAAGGCCGTCGCCTCTTCCAGTTCTGCTTTAGAGAATGGCAGAAGAGAATAGAAGTAACTGTCTTCCAAAGGCAAATAAAGGTCTTCTTCAAGCGTTACTCCAATCTTAGCGGCTACCCGATACTCCGAATCCGACACGCGTTGTATTTCGCTTTCGATCCACGCTAGATCATAAGGCCGCCCAGGTTTTACGCTGTTAAAAACCTCGTCGGTCATCTTGGCTACCACTAGGTGGATGCGCGTTTCTTGAACATTGCCATGGGCCAGCAAGTCTAGGATCGTGTCTTTGAAGCTCGCCCCCAATATACTTAGTCCGATTAGTACCAAACTCGCTGCTGCTGGCCACGTGATATATTTACGTACTTGAGATAAGCGTTCCGGTTCTGCTGGAGAGGTATCCACAGGGCCACCCCCAAAACCGACAGCCACTCTATCAATATCATCATCGTCGCTTGCCTCTTTCATCAGCGATTGAGGATCCAGCACCGATACCAATCCTTTCTCCGACTCTGGGGGCTCGACCTCGGAAGACTCCGCAATTCCCTGGGCTTCTTCTTTGAGTTCCTGATCTTGATTGTCTACTTCGGCTAACAGAGATTGGGGATCCGGGAAGTCAATCAGCCCATCAGCATCTTCATCCACTAGCTCGGCCTCTTCTTCCGGTTCCGGGATATCCGTTTCCCCTCCATTCAAGATGCTTCCTGCTCGAATCAGCAATTCATCTGATGGGTCAATCTTTGACTCCTCGCTCTCCGCTCCCATCGCGTCACCGTTTCCCGCTCCCGATATCTCGCCTTCAGAAGAGTCGGAGTCTATAGAATCCAGCATGTCGCCTACGGACGATTGAAACGACTCGTCCTCTGACAGAGAACCTTTTTCCACAGCCCATTCATCGATTTGCGATTCGGGCAAATTGGATGGGATATTCGAAGATTCCGGATCTTCGGAATCTGAACGCTGGGAGTCGGTCTGAGCCATATATTGTTTTGCTTAGCCTCTGAATTTCTAGTTCAAGAAACCCGCAATCGCATTAATCGGATCAAATCCTTGCCGCCTAAATTTTCCTTCGATTCTTACAGAGAATCATAACTATGTTTTAATCCCTCTATATGAGCGAGTTATCTATTGAAAGACTGGAGAGCAAAATCACCTTTCTCGAACGTCACGTTGAACAGCAAGACCGCGTTATCTTGGAGTTGAGAAATTTGCTAGACGACACCCAAAAGCAAATTGAGGCGATGAAGGAGGCTATGGAGGGCGTTGAAGTTCCTCAAACAGATGCGATCGACGAGAGGCCGCCCCACTATTGAGCCGATTCGAGAGTCAAGTAGACTTCCATAATCTCAAAACCAAAATCATCGCCGAGTCGATCTGAGCTCGCTTCATAACGACCTTCGCCCAAAGAGAGTGACAAGACCGCGTCTAAGCTATTCGAGGGAAGCGGGAACGCGCCCGCATCGAGCATCTGCGGCTCAATGTAGCTCGATGGTTGAACGCCATCCTTCCAGTCTTCATTAATCCAACGCTTTATTCCGTTTTTGAAGACTGTTAAATGCGGGTTTGAAGTGCACTCATCCAACTCGAAATATGCTAGGCCCGGACCCACGGACCGCACGATTGCTTCTCTAATGCTCTGGCCGGCAAGTTCAAAACCGAATCGGTGACTACGGGCCGAGGCTGTCCGTTCGTACATAGTAGATCCATTGACCGCTGCGATGGAAGCCATTCGATCGAAACGAGCCCGAATTTCGACCTCTGCTGAGAGATCTCTCAATCCACTCAATTGGACTAAGTAGGTTCCACGCTCTAAGGATGCTGGCAAGAATCCGCTAAGATTGTAATCGAATTCTCCTGAGCCAGATTTCTTCACTCTTGAAAGGGGACCGGAACTGAACATCAGTTTCCATTCTTCGTTATGGTCCAATTGGTAAAGCTCCAGCTCAATTGAAAGATCTCTGAAACCGACACCAAGATCCCTCGAATCCAAAGCAACCAAAGATTCTATGGAAACAGGAAGCACGTTGGCACCCTCCAATATGAAATGCAAGGCATCCGAGAAATCACCTTCCTTCTTTTTAAACGCATTCCAAACCTCAGTCAGCGAGGCGCAGTTCAAAGAATCGCCAAGACCCGCTAGCTCCATGTCTTGTAAGTCCAGATCACCCTTCCCACCACCTGCTAAAGCATAGGTGTAAGCTCCTTTAGCCATATCGAATTCCAAACTATCGCCCCGTCTTGTATGAAACAAATGGGTACCTTGATCTGAAAGACTAATCAGTCCGCCATGCAGGAAAGCTTTAGAATCCAATAGCAATCCATAACCCGTTCCTTCGTCATCGATAACGATGTGCACTTCGCCCGAAGCCTCACCTTCTAACTCAAATCGGTAATAAAGGGCGCTCGAGCTCGAATATGCCTGGAACAACAGCTCTGCCTCCGTCCACTTAGTTTCAAAAATCACTTCTATTTCAGCTCTTGTTAGAGCCCGGCCACGCCCTGTCGCGGCGATGAAACCTTCATCAGATGACGACGAGATTAAACCACTAAATTCAAATTCGCCGTCGTCCCTCCAGTTAATCTCCGAAGAATAAACGGCTAGCTCTAGTTCATCATCGAAGCCAAAAAACAAGCCCGTATCTGAGTGCTAGAAAAACACTCCTTCCACTCGACTCGCGCCCTCTCCAAAGGAGCCCCAGTAAGCGATGCCTGCTTCCTGTCCTAAGCAAATGGACTACCCAGCCATGAAAATCACTGCTAGGACTCCAAACCTGCCCCAGCGGGTGCGGCCCATCCGAGCATCTAAGCCTAACCAATCCATATTATGTAAAAAAATACTAAAACATGCAGAGGAAAGGGATGCAAGCACTTAAGTGGCTTGCTCTTCGTATCTTACCGATACCGAGATCTATGCCCACCGACTCTCGAAACCTTAGTGTCTAGGTCTATCCTTAGGCTTCAAAGTACATTGTCGCCCAAAACTTCGATTCTCGGTTGAATACTCAAGCAACTGCTGTTGCATCAAATTCTACAAATAGACCCGGGCACAGGCGCCTGAGAATCAAGCATTTGCTTCGCTGCCGAAGGACTCGGAGGAGAAAAAGCCAAATATGTTGATAAGCCGGTTTTTAAAATTTCTAGGACGAGAAAAAACAAGCGAGCAATCAAAGGACGCGGTCGAGGAGATCTCACCCCCTTTAGAAATCAGCGCCGAAGTCCCTGAGCAGCCTTAT
>JAYZHU010000063.1:0-25109 GCA_036166175.1 Verrucomicrobiota bacterium | reverse complement strand
GGGATCACCTGCTTGCGAATCGGGCATTCCGGATCTTCGCGATCGATCAGATTGAAGAAGTATGGCGTGATCGCCACGGCCAACGGCTTGTTGGCATGTTGGCAACCCTTCATTTCGTCCTCGGTAAGATCGATCAGCGGTTCGAGTTGCTCAAGGGAGGTAATTCGGTTCCTGAGTTGCCAAGTCCAATCCTCCCAATCTGACTTCGGGGTATCCTTCCAAATCCCTTGGCCTTCGTACCATGTGTTTCGATCTTCTGTGTAAGGCATAGTTTTGAGCGATGAGCCCAGCGCATCATTGACGAACCAAAGCCCTATTTTCCTGCACACCACTACAGGTGTCCAGCCGTTCTGTATTCCAATTATTGAACAAGCAACAAAAAGGTGTTGGCGCAATTCCGTAAACCACGTTTTGTCGAAATTCGAAATGAGCGATTTACGAACAGGAGTTTTGGCACTAGAGGATGGAACGGTATTCCGGGGCTGCCCCTTCGGAAGCAAGAAGACGGTCGTTGGAGAAGCCGTTTTCAACACGAGCATGACGGGATACCAAGAAATCCTGACGGACCCGTCCTACTTTGGCCAAATCGTGACCATGACTGCCCCGATGATAGGCAATTATGGCGTAAACGTAGAAGACAATGAGGCCGAATCTCCCATGGTTCGCGGCTTCATCGTTCGCGAGCTGAGCCCAGTCGTCAGCAACTGGCGAAGCAGCGAATCGCTCGGCGATTATCTGGAAAAAAATGATATTCCTGGTCTCGATCGCGTGGACACTCGCGCCTTGACCAAGAAGTTGCGAGTCCACGGAGCCATGAAAGCCTGCCTTAGTACCGAGGATATTTCAGATGAAGAGGCTGTGCGCCGGGCCCGCGAATGGGAAGGCATTGTCGGGGCCGACTACGTCAAAGAGGTTACGACAGATTGCCAATACGTCTACACTTTGCCGGAAGACGATCGCTGGCCGTACAACCCATCAGGTTCCGAGATTCGGCCTCAAGCTCAGGATAAGCGGGTCTTCAAGATCGCTGCCTTGGACTTCGGAGCCAAGAAGTCGATCTTCCGGGAGCTCTCCTATCACGGCTTTGAGGTTCATGTTTTCCCGGCCACAGCCAGCGTCGAGGAAATCAAAGCCATCAAACCCGAAGGCATCTTTCTTTCCAATGGACCTGGCGACCCGGAAGCAGTGACCTATGCCCACGAGACTGTGCGGCAGCTAATCGACGAGTACCCGACTTTTGGAATCTGCCTCGGCCATCAAATAATTACCCACGCTATAGGAGCTAAAACCTACAAGCTAAAATTCGGCCATCGAGGCGGCAATCAGCCGATCAAAAACTTCGAGACAGACTGGGTCGCCATAACCGCGCACAATCATGGATTCGCCACTTCGGAAGAAGGCCTTGAGGAAGCCGGAGCGGAGATAACTGAGGTTAACCTCAACGACAAGACCATCGCCGGCATACGACTCAAAGGCAAACCCGTCTTCTCCGTGCAGTACCATCCAGAGGCTGGACCCGGACCGAGCGATGCCAATCCGAACTTCAGCAAGTTCTATGATTTGGTAGCGGAAAACGCAGCCGCGCCTGCTTGAGAGTGGCCCGCGCTCATCGCGGGATAAACCCGCTCATACGATACATAAATTCGGAAGGACCGAGTTCCGAGATGTTTTCGAAAACGGTAGGGCTGCTTGTCCTCAAACAGCTGCTACGGTCTTATCGGCTGCTCGGGGATCCGCCTGCGAAGCTGCGGCGGGAGAAGCAAGCAGCCCTACCATTAGCTTGGAGGGCCGATCCTGCCTAACGCTCGTTTCACAAGAGACGTTCGAAGGCAGCGGCATCCTCGATCGTATCTACGCCGATCGACGGATCGTCAGTGATGTCGACATCGATTGGGTATCCGTTCTCCAAAGCACGGAGCTGCTCTAGCTTCTCCGTCTCTTCCAGAATCGTTTTTGGAAGCGAGCAAAACGCTCTTAAAAAACCACTACTGTATCCGTAAAGCCCAAGATGCCGGTAGGCGGGAAAATTCGATATCGCGGATTGGCCAGCGTCCCCTTCCCGATCTCTTACATAGGGAATCGCGGAACGGGAGAAATAAAGAGCTCTCCCTTGCGAATCGACGACTACCTTGACTTGGTTGGGATCTAGGAAGTCCTCCCACTTCTCAAACGGTGTCGCCAAAGTCGCCATGTCAGATCCGTTCTGCAAACGAGCCTCCAATGCCTTAATCTGGCCTCGGGTGACTAGAGGCTCATCCCCTTGCACATTGATAATTAGATCCGCTCCAATACGTTCGTTGGCTTCCGCGAGACGATCCGTTCCACAAGTATGGTCTGATCGCGTCATGATAGTGGAGAACCCAGCGGACTCCAAAATATCCTGAAGACGGGGGTGATCCACGGCGAAATACTGAGGGATCTCGGGCACTTGATTAGCCAAACGCTCCGCCACCCAGAGAATCAGAGCTTTGCCTTTGATCTCGTGAAGCAGCTTTTCCGGAAATCTCGTGGAGGCCAGTCTTGCCGGAGCGATAATTGCGATCATAAGCCCGTTTTAAAACCCGGTATCATCAATAAGTGAACTCGCAAATTCGTGAATAATCACTTGTTCTATTGGAAATAAGTCTATTTTTACCCCCACATGGACTCCGCAAATCTGCATCCTGAAGGACAAAACGTCGAAAAGATCCTGCTGGTCGAGAACCAGATGGGTATTCACGCCCGTCCAGCAGCAATGATCGTGCGCGCGGCCAACAAGTTCGAGGCCGACCTCTTTTTCGAAAGGGACAACGAGCAAGTTAATGGCAAATCGATCATGGGGCTCATGATGCTTGCCGCTGGAAAAGGTACCGAACTGAAAGCGATTGCCTCGGGAAGCGATGCAGAATCCGCTTTAGAAGAACTCGCCAAACTGTTCGCTAGCAAGTTCGACGAAAAATAGAGATTTCCTGCAGCAAGTTCTGGAGCATTCCAGATTTTGAGGTGTTCCGCAACCAGCCGTCGCGGCTACAGCATGACGATCGCCGTGCTCAACGGGGTTATTTGACCCTATGAGAATATAGATTCCCCCTGCGTGTTACAGATAGGCAGCGGCCATGAAGCCGAGGAAGTGCATCCTATCCTTTCAAGCCGTAAACTCGATAAGCGTTTTTGGTCGTCTTTCGGGCGAAGCTTTCCGTATCCAATCCAAACATCTCCTGGCAAAAATCGGCGATATGTCGCAAATAGGCAGGCTCGTTTGGTTTCCCGCGATGAGGAACTGGAGACAGGTAAGGAGCATCCGTTTCGATCATGAGCCGACCTATTCCCTGCAAACGAGCAGCGTCTCGAATAGCCTCCGCATTCTTGAAGGTGATGATTCCCGTAAGGCTTCCGTAGCCACCTCGATCAATCAACTGCTGCATTTCGCCCGGCCCTTCAGAGAAGCAGTGGAAAACTACACGCCTCCAATCCACGCCGGAACGGTCGATTTCCTCCACGCACTCCGCAAAGGCCCCGCGAGAGTGAATCACCACTGTGGCAGCCAAGCTTTTCGCGATTTCTAACTGCTTTCGAAACGCGGCCTTCTGGCGCTCCAGTTTCCTTTCCGCATCCTTTGGGTCTTTGGGCAGATGAAATCGATCCAGACCGATTTCGCCAAGAGCCACCGGTGGATACGGACGCTCGAAATAGGCACGAATGCCACCTCCAACAGTTTCCCAATCGTCGTCCACCGAAGTTGGGTGAATGCCCACCGTATAGTCGATGATCCCCGGCCTGGATTCAGCCATACGAGTATATAGTTCCCAGTCCTCTCCATCCGTACCCACAGTTATCATACGATTAACCCCTGCTGTCAGGGCCGCATCGAGCGCGTTACTTAACAAACCCTTCTTGTGAAAGCTTTCCAAGTGCGCGTGCGTATCTACGATCGAATTCACATAGAAGCGATTACGCGAAGACAATGAAGAGGCAAAGCTAATCTTTTTCACAGTCTCTCATTGCCAAAGCAAGGGCTTGTTGCCATCCCATCACTGACTTTCAGAATTTAACGCTTTCAAAACAACATGTCCGACGAAATCGAAGACGTCATTATAATCGGAACAGGCTGTTCAGGCCTCACCGCAGCCATTTACACGGCTCGGGCCAATCTGAATCCACTCGTACTCGAAGGCGATCTACCAGGCGGCCAACTCACCCAGACCAGCGAAGTGGAAAATTTTCCCGGATTCCCCGAAGGCGTTGATGGTTTCATGCTCATGGACAACCTCCGAAAGCAAGCCACTCGATTCGGGACTCGCTTCAAGCAGTCGCTGATCCAATCCGTCGATTTTTCCGCCTCGCCTTACAGGCTCCGCTCGAGCTCAGAAGAGTTTAAAGCCAAATCGGTCATCATTTCTACCGGCGCCTCGCCCCGCTTGCTGGGAATTCCGGGCGAAAAGGAAATGTTCGGCGGTAAAGGAGTGACGACCTGCGCAACTTGCGATGGCGCCTTTTACCGGGACATGGAAGTGGTCGTCGTCGGTGGTGGCGATACCGCTTGCGAGGAAGCGCTATTCCTAACCCGATTCTGCAGCAAAATCACTCTGGTCCACCGACGCGATGAATTGAGAGCTTCGAAAATCATGGCTGACCGAACAATTGGTCACGAGAAGATCGAAATGGCTTGGGACTCCGTCGTTGAGGAGATTCTTTCCGATAAGACCGGAAATGTGTCGGGCGTCCGCATGAAAAATGTGAAAACCGGTGAAACGCAGCAAATCGATTGCAAAGGCGTGTTCATCGCTATCGGCCATATTCCCAACACAGGTCCCTTTGCCAAGGATATCCCAACCGATGAGAGTGGCTATTTCGCGCCGGAGAACGGCAGCCAGGTAAAAACCCAGATTCCAGGCGTCTACGTCTCCGGGGATTGCGCTGATCACGTGTATCGGCAAGCGATTACAGCTGCCGGAATGGGCTGTCAGGCTGCCATCGAAGCGGAACGCTATTTGGCCGACACTTAGTAGAACCAAAAACGCGCTGCTCAAGCGACTCCAGGTCTCCCAGTTGGACAATATTTGGACCGTTTGTGGCTACTGATAATTGGAATTATTCCAATTGGTTCTTGATATTTAGAATTATTCCAGTTTCTATTTAATATTGAGATTGATTCTTACTTAGACCCTGAAATAGACGAAACATGAACGCAGAATCCACAACCGAGACACTAAACCGGAAGCTTGCCCAAGCGGGTCTCCGTTCGACTCGCCAACGCGAAGTCGTCTACGACGCTATTCTGTCGAAACGAGACCATCCGACTGCTGATGAGATCTTTGCCCGGGTGAAATCAGCGATGCCCTCAATATCGCTGGCCACCGTGTACAACTGTCTCGACACGCTTGTTCAGTGCCGACTGGTGAAGCAAGTCCATCTCGAGCGCGAGTCCACCCGCTATTGCCCCAATCTGTCCGAGCACGCTCATTTTCACGATGACGATACTGGCGAAGTCTACGACGTGCGGCTGGACCAAGAGATCTTGGAAAAACTCGCCAGTCTTCTCCCCCAGGCTTTCGAGCCGAACTCGATAGACATCACTTTTCGCGGCAGGAGCGCGAACGAGAAAGTGCCTGTTGAATCCACCACTTCTTAAATCAAACGCTTAAACTTTCATGAGCCAAGCATTGGAAATAAAGGACCTGAACGTAAATATCGGCGACAAGCGGATCATAAAGGATTTCAATCTGACGATTCCCAAGGAGGAAATCCATGCCATTATGGGACCGAATGGCACGGGTAAGAGCACCTTAGCCAAAGCTCTAGCTGGTCACCCGGACTACGAGATCACTAGCGGCGAGGTCCTCATGGACGGGGAATCGATTCAAGACCTAGAGGTAGACGAGCGATCTCGGGCAGGACTTTTTCTAGCCTTTCAATATCCAATGGAGATTCCTGGCGTTACCATCGCCAACTTTATTCGGGCAGCGAAGAACGCCCGCCTTCCCAATGGCGAAGAACTCAATGCGCCCGCATACTACAAGGAGCTCTACGAGAAGATGGACGCCCTTAAAATCGACCGCAAATTCACTTCTCGCTCAGTCAATCAAGGCTTCTCGGGAGGCGAAAAGAAGCGATGCGAGATTTTGCAAATGGCGATGCTCGAGCCTAAATACGCCGTCCTCGATGAAACGGACTCGGGGCTGGATATCGATGCCCTGAAAATCGTATCCGACGGTGTCAACGCCCTCCGCGGGGGTAATCTAGGTGCACTGGTAATAACGCACTACCAACGTCTGCTAAACTATATTATACCCGACCGGGTTCATGTCATGTACGATGGCCACATCGTGAAGAGCGGCGACAAAAGCCTGGCAGAGGAATTGGAGAGCAAAGGCTACGATTGGATCAAAGAGATCACCGAGACCGCCGCATAACGACACCCTGAATTCAGAGAGAGAAAAAATGAACGCAGCCGCAACACAGCTGGAGATCGATCGCGACAAAGGCGAGTTCAAATACGAGGAGCACCACAAGTATGACGCCGGTGTCGGCTTGAACGAAGGCACCATCGACTACATTTGCGACGTTAAAGGGGAGGACGATTGGATACGGGATTTCCGAAAGCGGGCCCTGAAAGTCTTCGAAGGCAAGCCAATGCCAACGCATTGGGCGACTAAGGATCTCGAAAATATCGATTTCTCCAAAATTCGCTATTATCTCTCCGGCGACAATCGAACCAAGAAGAGCTGGGACGATGTGCCTGATGAAGTTAAGGAAACCTTCGAGCGCCTAGGGATACCCGAGAACGAACGTAAATTCCTTGCCGGCGTCGAAGCTCAATTCGATTCCGAAGCAGCGTATTCAAATATCAAGGATGCGGTTGCCAAAGACGGGGTCATTTTCATGGGCAGCACCGAGGGACTCATGGAACACCCGGAAATCTTCAAGAAATGGTTCGGCAAAGTGATCCCGACGGGCGACAACAAATTCTCCGCCTTGAACAGCGCCGTATTCTCTGGCGGATCTTTCATCTATGTTCCGCCTGGCGTGAAAGTCAGCCATCCGCTTCAGGCCTATTTTCGTATCAATGCCGAAAACTTCGGCCAATTCGAGCGCACGCTGATCATAGCTGACGAAGGAGCTGAAGTCACCTACATGGAAGGTTGCACCGCTCCCAAGTTCGATACGGCAACTTTGCACAGCGCCGTCGTAGAGCTGGTCGCCATGCCTGGAGCGAAAATCGAGTACATAACCGTGCAGAATTGGTCTAGCAATGTATTCAACCTAGTGACCAAACGGGCAATTGCTCACGAGGACGCTGTGGTTAAATGGATCGATTGCAATATCGGCTCGCGACTAACGATGAAGTATCCAGGCGTCGTTCTCAAAGGACGCAGGGCAAGAGGCGAAGTGATGAGTATCGCTTTGGCCAACGAAGGACAGCACCAAGATACAGGAGCCAAGATGATCCATGCTGCCGACGAGACCACCAGCAACGTCATTTCGAAATCGATAAGCGTTGGAAAAGGGCGCTCCACTTACCGCGGCCAGGTTCACATGCCCAAACACTTGAAAGGCTGCAAAAATAATACGGAATGCGACGCGTTGCTTATCAACTCGGATTCTAGAACGGACACCTATCCTGCTATCACCGTGAGGGGCGGCGAAAACTACGTCCAACACGAGGCATCGGTTAGCAAGGTATCCGCAGAACAAATATTCTATATGCAGCAACGGGGTATCAGTGAGGCCGAAGCTATGAGCCTGAGCGTAAATGGATTTGTCAATGATTTGACCCGCCAATTTCCCATGGAATATAGCGTCGAACTGAAACGCCTGATCGAATTGGAAATGGAAGGGTCTGTCGGCTAAGATTGCCGATTTCATGGATCGCCAAGCGCGCCCTGGACCGAACAAACGATTTAAACCTGTGAGCTCTATAACTGAAAATATTTCAATGGAAACCGAGACCGGTCTTGAGAATCCGATCGAACAAGCGTTTCAAAACCACATCGATGGCTTGGATACAGCTCCAGCTTGGTGGAAAGAATTCAAACGCCAATCATTTGAAGCCTATGCCAATTTACCCATGCCCTCGCGACGAGACGAGCATTGGCGATTTTCCGACCGAAGAAGGCTCGAAACGATCGAGGGATTTTCATCCGAGAACTCCGATTCGGCAAAAATCCCACAGGGATATACGGAATGGTCTAATATTACCTCAAGCGAAACCGCTGGTCTCACTTTCGTCGATGACCGCTTGGTAGAAAGTTCTCCATTGCCGGCGAACCTTATTGAAGCTGGCGTAATTTGGCTGCCATTGGCCAAAGCAGTACAGTTCCATGGCGATCTGCTAAAAGATTACTTTATGAAGCAGCAGGCCGATCTTGGGTCAGAAAAGTTCGCTCACCTTCATGCGGCCTTTGTTAAGAGCGGAACGTTGCTCTACATCCCGAAAGGGGTGGAGATCGGAAACCCATTCACTGTCTTTAATTGGAGCAGCCTTTCGAATGGAACTATCTTTCCACACACGCTCGTTATAGCGGAAGAAAACTCCAAGGCCAGCCTCGTGGAGTTTCACGGATCGATTGGCGAGAACCCAGCCCTATCTTGCGGCGTTACCCACCTTTTCGCCGGTGTCGACTCCAATATCGACTACACGCTAGTTCAAAATTTCAATGAACAAACTCTTGGGTTCCAGATCAATTCTAACGTGGCAGGTCGCGATTCCCAAATCGACATGCACAGTATTATACTCGGCTGCCAGCAATATCGTTCCGAGACACACGGCCAAGTGAAGGGAGCTGGCGCCCATGTCGACATGCGCTCTATGGCCCTTACCGAGGCAAACCAAGAGATCGATCAACGTACGCTGCAGACACACGCAGCCCCGAATGCGACCTCCAACTTGCTTTTCAAAAACGCATTGATGGGAGAGTCCAAAACGATCTTTTCTGGACTTATCAAGGTTGATGAAACCGCCCAGCAAACGGATGCGTATCAAACAAACCGCAACCTCCTGTTGAATCGTTCAGCCGAAGCTAACTCATTGCCGGGCTTGGAAATCGAGGCCAACGATGTTAAGTGCAGCCACGGCGCGACGACTAGCGAAATCGATGACGAAGAAATTTTCTATATGCTGGCTAGAGGGATCCCGAAACCAGTCGCCCAGGAACTCGTTGTCTACGGCTTTTTCGAAGAGGTCCTGGATCGGATCGCAGACGATACGCTAGCCGAGAGCGTCCGGCAGATGATCCGGAGTAAATTCCATCAATAGTAACTACCAAGCTCACATTTTTGATGTCGGAAGAGACGAAAGAACGCAGCCTGACTCGCGAGGTCCAAGCTGTGCAAATACCCAGTGGCGAATCCATCGAGCTTCCCGCTCTCACTAAAGTACGTATCACTCAGCAGCTTGGAGGCAGCTATACGGTGATGACGCCCTACGGCTTGGCGAGGATCGATGGAGCCAATGCGGACGCTCTGGGTCCTGATATTGCTGAAGAGCAATCATCCTCTTCCGAGCAAAAGCGAAGCGAGCCGCTTGCCGAGGGCGAGGAGCCGGACGAAGAAGCGATTTGGCAGCAGTTGAGGAACGTATATGATCCGGAAATCCCGGTAAATATAGTCGATCTCGGCCTCGTATATTCTATGACCGTCGAGCCGACTGAGGAAAACAAGAACCTCTACAAAGTCACAGTGCAAATGACCCTAACCGCTCCTGGATGCGGCATGGGACCAGCAATAGCTGAAGATGCCAAAAGCAAAGTAATGCTCGTTCCGGGAGTCGATTCTGCGGAAGTGAATCTCACCTGGGAACCTGCGTGGGACCAAAGCATGATTAGCGAAGAAGGCCGAATGATTCTCGGTCTCGTCTAGCCAGGAATTTCCTAGCTACCTGGTATTTCTCCCGCAATCTGGAGTATTTCAAATTCGTGTATAACTTTGGGCTCAACTAATCGGGAGCAGTTTCCCGTTGAATTCTCGGCCAAACCGCACTTTTAGTTACCACAATAAAAACATACTGACCAATTTCCATGTCTGAAAACGAAGAAAAGCAAAACGACCCACCCGTAGGGGCGATCATCCAAAAGAAATTTCTGGAAGAGCGGAAAATCTTCCTTTGGGGAGAAGTATCGGACGAGTCCGCCAAGGATATTACTGAGAAACTGCTATACCTAGAGGCCGATACCCCGGACAAGCCAATCTCTTTCTACATTAATACTCCTGGCGGATCCATAACTGCTGGTATGGCTATTTATGATACGATAAAGATGATTTCATCCGATGTCACTGTAATCGTTACAGGAATGGCCGCATCCATGGGATCCATATTGCTTTCCGCCGCGGAAAAAGGCAATAGGTACTTGTATCCGCATTCCTATGTCATGATCCATCAGCCTTTGATTGCGGGCCAATTGCGTGGTCCAGCGGTGGATATCCATATCCATGCTCAGTATCTTGAGCAGCTGAGAACAAGATTGAACAAAATCCTCTCCGACGCATCCGGTCAGCCGCTGGAGAAAATAGGGGAAGATACCGATCGCGATTTTTACATGACAGCAGAAGAGGCCATCGAGTACGGCCTAGCTGACAAAATCATCGAAAGCTCCTAGGCTTTTAGGAGCTCGGGAACAATAGCTGACCGAGCTTCAAGCCCGCGAAAACGGACAATAGGCAACAAGCTACGCTCGCCAGGGCGTTCATGAGGGCCATGCCCCATTGGCCCGTTTGAGCGAGTTTCAGCGTTTGCAAGCTGAAGGCGGAAAACGTCGTGAAACCACCCATTACGCCCGCAGTGAGAAAGAGTGGCGCGAGCGGCTCGCCATTCCATGCTATCCGCTCCAACCCCGGGGTCGCCAAACCTATTACGAATGACCCAACGACATTTACGAATAGGATACCGACGGGGAATGGGGATTCGAATTTCCGCTCGATCCACACGACCGAAAGATAGCGAAGGCTTCCTCCGATAAAGCTCCCAAGACCTACTATCAATGCCACTTTCATATCAATTCGGTCAACGCCTCCCAGAATCTATTCTTCCGGCAGCAAATCGATAATAGCATCAGCCAAGGATTTGGCCAGCCGCTGTCGAAATACGGGCGTGTTGACCAGCATCGCTTCCTTATCGTTCGATAGAAATCCGCACTCCACTAGAATACCGGGACAAGGCAACTCGGTTAGCACTTTGAATCGGGCCCGCTTTAATCCGCGGTCAACAAGCTGAAGGTCCGCCACTAATTTGCGCTGCAACAAATACCCGATCTCGAAATTCGCGTAATCAAAGCCGTTGCCCGAGAGTCGGCCTTGTTTCAGATTTGAGAGGCTATCATTCGAAGAGACTGCGATTGGCGGGGTGAGCACGTAGGTTTCAATTCCTTCCGCATCCAAATTGGGAGCCGAGTTGAAATGGATACTAGCAAACAAGGCTGGCTCGGCCCGATTCGCTATTTTCAGTCGTTCATCCAGAGCGACAACCCGATCGTCATAACGAGTCATCACCACGTTGACGCCCACTTCTTCAAGCAATTCCCGCACTCGGATCGCTACATCCAGATTCAAGTCCTTCTCGAATATTCCCAGCGTTTCGTTACGGGTTCCCGTCTCCGTGCCTCCATGACCGGGATCGATGACCACTTTCCGAGATCCCAATCGTAGAGCCAAGGGGCCCATGGCTGGCTTCAAGGTGTATTCATAATCTAGCTCTCCAAAACGAAGCGCGCCTTGCCGCTCGATAAAGGCCTCATTAAGAAAAAAGACGGTCTCATTCAATTCCGCGGCACGGCTCTCCTCCTTCAGGACAAGTACGCGATCGCCTTTAGAGATCTCCCATTTCTTGTCCTCCAATCGCTTAGCCCTGGCCCCAATAGCCCGAGCTTGGGATTCGATTGTCAGCGAAGGTGCGGGTTGAGGATCAACCTTGGAAATTTCCGTAAGAACGGGTTTTGTCTCGGGTTGGTCCGCTTTCTCGACAACTGGCTCGGCAGGAGCGATTTCCGGAACCGCATCAACCTTCGGGGCTGGCTCGGGAGGTGTTTGGCACGAGGTCATCCACACTCCAGCGGCGAGGAAAATCCATCGAAACCTTCCTTTAGCTCCCATCCAAGCCACAGATTGCTTTCTTTGGGTACGTATTACTCGCCGGAAGCTTGGCCCTCTTCCTCCGAAGCTGGCTTCTCTTTTTCTGAATCCAAAAGATGGTGACTATATTTCGGCTTCCGCTTGTTCGCCGGCAATGGCGTCAGCATTACGTTAATATTACGCCCAACCACTTTGGGTTCATTGTCTGGCGTCGCCATGTGGCTGATATCTTGGATAGCTCGACCAATCGTTTCAAAACCGACTTCAGTATGAGCCATCTCTCGACCTCGGAAAGAGAGCGTGAGCTTAACTTTATTTCCTTTGTCGAGAAATTCTTCCGCCCGTCTAAGCTTAGTCATGAAGTCGTGTACATCCACGCGGGGACGGAATTTGACCTCCTTGGTTTTGCTAGAGCTCCCTTTCGAGTCCTTCGACTTCTTCTGCTGCTCATAAACATACTTTCCGAAGTCCATGATGCGACATACCGGCGGGCTAGCCTGACTGGCTACTTCGACTAAATCGAGTCCTGCCTCCTTGGCGACTTCCAAGGCTTCTTTCGTATCCATGACGCCCACCTGGTTTCCCTCGGGGCCTACAACTCGGATTTTTGGGACGCGAATGCGGTGGTTACGTCGAATTTTCGCGAATGGGTCCTGCTTTCTGGGCGGCCTCCGTTTACCTCTTGGTTTTGGCATTAATTAGCGACACAATTCTAGTTAGTCCGATACGATAGCCGAACCTTATCATTCAATCAGTTTGGCGAATCAACCTTTTTCCATAAGTCCCCTAAAGTTAACCTGATCCGAAGATTATACGCTGAAACTTTCTCCGCAGGAGCAACTCGAGGTGGCGTTAGGATTGCTAAACTTAAATCCTCCCGAAATCAAAGCGTTGGAATAGTCCAGCTGGGTGCCCTTCAAGTAGAGGGCGCTCTTACTATCGACGATGACGGGGACTTTGCTGAAATTGACCAGGATATCGCCTTTTCGGGCTGCCGTGGTGAATTTCATCTTATAAGAAAGGCCGTTGCAGCCGCCTCCCGAGATACCAATCCTCAGAAACGATCCACCCGGCTCCTTTTCGATGAGGGATTCCGTTTTCGATATAGCCGAATCCGTTAGGGCAATCAGGCGCCTATCTCCGACCCGAACGCCTTCGGGCAACTCTGTGCTCGCAGCTTCCATTTCTTATTATTCTATCATTCCGTTCGAATCGACATTATCAAGCTCTTCTGAAAGCGGGAAAGTCCACCTGGTTTAATCAAGATCCCCGATTCCGGCCCGATAGCTGGATCGCCAGCTCGATAGCTCTAGAAAAGCTCTTGGACGAAGCCTGTCCAGTACCCGCGATTTCATAGCCGGTTCCATGGTCTGGACTGGTCCGGACGTAGGGCAATCCAAGGGTGACATTCACGGCAGTCTCAAACTCGACTGCCTTCAACGGGGCCAAGCCTTGATCGTGGTACAGGGCGACGACGACATCAAAGGCGCCATTGATAGCTCGGTAAAAGAGGGTATCCGCAGGCTGACACTTGCTAACGTTTGGCATTGTTTCCCCCAAACCTTCGATCAGGGGATCGAATATGGCCGCTTCTTCATTCCCGATCAATCCCTCTTCACCCGCATGTGGGTTGAGACCGCACACGCCGATGCGCGGGTTTGGGAATCCAAGCCGAACACCTAGCTCGTAAGCTCGATCAATCGCCATCGCGAGCGCCGATTCCGTCAAATGATAGCGTATGGTAGCGAATGGCACATGCCAAGTGGCTAAAACTACATTCAGCTTGCTGCCAACAAAAGCCATAGTCGGCTCGCCGCCCCAATGAGATGCAAAAAATTCCGTCTGTCCGGGATGGGAGAAACCTGCCTCGGCGCAGCGCACTTTCGAAATGGGACCGGTAACCACCGCATCGAACTCTCCGAATATGCAGCCCCGGGCGGCTTTCTCCATGGCCTCCAACGCGATTTTCGAGCCTTCCGGATTGGGCTTGCCCGGCTCGTAACCCGAGTAGGCCAATCCCACCTCTATGGTTTCAAACGAATCCGCATCGCTCGCCTTCAAGGTATCCAGCCAACTCGGTGGACCAATGATTGAAAGATCCGCCTCGCCCCCAATCCCATCTTGCAAGCATTGGGCAATCAGTTCCGGCCCGACACCAGCTGGATCTCCACAGGTAACAGCAATTCTTGGATTCTTCATTTCGATCTCGGCCGGGCAAAACCCCTATCCCCGGAAAGAAAAAACTCCAGGAATGAACGGCACTCATGAAAATCGCCCACGGACGTATCCAAAAGCTGCTTAGCGGTTCTCTGCAATCCTGAAACGCTGCCCAGCACTTCTCGGTAGCAACGCTTGAGAGCCTTTACCGCCTCTGGATCGTGCTTTCGGCGTCGCAATCCAACGAGATTGAGCCCAAACAATGTATTGCGTTCCACCAGCATCGTGTAGGGTGGCACGTCCACAGTCGCTGTAGAATCCCCTCCAAACATGACGCCCTGGCCAATGCGGCAAAATTGATGAATCCCGGAATCCCCCCCCAGAAAGGCGTCATCTCCCACGGATACGTGACCCGCGAGCAGGCTATTATTTCCAATAACAACCCTGTCGCCAACCCGGCAATCGTGGCCAAGATGGGTAACGCCCATAAGAAAACAGTCTTCTCCAACGATCGTTGATCCACCTGCTGAGGAAGCCCGATTAATCGTTGAACCTTCGCGAATCACCGACCGATCGCCAATCGCCGCATAGGTTTCCGTGTTTGCATCGAACCCCAGATCCTGAGGGAGACCTCCAATGATACAAAAACTCTCGATTGTCACCGATTTCCCGATACGGGTTCCGGATTTCAATATGGCATGGCCCGCGATCTTGCCTCCGTCTCCAATCTCTACATTCTCTTCGATGATCGCGTAGGGGCCGATTTCGACATCGCTGCCCAACTTGGCCTTGCTGGAAACTATCGCCGTCTCGTGAATCATCGCGCCTAAAGAAAGTTCATTTGGGAGTCCTTAATTAAATCGAAGGTCTTCAGGGTTCTCACCAACTGAAGCAAGTCCGATCTGGGATAGACATGGCGTGTATCGACACGATCGATAATGTCGAGCAGCATCGATTTGAACGAGAGGATTCCATCGACCCCCTTTTCTCTCAATGCCGATTCGATGCGGGCTCGATACGCTTCTTGAGTCGGGAAAGCAGGGGCCACTAGAACGCGTTTAGGGAATGACGTTTCTCCCAGTTCCCTCCAGTTCTCGAACTCGAACCATTTGTCGACCTTTTTCAGGACATTGCTTTCCACGTACCTCAGCATGTCTGCTCCACTCTTCATGGCAGCCAGGGCGGCTTTTTGGCTATGCCAGCCACGAACGCAAACGACCGCGCTTTCCAGTCGTCTCAACTCACTGGAAAACAGCAGGAACGAGGGCGGACGGTCGCTTTCCGCAAATCGGGTATTCCGTATATAGAGATCCAGGCCTTCTTCACTCAGCGAACGTTTCGACTGGGCCCGACCTTTCCGCAAGGGCATGGTGACGAATCCATTCAGTTCGAGGTATTCCCTAGCTATTGATTCATCCATCGAAGAATTCTGGGTGGCTCCGCTGCGAGACCGTTAATCAATTGCCCCTACTTCGTCCCAAACTGTCGATACTAAATTCAAGTCGACTCCGTCTTCAGTAACCGCGTTTCCAATACGGCTTAGGACAACGAATCGCAGCTTGCCTGCTCGAGCCTTTTTGTCCTTCCTCATAGCCGACAGCAAGTCCTTCTTTTTCAAGGGCGATTTCAGTTTTACGGGAAGTCCGTGAGCCTCCAGGGTGTTCGATATTCTCTCTACTTGACTTGAATTAACGTATCCAAGTCTATGGCTCAAATTTGCAGCAGCGACAAAGCCGATCGAAACCGCTTCTCCGTGCAGATAGTCCCCATACCCAGCGACATTCTCGATAGCATGCCCGAATGTGTGGCCCAAGTTCAGCAAAGCTCTACCGCCTGAACCAGCCAGCTCCTTTTCGTCGGCATTCACGACGTCCGCTTTTAGCTGGCAGTTTTGCTTGACGACTCCGGCCAGCCGCTCGTCGCGGGAATCCTGCAAGGGGCTAGCCTCCAGCATATCGAATAATTCTGAATCGCCCAGCATGCCGTATTTGACAACTTCAGCCATGCCTGCCGCGAATTCCCTGGGAGGCAAGCTGGCTAGCAGATCCAGATCCTCATAAACTGAAATCGGTTGATGAAAGGCTCCCACCAGGTTCTTCCCAGAATCGATATTGATCCCCGTCTTACCCCCCACCGAACTGTCCACCATGGAAAGCAGTGTAGTGGGAACTTGAATAAACCGAACGCCTCTTAACCAGGAAGCGGCCGCAAAACCAGTCAGATCCCCCACGACGCCGCCCCCAAATGCGACAACCACGCCGCCTCGATCCAATCCACTACTCGCAAAAAGTCGAGGACTCTGCCGAGTTCCGATAAGCTCTTGCTGGTTTCGCCCGGTGGAACCTCGATTGTCGGAATACCTTCAAACACTCCGCTAAAGTACTGAGGAATCGCTTGCCGGATTGCCGCATCCGTAACCACCGCCAAGCGGGAACCCTCGCTTTTCAGGTTGGCGATTTCATAACCTAGAGCATTCTGCAATTGCCGGCCAATGTAGATAGGATATGACTCTCGGGCAGTCGTAACCTCTATCTTTATCAAACTAGAGATTTCTGAATTCAAAATAGGGTGGGCATTACTTGCTAGTTGATCGAGACCAGATTCGCGAAACTCGTATCCATTTGTCCCAGACCCAGCTGTTCGGAATAAGCCAATATCTTCAAATCCTCGGGCAATGGGGCAAACCCATTCTTCTTTCGGTGCTCATTTATTCTTTCCCGCATAATAGAATCCAGAAGGACTGGATTGTCCGAAAGCATGACTACCGGCTCTGAAACTGTATACATTGCATTGAAAATCGGGCCTCCCACGTATTGGAATCGCTGCAAGCTAGCGATGTTCAGAGCCCAGGTTTCCCGCAGCTCGGGTACGGCTCCCATTTCCGCAACCGCGACCGGAGCGGAAGCCGGGCTACGCAAGAAACGCGATGTATTGCTGGCATTCCAAAGCGTCGCGTTCATGAGGGCTCCATTTACCCCCAAGGTCGGGTGATCAGAATAGCATGGCAGGTTTACCCAGAAATCTACTTAATGCATCAAAGGCATCGGCAAATAGCTTTTTCGGGCATTTTCTTCTCCATCCTTGGACCCGAAAGCATTTTCCTTTTCCAGATTAATCCAGTACTGTGCTGATTGAGCGGGGAGCGGGCTATCGTAAAACCACCGCTCATCGTAGTGCCTGCCCGAATCCAAGGACCTAACGAACACCTGGTTGAAGTACATCGAACGACGGCTCAGCGGGGGCAGGAAACCCGACTCGCGCAACATGCGTCCCTTGAGTCCAATTATGAAAATGTCCGAGCGTTGGAAGCCTCGCTTGACGAGCGACTGAACAACCGCCTCCACCAAATTGGCCGGCGTGCTGAGACCGGGACCTGAGTTGCTGTAGACCTTAAGCCCTACCTTGCCCTTCTCGTCTGGCTTGAAACTCATTTCCTGAGTACGTTCATAGATCCCCAGCAAATTCTCTACCGCAGCCGTGTAGCTATTGAGGTCAAAGTCTTCGATCTGAAACTTGAATACGCGGTTCGATGGTTCTGGGATATCCGCGAACTCTCCGATCAGGTTTTGCCCTTGAACAAGCGGGCAGGCACTACCCACTATCCATAGAGCTCCTAAAAGGTGGCACCTACTCAATAGTCGGTAAAAATGGGAGAAATTCATGGGATCGTTATCTAAGCAAATAAACGAACGCGACTTTCAAGGGTTGCGAAAAAAATCCGTTTCATCAAGCTTTACGGTTTCAACTCGCCTACGGTTTCAATCCCTTTCAAACGAAGGCGCCCTTTACTCATGGCCCATATAAATGGATTGCTACCGGCGAGATCGAGCCGACAAAGGAAAGCGATTCCATAAACAGAATCCTTGCAATTGCTTGGCTTTCAGCTCCCTTTCCTCTAAAATACAACTTAATGCATCGAAAAAAGCTCATGGTCTTAAGCAAACGGATCGCTCCTTTCCTACTGATGGCGCTATCGCTTTTGACCGCTTGCTCGAGTCGGGAAGAACGCATTTCCCGAGCGATTTCCAAAGCGGATGAGGCTCGGCAGCGCGATGAGACATCGAACGCATTAACTATCCTCGGAAAAGCCGCCTTAAAGAATCCAGATACCGCGTCGCTGCAAGAAGCTCTCGGGAATACCTACTTGGAAGCGAATGATCCCCTCTCGGCCATAGAATCCTTTGAAAAGGCGATCGAGCTCGATACCAACCGTCAGCGGCTATGGGTTACCGTCGCGGATCTCTACGAGCGGCTGGGCGAGAACCTCAAATCCTTGGAGTCCCTGACCACTTACCTGCAAAGCTATCCAGACGATTTTTTGGCCTGGAAGCATCATGGATCGATCCAGGAAACTCGGGGTGAGTTCAATAAGGCCATCCAATCCTATTTAGAGTGGAACCGAATTAGGCCATCCGCCGCTCCCGCCTTGAAGATCGGCCAGCTCTTCCAGCAAATGGGCAACGATCCCCAGGCTCGCTCTTGGATCTCCCAAGCAGCGGCATATACAAATGATCCTCAAGCTAGGGACGCCCTCGCTTCACTCATCAATTTGGAGATCCAATTGCAGCAATATTTGCCGGCGTCAACTTGGCTCGAGCAATACGACGAACGCTACGGCGCCAACCCCTCCGATCCGAGAACCCAGGAGGCGAGATCGACTATCGGACGCTGGAAGCGGGCCCAACTAGAGATCGCAGAGGCCGCGGCTGAACTAAAACGCAAACGCAAAGAACTCGAGCAACAGGCGATCGAAGCTCGGCGTCAACAAGAGCAGGCTGAGGGAGAGCGTGAGGGTCTGCTCCTTGCCCAGGAATCGAAAACGGAAATTGCCCCAAACCAAGGCGATAGCACTATTCCAGGTTCTTCGCCAACTGCGACATCGCCGGAGATCGCTGGAGTCGAAAAACCGCCAGTCGCCCTCGCCGATTCTCCAGAGCCTACGGAATCGCAACCGATCGAGATGCCCACGATCGACTATTTGTCCCAAGCTCGGTCCGCGAAAGACAATGGGGACCTCCCTTCCGCTATCGATCTCTATTGGAGGGCCCTCGGGCCCAACTCCGGGAACGCGGAGATCTGGTTCGAACTTGCCAGCGCCTACGAGGAAACTCGCAATTGGCTCGATGCAGAAGCCTGCATCCTGGAAGCCAAACGAAGAAATCCGACGTCGCCGACCATCGCCCAAAGCTACCTATCTATCATTTCGCAGACGCAAAACGCCAATCGCGTGATCGAAGAAGCGGAAGCGCTAGCAAACCTCTTTCCCCGCAGCGCTCCCATATCTCTTATTCTCGCCCAAACACTGAGTGGAGCCAATGCCCCTCGTAGTCGCGTCTCTCAGGCCTACGAGAATTTTCTCGAAAAGGCGGCCCCCACCGAAAAGGGTGTTGAAGAAGCGAGAGCTTACCTGGGACGTTAGTCTCCCGAGGTTTCCAGACTCAATTCCGCATGCCAGCCATCAAGCCGAGCAGTATTCGCGATCTCAAAGATCGCATCAGCATTGTCGACGTTGTCTCCCGGGAAGTGTCCCTCAAGCGCGCTGGCTCCAATTTTAAAGGCTTGAGCCCATTCAATAACGAAAAGACCCCGTCCTTTTTCGCTTCTCCGGACAAAGGCTTCTACAAATGCTTTTCGAGCGGGAATGCGGGCGACATTATCAGTTTCGTTATGGAAACCGAGCGGCTCTCGTTCGTCGAAGCCGTGGAAACCCTCGCTAATCGCTTCAACGTCGAACTTGAGTACGAGGAGGATGGACGCCCCCGAGAAGATCGCAGCTTACGGCAAGAGCTGTTCGAGTTGCACGAATTCATTGCCGACTATTATCAGGAAGCGTTCGAGTCAGATAGTAAACATGGAGAGTGGATTCGGGACTACTGGGTCAACTCCCGTGGATTCGACCTTGCCGTCGCGGAAGAATTCAAAATCGGATTCGCTCCGGCCTCCGGAGTTGAAGTCGGCAAACGTGTTCTAAAAAAGGGGTTTTCACACGAGGCGATTGAAGCGAGCGGACTCTTCTACAATCGTAGGGGATTCGACCCCGCTTCAATGGGATACCGATTTCGCGGACGCCTGATGATCCCCATCCGCGACCACCAAGGACGGATCTCGGCTTTCACCGCTCGGCAATTGGAGCTCACTCCCAAAGATGACCCCAGCCGAGAGGCAAAATACGTAAAGTCGCCAGAAACCCCTTTGTTCCACAAGGGGGCGCTTCTCTTCAACATGGATCGGGCCCGAATGGAAGTCGGTCCAGAAGTCCCCTTCGTTATGGTTGAGGGACAACTCGATGCTATCCGCTGTTGGTCAGTCGGCATCAAGGGAGTTGTAGCTCCGCAAGGCACTGGCATCACTGAAAACCAGTTGCGTCTGATCAAACGCTACGAACCGCGCATGCTGTGCCTGATGGACGGCGATCGGGCCGGTTTGCAAGCGGCATTGAGAATGCTGCCGATCGCCCTGGCTCAGGGCGTCGAAACTTCCTTTATTCCCCTTAATGAAGGAGAGGATCCAGACGACTTTCTCAAGGAAAAGGGAGCCAAAGGCTTGGAAGAGCTCCTCTCCAGGGAGATTGATGCCATGACCTTCGCCGCGAACGCCATCGTCGAAAAGCCTCAGACGCTCTCGCCACAAGCCAAGGCCAAGGCGGCTAGCGAGCTTTTCGGCACGATTGTCAAAGCGGATTCGGAAACGGCCCAGTCCGAATTTGTTAAGCAAATCGCCGCAATCCTGGAAATCGATACAACAGCTGCCATTCGAGACTTCGCCCGTTTCAAAAACCAGCGTTCAAGAGCTCAGAGAGCGAGGAACCCCAAAGAGCATGTCCAGAATGTACCAAATAAAGGTAACCCTGTCCTCACCGTGGAACGGGACCTGATCACGCTTTGCCTGAACGAGGAGGAAATCAGCAGGAAAATAGCTCAGGCAGTTGACGAGACATGGATCGATACCACCTCTCCAGAGGGAGAACTGCTTAATTTAGTCCTAAACGCCATTCTCCATGACATGTGGAATGGACCCGATTCTATTGACGATCAGATCGAAAAGGCCGAACTTAAAGCCCTCGCCGTAGACTTGATTTTCGACAAGCCGGAATACGAAAACCCTGCCCGATTGGCGAACGAAGCGGTGAAGCGATTAACCGTCAAATTCGCAGATCGGCAGATAAAGAAGATAAAACTTGAAATTGCCCGGAAACAATCCGAACAAAACGCCGACTCAATCTCTCTTTTTGACGAAATTGTAAAATTACAACATATTAAGAACCATCCACCACAAATCGGTTAGACGCGTATCACGCGTAATCCAAACCGGTTTAACCCACGCCATCCAAAAAAATGCCACGCAAGAAGAAAAGCGACGCCAGTTCTGAAAAAGGAATGTCGAAACATCAGGTGAACGAGAGAATTCGCCTGCTCATTCGTCAATCAAAAGAGCAAGGTTACCTCACCTACAGCGATATCAATGGAGCATTGCCCGAAGGCGTTAATCGCCAGGACGACATCGATAACATCGTGTCTATTCTTCAGAATCTCGAAATCGAGATCCTGGACCCAAGCGAGGTAGACTCCTTCAAGGCTAAACAAGAAGAGCAAGAAGAGGCTCAAACGAAAACCAGCGGGCATGATATTCTCGACGACCCGGTTCGCATGTATCTCAAGCAAATGGGGCAAGTCCCTCTGCTGACCCGCGAACAAGAAGTCGAAATCTCCAAGCGCATTGAGAACGCGGAGCTAAAAGCCCAAGAAACGCTCTTTTCAGTCGGACTCGCATCCGAATTCACTCTCGACCTTGCGGAAAAATTGCTCAATCGCGACGAGCGCTTCGATCGCATTGTCATCGACAAGAAAATCGAGAACCGGGAATCATATTTCCAAGCTCTCCCCACACTGTTAGACCGATCGCGCAAAACCCAAGATCGCATGCTGAAAACCTGGGGAGAATTGCGGGCCGAGGACGATGCCGAGAGACGGAAAAAGATCCGCTCGAAATTCCGAAAGCAGGAAAATACGCTGAGAGCCAATTTCCCGAAGTTCTTTTTCAAGCTCAAGGTATACGAAGAGCATATCGACGAAGCTATTAGTAAAGATCTGAGCCGGATTAGCCGGATCAATCGCGATTTGGACAGGGCCCGCAAACCGAAAACACAGAGAGACGCCCGCATCAACTCCGACGCTTTGAAGCTAGAGTTGGAGGAGATTCACGACAAACACCGTCTCGATCCCGAGAAAATCGTTCGCTTGATCGCCGATGTCCGTAAGCATCTCAAAGATGCCCATCGAGCGAAAACGGAAATGGTGGAAGCCAATCTTCGCCTCGTAATTTCGATTGCCAAAAAGTACACGAATCGCGGCCTGTCGTTCCTCGATCTCATTCAAGAGGGAAACATGGGCCTCATGAAAGCTGTAGAGAAATTCGAGTACCGGCGCGGCTACAAATTCTCCACTTACGCTACATGGTGGATTCGACAGGCCATTACTCGCTCAATCGCCGATCAAGCCCGTACCATCCGTATTCCCGTCCACATGATCGAGACGCTGAATAAGGTGATGCAGGTTCAGAAACAACTTCTTCAAGAGTATGGTCACGAACCGACGCCCGAAGAGGTCGCCGAGGAGATGGCTCTTCCGGTCGAGAGAGTGCAGACTATTATGAAAATGGCCCAGCAGCCAATTTCCCTGCAAAGCCCTGTCGGCGATGGCGACGACACCAATTTTGGTGATTTTATCGAAGACAAGTCCGCCGAAAATCCCTACGACCAAACCGCTTTCAGCTTACTTCGGGAAAAAATTATCGACGTTCTCGATAGCCTGACTGAACGCGAGCGCCGTGTCCTTTCGCTTCGATTCGGACTCGTCGACGGCTATAGCCGGACTCTAGAGGAGGTGGGCAAGCAATTCAAAGTCACACGCGAGCGTATCCGCCAAATCGAGGCCAAAGCTTTGCGGAAAATGCGTCATCCAACCCGGATTCGCCAACTGCACGGCTTCTTTGAAAGCGAGCAATTCGATGGTCCCAACACCTTTTTAAATGGGCCGCAAAGCGGACCTGTCGATACCGACGCTAAACAATAAGCCGCACCTCTATAACCTGAACGAAATATCCATCGCAAAGCAGCATTGCCACGCCGGCCAAAATTCGGCAACTTGATAACTCTTATCGCTCTCAAGCCCAAAAACACCAAAGGATTTTAAAATGGAAACCGTCAATTCATTAGCATTTATTCAGAATCTCAATTGGACCGAAGTCGTTGTCATTCTCATCGTTTTCATCCTCCTTTTCGGAGCGAAAAAGCTTCCTGAGCTCGCTCGCGGAGTCGGAAAATCGATCAAGGAATTCAAGAAAGCGACTAGTACGATCGAAGACGATATCCGAAACGCCATGGATGAGGAGCCCGAGGTCAAAAGGCCCATCTAACCCCCTCGTTCCGTGGATGCGGAGTAAAACGCTTTTTCAGAGGAAAAAGCGGCTCCAGAGAAAAAAACGACCTCTAGCAGCTCTTAAAAGATGTCCTTGAAATCCGGTTACGCTGATAATATCAGTAGCCGACGAGGGAAACGGATCATAGGTTCAGCCTAGCGACCAGCAGCTCGGTTCGGGGGGAGAGAAAGCCTGAACCGCGGCCCTAGGGCTCCGACAATTTGAATGCCGGGCGTTTAGCAGCTTTTTATCGTATTCAAAATTGCTTTTAGGCCGAGCTCTGTTTAAACGCTTGCTACAAAATGCCATTCGTTGAGCATTTTTGCCATTCATGTTGCGCAATTTTCTCGGTCTTTTCTCAAACGATATCGGTATCGATCTTGGAACGGCAAATACCCTAGTCTACTCTAAAGACAAAGGAATCGTTTTGCGGGAACCGAGCGTCGTCGCGATCCACAGCGGAACACGGCGAGTTTTGGCTGTCGGAGACGAAGCCAAAAAGATGCTGGGTCGGACGCCGGGGAACATAACAGCCATTAGGCCGATGAAAGACGGCGTCATCGCTGATTTCGATATCACCGAGGCAATGCTACGCTATTTTATCAAGAAGGTGCAAACGGCTAAGATCATTCCTCCTAGAGTGGTCATCGCAATTCCCTCTGGGATCACCGAAGTCGAAAAGCGGGCAGTTAAAGAGAGCGCGACCCATGCCGGGGCCAGAGATGTCATGCTTCTGGAAGAGCCCATGGCCGCCGCTATCGGGGTAGGCCTGCCTGTAGAAGAACCCGCTGCGAACATGATCGTGGACATAGGAGGTGGTACTACCGAAGTGGCTATCATATCCTTGGCCGGTGTCGTTTACGCCAAAAGCATCCGGGTAGGTGGAGATGAGCTGGACGCCGCCATCATCAACTACATGAAGCGGGCTTACAATTTGTTGATCGGCGAGAGAACCGGCGAGGAAATCAAGCTTCGGATCGGATCGGCCTACGGTCTCGACGAGGAAATGACCTTAGAAGTTAAAGGACGGGATTCCGTGGCTGGGTTGCCAAAGACCATCCAAGTATCGTCGCAAGAAATAAGAGAAGCTTTGAACGATACCGTCAATGCCATCGTCGAGGCAGTTAGAAGCGCCCTCGAGCGTTGCCCTCCCGAACTTTCCGCTGATCTTGTGGACCGAGGATTCGTCCTGGCTGGCGGCGGAGGTCTGTTGCGGGGCATCGATCAGCTGCTGTGCGAGCGGACTGGACTACCCGTTACAATCGCTGACGATCCGTTAAGCGCGGTGGCTAATGGAACCGGGGCCGTACTGGCAGAGCTAAACGCCCTATTGCCCTACGTCTCGAGCGATTCGAAGGATTGAACCTTCTATTGTAGTGGCCATTGAAAAGTTAAGCCCGTCATTCAAGCCAAAAGATCCCCGACGCCCCATCAACTAGGCCTTATTGGTCAACCATTAAAGCGAACCAACTAAGATCGGTACCGAATTGCTT
>JAYZHU010000062.1:0-14116 GCA_036166175.1 Verrucomicrobiota bacterium | reverse complement strand
GGGCGTTGGATCCACTGGAGGAGTGGGGATCTGCCACTCCTACACACCCGATGGCCGCTGTGTATCGCTCCTTAAAATCCTTCTCACAAACGTCTGCCTCTACGACTGCCACTACTGTATCAACCGCCGCTCCAGCAATGTGCGGCGCGCCCGCTTCACTCCCGAAGAGGTCGTCGCCCTGACCCTCGACTTATACAAGCGAAACTACATCGAGGGGCTCTTTCTCAGTTCCGGGATCGTCCGAAGCGCCGATTTCACGATGGAGCAAGTCGTCCAGCCGTTCCCGACAGACTGGTGGAAAATCCTCCTGCTTACAAAGCTCTGAATGTAGACCCTCAACTCAAGCGGGCCGTCGAAGAGCTACTGGTTCAGATCGATTCCTAACAATAGCTATCGTCACTACACACTTGGATACAGCGTTTTTGTGATTTCAAGAATCTAAATTGAGGTCAAGTAATCAGTCGAAAGGACAATCCCCAGCCAGTTATGGCTCAATATGGCTGATCGCTAGGGAAATCGCTGCTTCCTCAGGAAACAGTTTCTGGTACACGGTCTTCGCTGTAATCGATGCTAAAAAGCAGGCAACGGCGAAACCAACGATTGCCAGAGCGAGTACCCACTTAGGCGGTTTAGCTTGCTCGCCCAAATCGGATCGCGTCCCCAAATAGATGAGGGCGAGCGCCAATACCGGGATGCCTAAGACCGTTAATGCCTGAGCAAAGGTAATCAAATGGACAACGCTCCCTTCACTCGTAAGAGACGCTAGGGCAACTGTCATTCCTACAAGCAGTGCCACAGTCGTCAAATGGCGAGGCCAACCATCGCTCAATCTAGAACCTTTGCCCACCGAATCCGACATCACAGTTCCGCCGATTAGGGCATTAACAAGGAAAGAGCTTAGGCCCCCGGCAAGAATGCCCGCGCAGAATATGCCTTTAGCCAAAGGCCCGAATAAAGGCTCCAACTGCCGGGCCACATCGCCCACCGATCCTAGCGCAGGAGCCGCCGGGTTCCCATAAAAGGTGCGCCAGGCCGTTAAAAGAATAATCGCTGTAATACCTCCTAATATCGAAATACTCAATACAGAGTCCGTTAGGCTTTTCTGAGTATCCTGACGACTCCAGCCCTTTTGCTTTACAAGGTAGGCTTGATAGAAGGCCCCACCCACTGAAAACGTTGTCCCAATCATGCCCAGCAAGGGTAGCCAATCCAGACTCCCTTGCTCCGAAGATATCTCAAACAATCGCGGGCTGGCGAACACGACCAGGAAGTTAACTAGGAACGCCAGAATCATGACGGCCACCAGAAACTTCATGAGCTTCTCCACTACATTGTAAAGATTATGGGCAAGGTAGAGGATTGCAACTACAGCAACATTAACGACAACGAGAATTGCCGAACGGGCAAACAGACTTAGCGTACCCTCCCTCATCAACGGCTCCATCCCGCCTATCAAAGCCAAATTATTCGATGATTGAAACAGGGCCACCAAAGTAAACAGGGTGAGGCCGATAGCCACCGCCACCGGTCTCCCAAGTCGACTTGCTAATTCGCTACAGAGGCTGCCCTCATAAGCTACGCCGAGTCGGGCAGCAAGAGTGACCATGGCGATCATCAGCAAAGCGGCCATGGCAATCACCGGAAGACCAACCAGCCCAAAACTCGCTCCTACTCGAGAACTAGTAAGGATTGATCCCGGCCCTAGTACCACCGCCGTAACGATGATGGCCGGGCCGATCTTTTTAAGTATCGAATTCATTTGAGGAAACTACCTTTCTATTACTGATCGCGGGTTTCGGTCGATGAGCTGTTCGATCTTGCTTTCAGATAAACCCAATCCTTCAGATAAATGCTTTTTCATTCGAGGCATCGTTACTGTCGAACCGGCCAAATTCGAGGACCCAGGTTTCCGAGCCACCCCATCGTCATCGACTTCAATTTCCATCCCAGACAACTCATAGCGCCCTGGACCGAGACGCGAGGCGCAAATCGCATCGGTGACGGCAATGGACCGCTCAACTCCAACATAGTCAATGTAGTTGCCAAGCGCCACGAAATCCACGTGGGCCCCATCGGGAATAAAGCAAAACCAAAGACGGTCGCGAAAATGGAGAAAGCGCTGCAAGACATTGTCATGCCTCGGCAAATCTACCGGACAGCCATTTCCAAAGTGGGTCACCATGGAAAGGCCATTCTCGATCGCCTCTTTAAGCGTTTCCAAAGTAGGATCGCAATGACCAGCAGAAACCGCCACGCCCTCATTCGACAGGAATCGCGTCGTCGCCATTCCGGGATCGCATTCTGGAGCCAGCGTGAATACTCGTGTCAAACCACCCGCGGCATCTAGAAGCCGTTTAGCTCCGTCCAAGCTAGCTTCAACGACTGCTTCCCTTGGATGAGCTCCCACGTATCCAGTTATTGGACTAATGAACGGTCCCTCGATATGAATACCGGCGATCATCTTTTTGCCCAACGCACATTGCTCCCTTAAGCTGACCAGCCTCGCCAGCTTGGCCTCCATGCGATCTAGCGAGTCTGTGATAATCGTGGCCAGAATTCCATCGACTCCATCCTCGTCTAGAGCTCGGCAAGCAAGCTCCAGTTCCTCGCCCTCCAGCTCGGAAGCGCAAAAATCGACTCCCGCGTAGCCGTTAACCTGGAGGTCGAATGGCTTCACAGCAACGATGCCGCTTCTTTGTCCAGGAATAGATGGCAGTTTGGATGGTTCTGCAATATCGAGGCTGGTACATCTGGCGAGACGGGACCTGAAACCGCGTTTTTCACCGCTTCCGCCTTTCGCTTGTCCGGAACTGTGCAAACGATCATATCGCTCTTCATAATCTGCTGCACTGACATGGAAATCGCCTTTTCCGGAACAGAGTCAAAGTCAGGAAACCAACCCTCACCCAGCTGCTGCTTGCGACAAGCCTCGTCGAGATCCACAACGATGTAGGGCGTTTCGGTTTCGAAATCAGCTGGCGGATCGTTGAAAGCCAAATGCCCGTTCTCCCCGATCCCGACAAAAGCCACGTCGATTGTCGTTTCGCCGATCAATTGTCCAACTCGACTGCACTCCGACAGAGCATCGACTTCGCCATCAAGAAAGTGGAAAGCCTTCAGCGGAAGCGGCAATTGGCTAACGAACCGCTGCCACAAGTACTTCCGAAAAGAGGCATCATGTGTAATGGAAATTCCAATATACTCGTCCAAATGAAATCCCGTTATAGATGGCCAATGCAAACCAGACCGAGACAAGCTCGATAGCATTTCGAATTGGGAGGCTCCTGTAGCGACTATAATCGATGCCTCTCCAATAGAGTCTAGCACCTCGGCCAATCTTTCCGCTCCAGCCTGAGCGGCAGCCGCGCCCATCGCTTCCTTGGAATCAAATATTTGCGTATTCATAGATTAATAGCATGGCGGTTGTAAGAATTGTCGACGCGATCCCTGATTTGCACCAAATTAAACCCGCTCCTACAGTTCCTAATTAAGCACATACCATTCACCTACACCACCTCCGCAACCAACGTTTCCAGACCTTTAGCGAAATCTACCCAAACTTTCCGGGCCGCTCCCGAATCGTCGACGTCTTTACCCGCATGTATGGCGGCCATAATATGCGGTTCTATAGATAGCCAACCATCGTATCCAGTATCCTCAAGATCTTGAATAATCTTCTGCTGGATCGGATCTTCATGAGCGTAGCAAGCTACAAAGTCGCCACCATCGGGTGACGGCTTAGCGCACTTAATGTGAACGTGGGCAATCTCGTTACGGCACGCTTTGTAATAGTCCCAAGTCACTTGGAGATTATTGTCGTGCAAGCTATTGTTTCCCGTATCGAAGATCAGTTTCAGAGCCGGGCTATTCACCGCTTCTACAATCTCCAGATACCCCTCCGCGGATTCTCCAAATCCACTGCAATTCTCGTGCCCTAAGATAACCCCTTCACCCTCGGCAATCGTGGCGAGTTCTTTGATACGTCGAATCGTCTCTTGCTTCCATGCGTCTCGAGCCAATGGCGAATTTTCGGAATTGGGATAAGACATAATCCGCAAAAACCGCGTCCCCGCTTCCCGCATACGTGGCGCCACGCGCTTTAACTCGTCGATATCCTTGTTGAAATCCGAATCGATCGGACGAGCCCAATTGCCAATCTGTCCGCCGAAGCCGACCACTTCAATCCCTTCAGCCTGCAAACGCCCCCAAGTCTCTCCCCACTCCGAGTCATCGAAATCGCACACGTTCTTACCGTCGATAAGCCGTAGCTCGATGGCACTCCAGCCGACCTCCCTTAAAGTCGCGACCTGCCCATCGAGTGACCGTTCCGATTCATCCGCAAATCCTGTAAATTTAAATGGCATATTTGTATTGGTTAATTGAATAAATTTTTGTCAATATTCGATTGCGTCGAGACACGTAGCCCTAACTTGGATCTTCACCTTTCGGCTGAATATCGCTCATGAAACTAATCTGTCGCCGGATCTTGCTGTATCAATCAAATTTCGAGAAGCGAGCCCTTCGGTTAGCTATCTATAGAACAAAATTGCCTTGCCGCCTCACATGATCGAACGGAATCGGACCCTTCCAACCCATTTTCCTAGGCTTCTCTGACAGACTGGTAGCTCTTCAAATAGTCCGGATCGATCTCGATACCGAGTCCGGGTCCCGTCGGAGATTGGATTCTGCCATCCTCCAAGCGAAGCGAAGAATACCGGTTCCTCGAAATAGGCGTATTTGTATTCCTGCAACAGCTCCCCCACCCGAATCGCTTCTTGGGCATCGCGATAGTCGCCATTGGCATCTGAATACAAGGTCATATCATCGCCAAAAGCTTCCCGGATTTTCGAGATGATTTGCTCAGTCCGGCCGGAGGGGCTCCGAGCATCTAGGTCCTTGGTCATGAACATCAGAGCGCCAACTTTGATCTTCACCACTGGAGCCTGGCTCTTTTCCACCGCCTCTTTGATCAAAGCCACCGACTCGTCGACCGATTTCTCCCGCCAGTCCGTCGCCTGGTAAACAGGGATATGTGTTTTGTGAAACTCCCCAACTAGTTCGCCGACCGGCTTGCCGGCGATGCGACCCATCATATCGAGGATGGCAAACTCCATGGTGGCCAAGGGAATCCCGATACCGACACCGCCGAAGCGGTAATTGAAGGAAAACTCAAGAGCCTTATCCAATAGTTCGTCCAATCGTCTTGCATCCTGCCCCACGAATACATTCTGCACTCAATTCAGAAAAATTGGATACAGGACGCTCATCGTATTGTGGGATTCAGCCACTCCTTCGGCTCCGTCCTTGGAGCGAACTCGGCAAATGAAGGACCGACCACTTCTGAGAAGCTCAACCGATTCGATGATCACCGGCTCCTTGAAAAGCTCGTATTTGAATCCGGACGCCCCTATCACTTCGTTCAATTTTGCGTAATTGTCATTCACCGAATCCGCATTGGCCGATGCCGAAAAAGCAGGCAGCACCGTAGCGCCGGCGGCAGCCATTAATGAGGTAGAGAGAAAACGTCTTCGATCGAGGTTCATCGTAGTGAATCAAACTAGTTCAAATGCCACAGAGTTCAATCGTTTCCTCTGCTATCCTTCGTTGCCAACAATCATCCGTGAGCAAAGCATAGTCTTAGTCACCTCCCTCACGCGGTAGCGGAACACTTAAGGTACCGGGCGATCTCCGAGCGCTCATTTCGAAAGAGTAGAACAGGCATCCTGCCTGTTCACAGAGATTAGATCACAGGCTGGAAGCCTATGCTAACTTTTGTGGGCGATCGGCTTGCGCCGCCGTGGCTAAGGCGTAGGCGTGAGATCGCCCGCTACCCACCCAATGCCAAAGCAACCTTCCTCTCGCGACGCAAAATCAAGCGGTTCGTACCTCAAGACCCCGTCCCCTTAAATCTTCCTCGAGTTTTTCAATAAAGCCGCTAAACACGGGGCTAAACATGAGTACCTATAAGTTCTTTATCCTATTGGCAACCATCACCACAATAGCAACGCTATCCCGAGCGGAGCTCCTCGTTTACGAAGGCAATGGCGGCATCGGCAATGGCAAGCACATAGTCTTCATTGCCAACGATCACGAGTACCGATCCGAAGAAGCCTGCCCCACCTTGGCGAAAATCTTGGCTAAGCGACACGGTTTCAAGTGCACGGTTCTATTTGGACTCGACGAGAACGGGGCTATCGAACCCGGAAGCCGCTACATGCCAGGGACCGAAGTTCTGGAAGATGCGGATCTCCTGTTTTTCTACGCCCGTTTCATGAACCTGCCAGACGAGCAAGTGGATCCAATCGTCGCCTACTTCGAACGCGGAGGACCCGTTGTCGGCATCCGCACCACCACCCATTGCTTCAATGGCCAGGAAGGGAAATGGGAGAAGCTCAACTTCAACTACCCGGGCGATGACTACTACGGAGGTATGGGAGAGCAGATCTTCGGCAATACCTGGCACAAAGAGCGAGGCCAGTCCCACTACGGCTCCAATCATGTAATGGGTTGCCTAATCACTCCCGACTCTACGGCAGCCAGCCACTTGATCTTGCAGGGTGTCAATCGCATCCACGCCTATTCAGGCGCCTACAAGTCTCAGCCACCCTCGGGAGCGACCCCGCTCCTCAATGTACAGGTACTCAACACCTTCCACCCGAGCGACGACTACAACATTGAAAAGCCTCTCGTGAACGCCGGCTGGACTCGGAACAGCTACACCGCTCCATCAGGAAAAACTAAGAACGCCCGAGTGGTCTATGCTTCCTATGGAGCCTCTGAGGACTTGCTCAGCGAGGATGCCAGACGCTTTCTTGTTAACGCCTGCCTTTGGGCCGGAGGCTGGGAATCGGAGATCACACCCAATCTAAACGTGGATGTCGTCGGAAGCTTCAACCCCTCTCCTTACAACAATGGGGCAGGCCTGACTGGTATTATGCCTTTGGATCTCGCTGACTGGAACAGCCAAGTGATGCCATCCGACGCCAAAATTGGCGGCCTTACCGATCCCAAGAAAGTCGAAAGACTGGGACGCGTCATTAAGAACCGTCCATACTTGCGAGCACGTATCGCCAAAGAGCATCCCGAGTTCTTTGCTCCAGGCGGACTGCTAGAGGAGTTTTGAGTTTCGAATATATGGATGAAATTGGATCTCAAAGTTCGGATGCATGAACGGGCAAACCAAACATAAAGATCAACCGTTTGGCGCGATAGCGAAGGACTGAGCTTTTTCGTCACCGGATTCGTCGATCCATTGCTGAAGCAAGCGACGATGACGGATGACGATGTCTTTATATTCTGGGAACACTGCCAGGTTTCGCATCTCGCCCGGATCCTTTTCCAAATCGACTAGCGATTCGCGAGGCTCTCCCGAGGCGTATACACAATACTTGTACCGCTCGGTTCGCAACATGCGACCAATACCGTTTTCGGAAACGACATAGGGACGGCGCGGTTTGTCCGATCCGGTTTCGGCGACTGATCGCAAGCTTCGCCCCGGTAAGAATCCCGGGACGCCAATACCTGCGTACTCCGCTAGCGTGGGCAATGTGTTAAGCCCGCTGCTCACTAGGCTCTTATCATCGACGACTCCTCCCGGGATCACGCCCTTGTACTGCATTAAATAGGGCACGCCCGCCGACTCTTCGTAGAACAGATTCTTGGATGCTAGTCGATGACTGCCATCCATGTCACCGTGGTCAGCGGTAAAGACTATGAGCGTGTTTTCATCTAGACCATGCTCTTCCAAACCATCGATCAGTTCGCCTATCTGAGCATCCACGCGTTCAGTCAATCGGCAATAAATCCAGCGATAGTGGCGCCAATCGCGGTCTGTATAGTCCTCGCGTATCAGCTTGGCGGGGGTAACCGCATCAACTTTCAAATTTTCCTGGATTCCGCTAGGCTCGTTTTCGGGAATTCCACTGTTTTCTGGAAGTGGCGGCAACTGATCCTCCGGCAACGCTCGGGCTTCGTTCAACAGTTTATCAACCAAAGCCAGCCCCCTTCGATTCGGGTCATCGGCCCTAGCATTGTATGCAAAACAAATATCATGGGGATTGATGAAGGAGGCTACTGCGAAAAAGGGCTCGTCGCGATCTTGAGTAATGAAGTCCAAACAGGCGCCAGGAAGTTTGTCTCGTTGATCGCGGACAATAACATCATAATCGGCGTTCTTGGGCTCTAACTCGGGCGGCAAATGCGTCTTACCTCCGTAGAAGGTAGCATAACCCGCTCTCTTCATTAGCCTTCCCAAGGAGTTGGCCGTTACCTCTTCGGGAATAGTCGCCTTCATCCCATTATTGAAAACGCCAAACCTCCCGGGCATCATACCCGTAGCCATGGATAGTCGACTGGGCATGCAAACCGGATTGGCCGCGTAGGCATTGGTGAATCGGATACCGGATTCAGCGATGCTATCGAGAGCCCGAGTCTTCAAATAGGGATTCCCCGCTGCCGACAGCATCTTAGCATGATGCTGATCAGTTATGATGAAGAGAATATTGGGGCGGGAGTCGGAAGCTAGAGCCACGGCATTCGCAGCGCATATCGCTACATACACCAGACCCCATGTCCATTGCGTCCGTTGTAACTTGTCTTTCATTTCAATTCACAGAACTTGCTCTGTGGGAGCGGCTTTACGCCGCGATTTTTAGCTTATTTTCGAATCGCGGCATAAAGCCGCTCCCACTTTTCAGATACGCTCGATCCTCCCTACTTCAAGGGATCCGCCATTCGACCCATGAACCAGGAAAACTCTGATTTCATTTTCGCCAGAGTTCCCTGGTGCTTCGCCTTACCAGCCAGATCGTTCAATTCCAAGGGATCCGTATCCAAATCATAAAGCCGGTATTTATCGATTGTCGGGTAGTGGATCATTTTAAAGTCCTGGCTAATGAACGCCCTTTGGCTTCCCGGCTCGTAAGCTCCATAGATGTAGTCATACTGCAAATCGCGATCGCCGTTTATTACTGGAAGGAGACTCTTGAATTCCACATACTCGGGAAGCGGTATTCCCGCGAGTTCGAGAGACGTGGGCATGATGTCTTGGAGATAAACCCGCGTATCTAGTCGCTTCCCTTTATCGATGGTGGGGCCCGTTACTAGCAACGGCACGCGCAAGCTGTGCTCGTACATGTTCTGCTTGCCTATAAAACCATGATGCCCTACCCCCAATCCGTGGTCAGCGGTAAAGAAGATGTAGGTATTATCCGCCTTGCCGCTCTTCTCCAGGGCGTCGAGAATGCGACCGATTTGATCGTCCATGTGCGTGATGATCGCGTAGTATTCTCGTCGATGGACTTTTACCGCGTATTCGGTTCGTGGATAAGGGGCGAGTACTTCATCTCTGACCTCCTTGACATTGCCCGCTTCCGCGTAAGGGTACTCAGGAGTAAAGCTCTCGGGTACGTCGATTCGATCAAGCGGATAGCGATCCAAATATTCTTGAGGGGCCTGCCTCGGATCGTGCGGGGCATTGAAGGCCAAATACATGAAGAACGGCTTCTCCGAACGGCTGGTGATTTCCATGAAATTCTCAGCGTTGTCGGCCACTACCTCGGTCCAATGACGTCCGCCCGCCCAAAATCCTTCGAATTTCGGATCCGTCGCATCCCAAGGATCCGGCTGACCTTCGACAGGGCGCCCATAGGCTTCTGGATAATAGATCGGGCCGGGCATTCCCGGGCGAACATGGGAAACGTGATCGAAAATCGCTCCCGTATCGGCTTTCACATGCCACTTACCAGTGAAAAAGGTCTCGTAACCCGCGTTGCGCATGAGTTGCGACCACATGCGTTCGTTGCTGATCTCCTGTGATAGCTTCGGCTCAAGATCTCTGGCACGCCAAAGAAAGCGGCCGGTATTGATCATCGTGCGGCTAGCCACGCATATGGCCCCGTGCCAACCGCCCATATTATAGGTCTGCGTGAAGGCAGTCCCTTGTTTGGCTAGTCGATCCAGATTCGGCGTATCGATATCCGTATAACCCAGGGCGGCAATGGTTTCGTAGCACTGATCATCCGCGAAAATGAAGAGAATATTAGGTTTCTCAGCAGCAAAACCGCTCAGATAAAACAGGAATGCGATGACACAGTAAAGAGGGGCACGTTTGATCATAACTTGATTTACGCGCTTCCGGGGGATTCGGACAACGATAGAATTCAAGGTCCGATCCAAAAGTAGCCTGCTGAAAACTCGGTCCAGTCGCCATGATCGACATAGACTGGAAGCCTTTGCCGCCTCATACCACTACAGGTGTTCGAAAATGGTTTCGCAGATTCCTGTTTGCACTAGAGCGAAATTGCCCAAAAATCCGCCGATAACATATTTCGCCTATGAAAACGCCCCTATCTCGTCGCAAATTTCTTGCTGCGTCGGCCGCCGCTGCCGCTTTTCAGATCGTTCCGCGGCATGTAATCGCCGGTTCTGGCCAAACACCTCCCAGCGAAAAGCTGAATATCGCCGGAATTGGAGTCGGTGGGATGGGAGCGTCCAACCTCCGCAAGTGCAAAGGAGAGAATATCGTGGCTTTGTGCGACGTCGATCACGAATACGCTACCCCAACCTTTCAAGCCTACCCCAAGGCAAAGATCTACACCGACTATCGCGAGATGTTCGACAAGCAGAAGGACATTGATGCAGTGATCATCGCCACGCCGGATCACACGCACGCAGTGATTACCATGCGGGCCATGGAAGCAGGTAAGCATGTCTTTTGCCAGAAGCCTTTGACCCATACGGTGCACGAAGCCCGCGCCATCACTGAAGCGGCCAGACGCTACGGAGTTCAAACCCAGATGGGCAATCAAGGCCATTCGTCCGAGTACATCCGGCTTATGAAAGAGTGGATCGACGATGGGGCGATCGGAGATGTCCGAGAAGTACACGCGTGGACCGATCGGCCAGTCGGCGGCCAAGTTTGGTCCACCTTCGCCGTAAAAGCCAAGTCCCTCGAACGGCCCGCAATTCCAGCGAGCCTCAACTGGGATCTTTGGCTCGGGCCCGCCCAATACCGTCACTACCACCCGGACTATCACCCAAAAACCTGGCGGGCCTGGATTGATTTCGGCACCGGCCCCCTCGGCGATATGGGTTGTCACATTCTCGATCCCGCCTTCTGGGCGCTCGACTTGGGGGCGCCGGAAATGATCAACGCTTCCACTACCCATTGGGAAGACGACGTCAGCTCACAAACATTTCCTCGCGCCTCGATCGTTCGCTACCAATTTCCAGATCGCGGCAAGAAGCCTCCCGTTAAATTGACCTGGTATGATGGCCGTCTTCTCCCGCCTCGACCAGAGGAACTAGAGCCGGATCGAGAGCTCCCGAAAAGTGGCGCCATTATCATCGGCGACAAAGGCAAGATGCTGCATGGCTCGCACGGGGCCGGCAGCTTGAGGATCATTCCCGAAGAGCGTATGAAGGCTTACCAGCGACCGGCGAAAACGATCCCGCGCGTTAACGGCAGCCATGAAGATGATTGGATTCGGGCCTGCAAGGGAGGAAGTGATGGCAAGCCAGCGAGTTCAAATTTCGAATACGGAGGAGCTCTTACTGAGATGGTCCTGCTCGGTATGGCCGCCATCCAAATGAAAGACCAGAATTTGCGTTGGGACACGAAAAACTTGCGCTTCACGAACAACGAAGACGCCAATGCCTTAATCAATCCCCCCTACCGCGAAGGCTGGACGCTGTAGCTATCTAACTTTCTGTAGGAGCGGCTTTACGCCGCTATAAATCGAAAGCCCTATCGCGGCGTAAAGCCGCTTCTACGAAGGGTCGTCTCATAAGAAGTCAATGCTTTTACCCGGCCGAATCGACGGATCCTAAAGAGCATCACAGGCTTCTAGCCTGCGTATTAACAGGCAGGATGCCCGTTCTTCCCTCCCAGACCTACAATCCCAACTCTCGCTTCAACTTGGAGAAACCGTCCGGGTCGATGGTAGTGATGCCTTCATTGGACAGTTTCGGGCCAGGGGTGCTACGACCATTTTCGACATACGACTCTAAAAGGCGATACATTCCCCTTACCTTGTCCTTGTTGGTCAAATACAAGTTATTTGTTTCCGATGGATCATCGGCGAGATTAAAGAGCTGAATCGGGGGCAAGGTCATCTTCTTGGCCTCCGCCGGCCTGGGAGCGCTCCAACCACCTGAACCAGGGCATAAAACTAATTTCCAATCGCCCTTGCGAATAGCGAAGGAGCCATTGATGGAGTGGTGAACGGTAGCCTCGCGAACTTCTTCACCTCGCCCTTTCATGGCCGGGAGAAAACTAACGCTATCTTCGCCCGCATTATTTGGATAGTCCGCATCGAGTATATCCGCCATCGTAGCAAGCAAGTCCGTTAGGCAGATCGTTGCATCGGATTCCTTTCCCGCTTTGATGCCATTCGGCCAATGGGCGATAAACGGAACTCGATGGCCTGCCTCGTAAATATCGGCTTTGTTGCCTCGATAGATTCCGCCCGGTTTGTGCCCTACCTCGTCCAGCTCCTCGAATTGAGCCCGTGGCGAGCAACCGTTATCAGCCGTAAAAATGAAGAGCGTATTCTCGGCAACACCACTCCTCTCTAGAGCTTCCATAATCTGCCCCATGTGCCAGTCGACCTGCTGCACGAAATCGCCGTATTCATTAGTGCCGCTTTTTCCCTCAAACTCATCAATGGGTAGAATCGGCGTGTGGGGGCTGGGCAATGGCAGGTAGAGGAAAAATGGCTTCCCCGTCTTGGCTCGCTCTTCGATGTAGTTAACCGATCGTGTCACAAAGTTCGGGGTCACATCGATGTGATAGAAGTCCGAGCCCGTCGGCCCCACGCGCCAAAATCCTTTGTAGTCGTCGTTAACCGTGATGCGGTTCGGAGCAGCCGTAACCATCCCATCCTCCAAATAAACATAGGGAGCCATATCCAAAGACCCGCAGTGTCCGTAATAGTAATCGAAGCCCAACGCGTCAGGACCATTATTAACCCGCTTTTTGTAATCGATCACTTCCCCGCTGTTGAGGAAGTACGTATTGCTGGGCTCGCCCTCTTCGAAATGGAAATCCCAACCTAGATGCCACTTCCCAATCACGGCGGTATGGTAGCCCTGATCCTTGGCCAGATCTGCCACTGTGTAGCGATTCGTGTTGATCAGATGTCGCGACGAACCCCCTACAACGCAATTCTTTAATCGACAACGCCAACTATAGCGGCCGGTTATAATTCCATAGCGTGTTGGCGTGCAAACCGCCGATCCCGAATGTGCATCTGTGAACATCATCCCCTGGGATGCAATTTCGTCCAAAAACGGCGTCTTGATCTTCGACTGCTTGTTAAAACAGCTCAGGTCGCCGTAGCCAAGATCGTCGGCAAGCACGTATACCACGTTGGGCTTATCGGCGATTAAAAGGAGCGAGGTCGCGCTTAGAGCCAACAAAAAGAAAATCGAGTGGCGAAGTGAGGGCATGCAACCATGAGAATAAATTCTATGCACGAGACCAAGCGAAAACTGGTGAACGAAAAAGCTGTAGAGGAATCGCAACTTAGTTGTAGGAGCGGCTTCATGCCGCTATAATCGCTTGAAACTAATCGCGGCATACAGCCGCTCCCACTGAAAAAATCGTTTCTGACCCTCAGTTTGAAGTATGCCTCATCCTATTGGTCCTGCATCCCCGCAGGATGGTGACGTGTTTCCTCATGATTCAATGAAGCAGCACAGGCTTCTAGGCTGTGTCTCTAATAGGCTAGAAGCCTGTTCTACCCTAACGTAGCTCTACGAATCACTCGAACCCATGCCTGACTTTCGACTCAGACGGATCCTAGCGAATGAATTCGAAATGATTGAAGTAGCACAGGTTTCCAGTTATACTGGGCATAGCTCATGAGCGACGACTGGCCTATGTCTCTAAACAGGCAGGATGCCTGTTTTGCTCTTTGAGAGTTTATTTTGCTACCGCCTCAACAGCCAATCCCGGCATAAGTCTTTCCATCCAGATACTGGATACACCGAAGGACGCAAGCCGTAGCCATGGCCACCGGTCGGGAAAGTATGCAATTCCACTTCTATACCCCTTTTAAGCAGCTCGCTGTTATAGGCAATCGCGCTGGGGAAATACTTGGTATCGTCTTGGGTC
>JAYZHU010000061.1:0-9441 GCA_036166175.1 Verrucomicrobiota bacterium | reverse complement strand
ACACAATCGTTCTTATTTTAATAACAAGACGCCGACCGTAGCACCCATCCAAATCCCCGAGTCGCAGGGGCAAGTCAGGAGTAGAATTCTAAGCTTTATCACTCCAGCGAGGCCTCCGATCAATAGGGCAGAACGATTTTTCTACTCGGCCTTTAACAAATCCGGCGCTCGTTCTTCGACTCTAGATATCAGAGAGCCTATGTCATCAAACACTACTTCTCGCTTAGGACGCAAGAAGAGGAGGATCGCCCGGCGCACGGGCATGCCAGTGGCCTGCTGAACCGCGTAGGCGTAAGCTCCCATTTGAGAGCCGTACTTTTCTAACGCACGGTCAATCTCTTCCGCGCTGTCAACGTCATCGGTCTTGTAGTCGACTATTGTTAGGCCATTCTCGTCCTCGAACAGCAAGTCGATAAATCCCTCTATCAACGCGTCGTTGATCGGAGCGCTCACGAAAAGCTCACGGAAATACCTGCCAGACGAGATCGCCGCTCGCACCGCTTCGGAGCCTAGAGCGTTTCGAGCTAATCCCTGAATCTCTTCCCACCGGCCGGCCACTCCCTCAACTGTGGCCTGCGCTCTGCTGACCGACTCGAGATCGTTCCCCGACTCCATATCCACGGTCTGTAGAACACTGTGAACTGCACGACCTAGATTCGTACTCCCTCTGCCACGCCTGTATGGGATATGGCCTTGCCCTGATTCGTCCTTGGCGATTGCGGCTAACGCCGTCGCGGAGATAGTCTGCGGACGAGAGGCCTGTCTCACTATCTGTTCACGTTCCTCTATCCATTTGCTCCGTTGCGTCGCGTCGTCTTGCACGGTGGCGGAGGTGGTCTGACCGGCGTCGGCACGACCGCCCGACAACAAAGACTCTTCTGAAATTTCCAGCCAGAAATCATCCGCTCCTTCCATAAACCCAGTAATGGTCGCCGCAGCGCAACTCTTGTTGTTTTGCGAATGGAAAAGGCTCACGACAAGATGGTCTCTCGCTCTGGTCGCCGCCACATAGGCCAATCGAACGCTCTCCGCGGACTCGGCTAACCGTTCCCGGGCTAAGACATCATCGAATCCAGCCGTGCGGAACCGTATGGGATCGTTCTGCGCCCCGAATCCTACCTCAACAGACCTAGAAGTTCGATCAAACAAAACCGGTTCGTGCTGGCGACTTTCCCCAGACCCAAGGCCGGTCAATATCACAATCGGAAATTCAAGGCCTTTGGACGCATGGACCGTCATGATGCGCACAGCGTCGTCATCGCTTTCCGGCACTGGCGACTCGACAATACGGGCTCTTTCTTCGATCTGCTGGTCCATCCAGTCCAAGAATCCTCTTAGGGATCCCCCGTTTATCAACCCATAGGACCTTGCCTGGTCCACGATAAACCGTAACCGTCGCCACTTCTCGCGGGGACGAGCCCGGCCGAAACCGCTTTCAACCATGCGGCGTTCCCGAACAAAGTTTTCCACCAATTCTTCAAGGGCCCATAGATTGCGGCCGAGATGATACCGCCTTAACGTGTCCAAACCCTCGGATACCGGGCCGTCGTCCGATTTATTATCGAGATAGTTAAATTCCCCTCCCTTCTCGACAAATTGAAGAAGCTCAGGATCGCTGCACCCAAAAGCCGACGAGCGCAAAGCGGCCACCAAAGATATTTGATCCGCCGGCGAATCTATCGCCCTAAGGCAGGAAAGTAAGTCTTTCACGTCTTGAGTGGCTAATACGAGAGTTTGGCTCTCGACCCTGAACGGTACCCCTGCCTGTTCTAAAGCTTGCTCTAATATTCGTAGGCCGGTTCTAGTCGGCAACAACAAACAAATGTCCTGATATCGGGCCGGTCGATGCGCTCTCGTCGTCCGGTCATGAACTAACCAGCTATCATCTTTGATCTTGCGAACAAGATTGCTTATGTTCTTCCCTTCGTCTCTTCGGACTTGCGAAGCTTTGTCTTCGCTGGCGCTTCCCATCCAATAAACTGAATCCTCGGATCCTCCCGCCGAATCATCTTGGGCAGCTAGAGGTATATATTCCGCCTGAACGCCGGGCGAGGCCTTCGCATCCATCCACTGCTCAAATAATCTGTTCACCCATCGCAATATTCGGGGTGTCGATCGAAAGTTTTGGATCAATCTGGTGGGGTTGGCGACCAACATATTTCGCACATTCTCGACCGCCTCGATGTCCGCCCTTCGGAATCGGTAGATCGATTGTTTGGGATCCCCAACCACGAATAATTTGCCAGGCACAAGCGACAGGGTTTTCCAGTCGCGCTTGGACGCGTCTCCAGCATCCGCGGCCAAGAAACAAGCGATCTCCGCTTGGATCGGATCAGTGTCTTGAAACTCGTCAACCAGCACATACCTGAAGCTCGCTTGAAAATGCGACCTGGCTTCGTCATTGGTTTGAACCAGATCTCTCGCCCATACCAAAAGGTCTTGAAACACTGCGGTGCCCTCATTCCGTCGATCTTCTGCGTATTCGAGCACGAAGCGCCTGATCCCATCGACCAACTGAGCCAGGGCTTCCTGGCCATAACTTTCGACCTCGAAAACCCGGAGAGACTCCATCTCCGTAAGAAGCCCCTTAAGGGCTGCACAAGCGTTGGCGCCACTATCGGGGTCAGTTTCCCAATCTGATTGCCTGCCATTTCTCTGGGAGAGCCGCCCCCAGCGGAAAAGGGTGATCAAAGTCATATCCGATGAAAGACCAGCAGCTTGCAGCCGCTCACATAAACCAGTCAGCCTCAACGCGTGCTGGAAAAGAGGGTCTTCATCTTTCAGCTTGGAAAAAGAACAAAGACGTTCAATCTCTCCAACGGATTCGACCAAGCGTCTGGCGGCTTCCCTTGGTGGCGCGACCGGCCTTACCACCGGCTCTCCCAGCAAATCGTAATTACCGTGGAACGCTCGGGTGATAGACCTAAGATTGTCCAGCGTGATTCCTAATGTCAAAACCGTGGCTAGCGCTGGGCCTAGGGTTTCCGAGTCCAACGCCTGATCAAGCCATATTTGCCATCTCCGTTCGAAGTCGGCTCCAGATTGAACTTCCGACCACGTCTCGAAATCCGGAGGCAGGCCCGCCTCCAGGGGTCTTTGCCTTAGCAGCGCGCCCGAGAAACTATGCAATGTTTGAATCGATGCCGACTCCATATTTTCAAGGGCGAGCCGGCATAGCTGCCTCTTGTCTTGATCTAATTCCGGATCCGAGGACCTGGTCTCCAATGCCAACCTAACTCGCTCTCGTAATTCGGAGGCGGCGGAATCAGCAAAAGTGATCGCAGCTATTTGGTCTATCGAGCATCTTCCGAACTCAATCAACCCCAGTATTCTTGAAACTAGAGCAGAGGTCTTTCCAGTTCCCGCCCCAGCTTCCACAAAAAGCGTGTCATCCAATAATCGGGCGATACTATCCCTCTCGGCTTGATCGATCGGCGTTGGGCGCTCTTTAGACATCTTGGTCCTCGCCCTCTTTCGGGGCCAAATCGTGATACAGGTCCAATACAGGATCCTCTTGTTTCCTCTCCCACACGGCTTCACGATTAGAAGGGCATATTTTGTCGAAGTCGCAATACCTGCAATTCCTGGGTTCCCCGAACCTTCCGGGAGGCCCTGGCACAGCAGGGAAGACCCCACCCTTTATCCCAGAAACAATCTGCTTCGTAACATCCGCAAGCCGGCTTTCCACTTCAAGTAGCGGCACTTCCTTGCGCTCATACCTAGAGGATGCGGATACGAACCAATATTGCGACTTGATGTCACGATCAGCACCTAAAAATTCTCGAACGGCCATGGCATACACCGGAAGCTGCAAGTGACGCCCTGAGCCCAGTGGGTCATCTTTCATGTCTTGATAAGAGAAATTACTGCCGGATTTGTAGTCGGTCACAGCAACGTGGTTGCCCGAATCTCCAGTGTCGACACGATCGATGACTCCTCTGAACCGTATCTCCTCACCGTCATCCAAAGTTAGTATCACAGGAGGTAGGCTATCCTTATCATCCGAGAACCCAAATCTTTGTTCGACCCACAAGGGGGAGTATCCTGTCTCGGCGCGCCACTCTTCTTCGATATCCAGAAAAGCCGACAGATCCCTTCTCAACTCATCTTTGGCGACTGACCAAAGCAATGGTCTTCCAGTGATTCCCCGAGCCTCGACTTCGGTGAACTCCTCTTGGGCTATCTCATCTAGCCTTGCCCTATGAGCTTTCGTCCAAGGTTCGCCTGCGTTGGGCAGGTGTCCCTCTTGAACGGTACCTCCGATGAAACGTTCCAGGATCCGGTGAACCAATGTTCCTCGTTCTAAAGGAGATATGGTGAGCAGCTCCTCAGGAGTCTCGAGAGAGGAAAGACCCAAAACGTCTCCCAAGAAATAGCGGAACGGGCAAGTCGCCCACCGCTCCAGCCTAGTCGGTGAAAACACGTTCTCGGCGCCTATATGAAACCGACTGGTGTGGCCAGCCAGACCGGTCAGCCTCCCGTCCCACTCTGAAAACACCTGGCTTTCTCTGCCCGACTCTAAGGAAAGGCAGCGTTCGATCGCTCCCTGGGGGCTGGCCAGATAATGACTGGAAACGGGTAGGCCCAGAGAACGCCATTTCGCAACGCTAGCCAAGTCGTAGTCGTGAGTGTCAGCAGGGGAAAGACCGTCCTCCATCGACAAGCCGTCTTCTGGAGAATCAATGACCGTCAGCCAAGATTCTTCTCGTAACCCGCTCAGATCTTCTGATCCCACCATGCTTCCGTTCAACATGGCTGCGCATTCCAAAAACCATGGGGAGGGATACTGGCCGCGCTGCGCGGACGGATCGGTCCGCGGGTAGCACAACACCCGTCGTGGAGCAGAATTCAAGACGGCCAAAAACGTCCGGCGTTCGGTAGCTCTCTGGTCATGTATAGATCCCATGACGTCGCCGGCCTCTGCCAGTTGAAGGACAGCCTCCGGCAGCATTGGATCCTCTCGTGATCGCCTGGGGAATCCGCCTTCCGACATGCCCAAAACATACAATTCATCAAAATCCATGGCCAATGAACTCTGCAGGGGACCGGAGAACACTCCAGAACCAGTCGCTCCTATATGTCCTCTTGAGATTTGCAGTGCATCCGAAAGCACTCGGCAGAATAGGGAATATTCAGTGTTCTCGGATACGCTCTCCAAGCCCTTTATGTCCTCAAGTAAATCCATGATCTGGTCCATTGCGGCTTGATCTTGCTCCCGCCATACGTCTGGTTTCGGAGAGTAATTACGCAACACATCTTGAGCCCAACTCGCGAAATCAGACCATGGAGAGCTACCAGAGGGCGGGTTGTTTCGTCGTAGCCCTACCATTAATCTGGCCAATTCGGCTGCCGCTGACCTCATCTGTCGTAGGCCACGGAGTTTAGCCGGCGAAGTCTCATCCAGGGGATCCGCTGCCTCTATACGGCTAGACAATGCCGCCTCATAGCGCGTAAGTCGTTCAGCCCATTGATCAAGGCCCTTAAGCACCCCTGCGTTCCTCGAGGCCACATCCCATACAGCCGTCTGTGCAGACAAGTCCAAGCCCTCATAAGAAGAACTTATCGGGGACTCCGAAAGCCAACGCATAACTGATTCCCGAGAATAATCAGACTCTATTACCTCCAAAAACAGAAGAAGGACTTTCCCCGGCGGAGTTTCAGAAAGAAGCGTGGGGTCGGGCCCTGACAGCGGTACGCCCGCCATTCGAAACTGGCTTGAGACCAATGACTGGTAAAGTCCGCCAGCCGGGTACAAAACTCCCACGCGATTGAAAGCCTGTCCTTCCTCTGCACGGTTAAGGATCTTTCGGAGGGCCCACCGGACTTCCTCGACAGCGTCGGGAGCACTTACCAGATGATCTACATCGAGAATACTTCCAGGAAGCGATCCTTCGGACACCTGTCCTAGAACAGGTTCCATCTTGGCCGCCAGCCTTCTGGCTTGCCGGTCGATAGAGTCCTCTCCAACTACGCCTATGATCGCCGCGCACCGCCCCGCTTTGGCTAAAGACTCGATGAGTGATGTTTCCGCCGGGGACGGGTCCTGCAGAAGATGGAATATGACGAATCCTAGGTCACGCAGCGCAGGAGCCGCGGAACCATCCTCAACTCCTTCTGACGCGGCCCACGATAGTTCTTCTCTAGAGTAGTAACCTGAGACCAAGTCAAGGAACTTCTCGCGCCATTCGATCATTTGCTCTCTTAACGGGTCAGCTGACCTCACTTTGTCCAATTGCTCTTTCGTGAGACGGTCCAAGTCCCGGAATGAATTAGACAAGGAGCTGTGCAACCTGGGATGTTCTGCAATCGTTCCCAGCGGCCCTTGTCCCGACATTCCGGACCCAGCCTCCCTAATCGCGCCCATCTCGACCAACTGCGAAAGAGGAGATTTGCCGCCAGCGACTAATTTCGGTGAACCAAGGTATTCAGCCAAGCGAGGCAAAACCATGAATCGGACGTTCACTAACCCAGCAGCGGAGGCCAATTGCCTCCTTAGGGAAATGCCCGCGTAAGGGTTAGGAGCGACCACTGTTACCGGAGAGAATATATCCTCGGATTTGGCTTCAGCGATCAAATCCGCCAATCTCTGGAAGGCGTCAGGCCCGTACCGGACTATGTGAGACCCTGTCGAACCAATATCTGTCATCAGGCTCTTTTCCCCGACCCTCGGGCTTTCCGAACATGTCGCATCACTTCCGCCTCCGAAGCTTCCCTGGTGTGGGAAGCGCCTGCGCCGTGATGCCCGTATCGTTCCTTGAAACGCTTGGTGGCCCTTCGTTCCCCTCTAGTCATTTCTACCTCGTACCAATGAGCGTTTCGCAGTTCATAATCGAATATTACAAAGATTTCGCCAATCTTCAAGAATATTGCTTAAGTTAACCTATATCCAGGCCATACTCAGGGCTTGAGGCACCCATCAACCAGCATAGGACCGAACTTGAAGTGGCTCCGTGATTCTCGGAATAGAACGAGCGTATCAATGCATAGTCTCGCAAGTTCTAAGATCCTACAAATTCCAGGAAACCTGGAATCCATGAACGGCCAGTTTTCTCTTTGCACCCATCGCAATAGAACGGAGTGACCAGGTCTTGGTCTTTCCCGGCATGAGGCCGGCTTACTTTCTTTAGCGTTTCGCCGCACGATCCACATTTAAATACCAAGAATACTTTCGCCATTCCGAACTCCTTTGGCCTAGATCGGCCCAGGCGAATATCTCGATTTATCAAGGATTCGCCAAAAGTGGCGCTGAGCAACCCAGCGCCACTACATCTCTTCTCCCTTGAGTCATTCAGCTATTACGACGTACGGCGGCTCGAATTGCCTTTGGATACCGACCGGTTCCGATGCCTCTGCGCTCCAGGGAAAAATTTTGCTGAGGACGTTGATCCGTCCTGTAAGTATTGAGCTGTCGAAGTAGCCAGATCCGCAAAAGCAGCCTTGGCGTTGAGGCGTGTATACGACATCGTGTTTCCGGCGGGGATACCTATGTCAGCCCCATGCTCCATCGCATCAATATCGCAGCCCAGATATACGAACTGCCAGCCCAACGCCGTTTTCTCCGCAATGCGTTCCACGATATCTTGCCTGGTGACTGATTGGGAGCTGTTCTCCTCTCCATCAGTCTGGATAACCAGCATCACAGGTCCAGCATGCGCCTCAAGCAGGTCCATGCTTTGCCCAATGGCGTCATATAGCGGAGTCGCGCCAGCGGGATGATAATGCTCGTGGTCTATCTTAGGCGCTTTCTCGACTGGAACTTCCCTCGCCACACGTTCCAGGCCGATATTGCTGTTGAACACGCCCAATGTGAAAACAGCGTCGCTTTCAACGCCCCGTCGCTGATTCTCCCCTAGTCCTTCTATGAACTCTTTGCAGGCGTCCATCGCGCCTTCTTTGTTCCGTGACATCGAAGACGTCATGTCCAAAAGCAAGAAAATCTGAGTGGTCATTCTTTAACCTCATTTAAGTATTCGCCAGTGTTATCTCCGTTATTCATGATTCTCCTGTCTAGGCTATCCAGCCCACTAGAAGAATCATGAATAACGCTAAAGTCAGCATATTTCGCCCGGCCATGCATGCACCTCTTTTGTGAATCGATTTGCGAGAGTTCCCCGCCCTAGTAAAGAACTCTCTACCGCTAAACCATGCGTCCAGTGCATCGTTTAGGAATCGATCCAATGGCGACGATCTACGGCGATTGGACGCGCCTCGGAAACCATGTCGTAGGCTTCGTCCAGAGTCATCCCTGCTTCCGTGTGCAGGTACCACACTACGGCTAGAATGCTACGCTCCATACCCATGGCGCAATGCACCACGACTTCACGGCGTTGCTCTTCTATCGCTCCGCGCATGTTCCGTGCGATTTCATCCAGGCATTCTCGCACCGTGCCAGACCGCGGCTCGATCGGCAGCTTTATATCCGCGTTGTTATCGATCTCGCCAGCCACGTTTATAACGAAGCACCCGCATCGTTTCGCTTCATCGACTCCGTCCACCGCAGTGATGCCGATCCATTCGGTAATCCAGCTTATGGACGCTGGATTGAAGCCATCCGGTATCCGTCGCGGAACCATTTCGACTAGCCGTCCAAGCCGCTCTTGGGACGAACGTCCTTGTTTGTTCTTAACAGGGGTGGCGCCGTGTTTATCTCTATTCGTCAATCTCTCACCATTCATGTTTAATATGATTATTATATACTATTTACAATTTCTTGTCAAATCTTGTACAATAACCAGTATTGTTCTAACAACGCACAGAACAGGCCAATTTAGCCCGCGAACAGTAGGGCGTATTGATATAAGGAGAGTCATGGACGAGATGGATCAAGGCGACGGCGCTAGAGACGTGTATATGAAAGCCGAGGATTTAGCCGAGATTGAACGAATAGCAGAATCATGGGTGGGGGAGCTGCCTTTCGAAGCTGTTTATGAGCTTGCCAAAAGGTTTCACTTCCATTTGGCGCTGAAGCTATTTATTGAGGACACAACCGGGTTCGAAGAACTGAAACGCTCCTATGGAGAACCAGGCGGGAACGAACGACCACGCCCCTTGAGTGTGGCCAAGCTTCTCCTTTCCCAAATCGACGATTTGTTTGGGTTCACCATGGAGGATGCCGGCATTGACCGGTTAGGCCAGAACCCGGACGCCCCTGATTTGCCTGATAAAGATTTTTTCGAGAACCTAGGCCTCGATTGGGGAAAACCCAACCCATCGATCTCTCTCGTCCTGTCCTAATCGCTACTTTAGTTGTTCAACAGATATAGACCTAGATATTAGGTACAAAGCTTTGTCATGTATCTGTATTGTCGAACTACATTTTGATAGCATTAGGACCACATCTTTATCCGTATATTGAAACATTTCAAGTTAAGATAGCTACAGTTCCGGCAAGGCTCAGACAATGGCGCTCGCCCCAAACAGCCCTGTAATTCGAGAAGGAAA
>JAYZHU010000060.1:0-16801 GCA_036166175.1 Verrucomicrobiota bacterium | reverse complement strand
CTCAAAGCTGTCCAACCGTCGTCTGACATCTTAACCGCGTGCCTCCCCATATTGACCATAGGCTCGATGCATAAAACCACGCCTTCTGTCAACTTGGGTCCATTTCCCGGTCTTCCAAAATTCGGTATCTGCGGCTCTTCGTGCAAACTCTTGCCAACGCCATGACCTACAAAATCGCGAATAACGGAGAATCCCGCATCTTCCACCATTCTCTGAACAGCGTTGGATATCTTCCCGACCCGATTTCCCCGTCGCGCTGCCTTAATCCCCGCGTACATCGACTCTTCCGTCACATCAAGCAACCTCTGAACGTCCGGCTCGACGCTACCTACTGGGACTGTGCGGCAATTGTCACCTATGTATCCATTGTATCGGGTACATACATCCACGCTAATCACATCGCCTTCTTTAAGTACACGGTCTATGCTGCCAATCCCGTGGACGACTTCGTCATTCACTGAAAGGCATGTATAGGCAGGATAGATACGCGAGCCAACTTGATACCTGTAGCATGCGCTCTCCCCGCCAAGCTCATCGATAAAGCGTCGACCGGATTGGTCCAGGTCATAGGTATTCATCCCTGAAGCCACTAATCCGCACATGCGATCGAGCACGGTAGCCGCCACTTGGGCCGCTTCCCTGATAGATTTCATCTGCTGTTCGTTTCTGACAATCATAGAATCCTAAGCAATCCCTATCCCAAAAACTAACTGCGCCTTCGACGCGAGAGAAATCCTATTCATCATCACCCAATTACTCTAGTAGCGACTCTTCAATCGCCTCCTGAGGCAGGGATTTCTGAGCCTTGGCTCCAAGCTTCTTTATTTCTTCGACGCTCCTGACTAAATTGCCCCTTCCGGATCTCAGCTTATTCATTGCCCCTTGGTAGGCTTCCTGGCTCTTTCCCAGACGTTTGCCGATCTCCTCCATGTCCCCATAAAAACCGACAAATTTGTCGTAGAGTCGGCCACTGAGCCTGGCAATTGCCAGTACGTTGCGGTTTTGTTTTTCCTGCCTCCAAATATTGGCGACCGTTCTCAAGGTCGCCAGCAATGTTGAAGGCGTCACGATCACTACACCTTTACTGAAGGCGAAATCGAAAAGCCCGTCATCCGCTTGCATAGCCATGGTGAATGCCGGCTCGACAGGAATGAACATCAGCACGAAATCCGGCGAATTGATGCCATAGAGAGTGTCGTAGCTCTTGCCGCTCAAGTCGCTGACGTGAGATCGCATGCTCGAAACATGCTCTTTGATTCTGGTTTCCGCGATCTCTCCGTCGGGCTCGTTGACGCAAGCCTCGTAAGCAATCAAGCTGACTTTCGAATCCACCACTAGATGCTTATCCTCCGGAAGCCTTACGATCACGTCTGGGTGAAATCGCCGCCCTTCCTCATCCTTCAAACTCGACTGGGTTTCGTACTCCTGCCCCGAAGTTAACCCGGACTTTTCCAATACCCGCTCGAGAATCATCTCCCCCCAATTACCTTGGGTCTTGGACTGCCCTTTGAGAGCCGTCGTCAGATTCTGGGCTTCTTCCGACATTCGTTGATTAAGAGCTCTCAGGTTGCTCAATTGCTCTCCCAGAGCAGCACGATCCTTAAGCCCGTCGCGATGGGCCTTCTCCACCCTTTCTCCGAATTCCTTTATTCGTTCTCCCAGCGGATTCAGAAGCTTATCTAAATTCTCCTGGTTCTGAACTGCGAACTTCTTGCTTTTCGTCTCAAGAATCCGGTTAGCGAGATTCTCGAACTCAAGGGTCATCTTCTTCTGAATACGCTCGATTTCCTGTTTCTGCTCCTTCAATCGCGACTCCTGGGCGATCGCCCGCTCCGCTGATGCCGCCAACTTGGATCGCAAACCAGTGTTTTCTTCCCGCAAGCTCTCGGCCGATTCACGAGTCGTACTCACTTCCTTTTCGAAGCTTTCCACTCGCTCCTTCAGCCGGGCGGACGCTTCCGCTTCGGCAAGCCGCTGCTGTTCTTTTTCCGCTCTCTCTTCGTCAGAGGCCTCCATTCTGGATGCCAACCTGTATTTCTGGATCAGCCAAGCGGCGACAAAACCCAAGGTCAATGCGGCAAGCCACCCTAAAGCTACGAGGGTATCAGTCATGAAGTTCCACCTGTATTTTTCTGGCCGCAGGAAATCCCAAACTACACCGATTTCCATCAAGAAAGCGAAGCGATAAGATGCCTGCGTGCCTGTCGCTTTCTACGACTTCGACTTCATTTCCAGGCGTCAACCTATTGGATTCGAGGTACTGGAGAAAATCTTCCGCTTGATCCTCTATCCGGCTTATCGTCGCCGGTTTCCCCTTTTCGCATTCATCCAGGGCAACCAGGTTCCTTTCGACGATGACGCCTGATGGCGATGGAATGGAGTCTCCATGGGGGTCCACCTTCGGATGCCCTAGTAACGCATCGATCTTGATGAGAACCCGGTCCGATATCGCGTGCTCAAGCCTCTCCGCTTCATCATGAATCTCGTGCCATTCCATTCCTAGGGTCTTTACTAAAAAAAGCTCTACCAGCCGATGCCGGCGCAGAACGTGCAATGCCAAACTCTTGCCAGAATCAGATAGGGCTACACCCACACGAGGCGTATACTCGACATGCTTGTCTCTGGCCAGCGACTTTACCATCGAGGTGGCGGTTCCAGGCGTTACTTTCAGAGCAGTAGCGAGATCGCCCATACTCACCAAACCACCATCCCCCTGCTCGAACTGCAGGGCGTATATTTGCTTGATATAATTTTCAACGGTGCTTGTGGCCATGACTTCTGGAAGCAGGCCTATTCCTGGCCTAATTGCCCTCCGAAGAAAAGCCTTTAAGGCGGATTCTCCCTCCGGTGTCCATCCCTACCCGGCCGAGTGCCCACTTCAATTTCTTTTTCCTTTGGATTGTTGGCGAAAAGACCAGGCGACCATCCGTTTCGCAGCATAGTCGCATTCCACCAAACACCTGTATCAAACAATCGTAAATTGAGAAACGATCGAGGAGAGTGATTCACGCAAACCGTATCGTGCCGATGTGTATACTGGTTAAATGAATACCAAACATACCGTACACATCGTTGAGGACGACCCGACAACCCGACGTCTTCTGGAAAACCTCACCAGTCTCCTGGGCTATCAAGTAGAGTCTTATAACAACGGCGACGAAGCCTGGGATACCTTCGCAACGATTGATCCGCAGATAGTCATCAGCGACTGGAAGATGCCTGGCAAGGACGGGCTCGAACTTTGCAGGCGTATCCGAGGCATGCATTCCGATACCTATACTTACTTCATTCTGGTAACAGCCCAACGCCGATCCCGCTCCAATCTCGAGCTAGCCATCGGCGCAGGCGTCGACGACTTCTTGAAAAAGCCCATTGGTTCCGAAGAGATTTGGAATCGGCTGCGGGTCGCAGAACGTATTCTCGATTTCAATAAACAAGTCAAGACGCTCGAAAGCCTGATCCCGATCTGCGCCTACTGCAAAAAAGTCAGGAATGATGACAATCTATGGGAGCAGATCGAGCAATACGTCAACGAGCGAACCGGAGCCGACTTCACTCACTCTATTTGCCCTTCCTGCCTCGACGAGCACGTACGGCCGCAAATGGAAGAGTATAAGAAGTCCATGAATTCAGGAACCGTTGCGGGTTCCAATGGCTAAGATTCTGGCTTCTTCAGCCTGACGAGTGTAGCTCCCCAGCTCCCTGATGACTCGTCTCCCAAGCGAAAGCTATCAACTCGAGCGGATTTTTTCAGCAATGCATGCACAATTTCTCTTAGCGTCCCAGTGCCTTTCCCGTGGATAACGCGAACGCTGGTTATGCCCTTTTCCATGCAAGCTTCGAAATAATCCGCTAACAAGCCCTTCACTTCCGACGGGCGAAACGTGTGCAAATCGAGTTCGCCATTGATAGGTATTTCGACTGGATCGATCTCTTCCAATTCCGTTTTCCTCTTTGGCAGTGTTAAATCCTCTGTTAAATGGCGAAAGATTGGGCAAGCAGACGTGCAAAAACCGTTGCAGAGTCCTAGCTTAGCAACCGCTCCAAAGCAATTCATGAATGTCTGCAGAACAGCGATAATCCCTATTCTGGCTGCCGCGATACCCTTTCTCGGTTATCCCCAGCAGTCTGGATCGATTAACAGTGGCACTTTGACGGCCCCAGTCGCGATTTACAAAGTGTCGCCGACGCATCCAGAAGACTTCTATCGCAAAGCAATCGAGGGAGAAGCCGTCGTTTCCATAATAGTCGACATATTTGGTAACGCTACCGATCCTCAAGTTGAGTCCGCTTCTCAACCAAAATTCGGCGAGGCGGCGATGAAGGCCGCATCCGAGTGGATTTTCGAACCAGCAACTAAAGGCGGCGCACCTATAGAAGTCCGGGCAAAACTGCCTTTCGTATTCGAAATCGCATTCGAACATAAGATGAACGTCGAGATAGGTCGCGAAGTGTTCGTCGAACTAAGCGGGCCGATCATTCCTTCATCGGAACTCGCCGAGGATCCTTTGCCTAGCTATGTGCCTCAGTTCTCCAAGTTCTATCCAAAAGCATTTCGAGGCACGGGCAAATCGGCTGCCGTCAATCTGCAATTCGTCATCTCTCCCAAAGGATTGGTTCTCAATCCCCGCATTCTTTCCATTTCAGCAAAAGGTTTCGAAAAAGCTGCCCTTATGGCTATCAGCCATATGAGGTATCAGCCGATTATTGTCGATGGAGAGGCCGTACACGTTTCCATGATACGCCCGATTCAAGTCACTGAATAGCCAGGACTCTTTACCGTTCTCAGGTCAAGAGCTAGTGCTCAGTGAATACCGCTACCGAAGCCGTATACCCATGCACGAAGTTCTTGCCCCCCACCGGACCAAATTCCCCATGTCCAAAAAAGCCTACGACACCTTGGGGCTGTACGAGTGGATAGACGGCTTTAGAATCGTGGTGCAGTTGTCCAAACAGCCGGGTGCCCCTCCCCGAACAATCGCTTAAGCAGGCTCCGAATACTCGTTTGCCCCTCAATTCTTCCCTACTGCGAGCCACAAGCAATTCCAACTCTTCGCTGGCTCCCGCTCTATCGCGAATTTGGAATTGGGCAGTTTGCCCGACTCTTGGGAGTGCGCCCACTGCCAAAGACCCTCTTGGCTCACTGGAAGCCAACAGATTCCTGACCAGGAAATCTCCCCGCTGGAAGTCTTCGACATACTCGTCAACGGCCAAGCCCAGAAAAACGTTCCCTTTACTTCTCTTTCGGGTTTGGGGGTCCAATCCTTGGAAGGCGTTTTCCAGCATGCTTAGGGCGGGTCGGTTTCCCAATCTTTCCAGGATGTTGCCCTTCGCCCTCGTTACAGTAAGGGCGTTTCCGATTGGCGTGCAGCCTTGAGCCGTTAGCCCTGCCAGACCTACACCCCCACCAATTCCAATGGCCACTCCGCCTTCAGTCAGAACGAAGTCGTCCGCTATGACTACGGCCGACATAGCCTCCCTATCAAAATGAGCAAGCCCTCCATAGAGAGGCTCTCTCGGAAAACTGGAATCCCAAGATTCTAGCCAAGACTCGACATCAATCTGTAGCGGCTCAGCAAATACAAGCCACCCATTAATTCCTTCCGCTCCCGGATCGATCAGTCTCCTCCAATAGTCGGTCTCGCCACTACTGGCCGCCTCTTGGAATTGTCGGGGGGAAAACGACAGCGATTCGATACGGGATCCCGGCAAGTGGAAGAGCCCGACAGTAATGCCGCCCTTCTGCTCAAACTCCCATTGATTGGCGATTACTCCGTTGGCAGAGCATCCAGCGAGCCTGGGAACGCCCACCGAATTTTTCAAGACATCCACGATTTCATCCGCGAACTCCGCCCAACCTGGGGATATGAATACCAACCCTAAGTCCACTTCTCGCGGCAGCAAGGTCCGGCGCATCTTCAAGGCCCACTTTTTGAAACGAGCCTTATCCCACGGCTCGAACCAGCAATCTGCGACACTGAATGGCAATTCATCCACAAACCCTATTACTTTCCTTCTCTAGTCTGCAACTTCTCGTCTCAAAAAGCGGGCCAGCTCGATACGATTGATTTTCGCATTGTGCCTGACATCCACTGGAAATGATTTTCTGAATACGAATTCGCGAATGTCGCCACTCATTCCAGTACTAGCCGCCGCTTTTTTCAGACCTTCTATAAATCGATTTCGTTCCAATCGGGTCTTGGGGAAAGAGCCTTCTCGCGGTTGAATTGCTATGCAAGGAACACGTTCTCCATCCTTTTCCAAACTAACCAGGGCAGAACGGTACACTTCGGGTAAAGCGTTAAAAACGCCCTCGCAACAATCGGTTAGGTAGGTCTTCTTCCCGATTTGAATCCGCTCCACCAATCTACCGCAAAACCAAAGTCGACCCTTTTCGTCCTGATATCCCAAATCCCCCATTCGATGCCAAATGCTATCCTCCGTCCTGATTTTGGATCTATTAGTGGCCTCGGGAAGATTATCGTACTCTCTCGTCACACTCGGTCCGCTAACGATGATTTCCCCAACGTCTCCCGTCGGCAACGCGTCTTCCAGCGCTTCCTTCCCTAGCCAATCGTCGCTAACCTTCGCAATGCGAACTTCCACCCCTGGCAATGGCTTACCCACGCAGGTCCCTCGGCCCCGCTCGGTCAACTCTGCTGTTTCCTCTAGCACCTGCTCTCCGTCAATTGAGGAAACTGGAAGGATCTCGGTCGCCCCATAAGGCGAATGCACCACTCCTTGGGGCAGGATTTCTTTGAAATCCCTGAAAAGATGGGGAGGCACAGAGGCACCCGCCATGAGGATACGCCTTAGAGACGGTAGCGTTATTCCATTCGCCTGACAATACCCGCCGATCTTCTTCCAGAGAACTGGCGAACCAAACGAATTTGTCACATCGCATTGCCGAATGGCCTGGATGATTTTGGCCGGATCTACCGTGGCCGGTTTGCTTGGGTTGATCTCAGGGATCACGGTGGTCATGCCCAAAGCTGGATTGAAAAGGGCGAATATAGGAAGCATCGGCAAGTCCACTTCGCCCTCCTCAATCTCATACTGCCGACCTATGGCTCTTACTTGGGCCTCGAACATCCCATGTTCGTAGCAGACTCCTTTTGCTGGTCCCGTCGAGCCAGAAGTGAAAAGGATCGCTGCCAAGTCGTTCGACTTGGTGAGCTCACCTTGAAAAGCTCCCGATTCCTTAGCAATTGGGGCTCGAGACAAGCCACCACCTAGTTTGATTTTTCTCGTTACTGTTCGGAATGCCGCAGGGAATATCCTCGATACCCATATCGCTAGAGAAATGCCTATTAGGACCGTAGGCCTCGAACGCCTGACACATGAAAGAAAGGATTTCAAACCCATGCCCGGATCGATCACGATGGGTACCGCCCCTAATTTGAATAGGGCAAAGCAAACCGCTATCAAAGACAGGCCCGAGCGAGCCATTAGCAAGACACGGGTTCCGCGCCCCACTCCGGCTTCCCTTAGATGCCTGCCCCAATTATCCTGCTCGCGGCGCAGTTCCGCAAAACTTAGAGTTAGATAATCAATTTCTCCGCTTCGGTTTCGCCCTCTTGGAGCCAGCAAAGCCGGTCGGTCGCCTCGCCGTTCCGACATTTGATCCAGAAATCGAGAGACGTTGGCGACAGGAGCCGTTGAAGATTCCAGTTCAGCCATCTCAGCGGCTTATGCGGGCCAAGTGAAAAAGAAGTTTCGCCTCAACTGAGCTGAGCCCTGCCAAAGTTTTATCGGTAAAGAAAAACGATGAAATTATCCCCTGCCTCAATCGTCAGCGATCGTAAAAAGCCCCCAGAGAAAGCGGATACGACCACCGCTAGTGTTCTTGCGGGCAATCAATTCCGAAGTGTTTACTCCTATGGTCATGGGGCCTACCTCGCTGTAGCTACCGCCCTCTGCAGAAACCCAACCGGCAACGGTAGCTTCTGAGGAACCATAACGCGTAGAAGCGCAGCCAGCGAAGAGGGAAGTGAATAGGAGAACGACTATGAAAGAGGCGATTTTCGATTTCATAACAGCGGCGTAAGTGGGTTAGCTTTTACAATCTTCTAACAGTATCTCCCAATCGGAATTCGCTATCAAGGCAATAATACGATCAGTCGGACTCCGAATCTACCGCATTAAGAATCGGCTCCAGCAGCTCTTTTTGCCAGCCCAGCAACCCATCTTTGGCTTCGGAGTCGCGAGCCAATGAGGCGACATGGCTACGGGTAGCAATCAGCGTCGGATCGATACCCAACTCCTCTGCAATCACGTTGCGGTGCTTCTTTATCTTCTCCTGACGGTCAAGCTCCACTTGATTGAGTGGTTTCCTTGAATCGTTCCGCACTGGTCTGGCAGGCAATGAATCCACGTCTCTCGACATGCCTCGCTTCAAGGCGTCAACCAACCCTTGCCGCTTACGCCGCTGGATCCCCATTGGCAGGGACTCAAATACGAATTGCCAATTCCCTTCGGAAACGGATTCAGCAAGTTTGATCATGTAGTCGTTGCCCAGCACTTTAAAAGGAGGTCGATCCAATCTTTCCGCCAATTCTTCTCGCCAATGCCACAATTCGAAAAGCGCTACCTTCCCCCTCGGGTCGAGCTTGTCAGACCGGGCGATTCGCCAGCTGTGCTCATCCCCATCCGGAAAACCACTCAAGGCGGTTTCAATCTGGTATTCACATCTCTGATGCAGCCACGACTCTCTACCCAGCTCCCGTATTTGTTCCATCAGAAGATCCCGCAATTGATGGAGGTAGCGTACATCATTCGCAGCATAGCGGAGCATCTTATCAGTAAGAGGCCGTTGCGACCAATCGCTCTTTTGACTATCTTTTGGAAGCTTTACGTTAAAATGCTCCTCTAGCAAAGCCGCCAATCCAAAGCGCTTGATTCCCAAAAGCTGGGAGGCGAGCATCGAATCGAAAATGCTGGTAGCCCGAAAATCGGAAAACTCCCGAAATAGGCGAAGGTCGAAATCGCTGCCGTGCATTATCAGATGCAACCGCTTGAGCGTCTCCCAAAATCGAGAATAATCAACGTCGACCAGCATATCTAACAGATAGGTCCGGTCTTCGAATCGCATCTGCAACAAGCATAGCTTCGTTTCGTAGTGATGTAGATTATCCGCCTCGCTATCCAGGGCGATCTCGCGATGGGCCGCCAACGAATCGCAGAGGGCATTCAGCCCTTCTTGAGTGTCAACGTATTCGAATAATTCGTCTTCCATGCGAGGATCCTGTACCTCTAAGAACCACTCCACCCTTTCAAGAATGCGTCGACAAGCAAGGGTAAATCTTCGCTGTATCCCCCTTCCAATGTCGCCGCGACCGGAGTTCTAGTCTTTCTTATCCACTCTCCCAACGTCTTGAAATCTTCGATACCCAGTCGCATCTGCGTCAATGGGTCCTTCGAATACGCGTCGAATCCAGCCGACACTAATATCAGTTCCGGCTGGAATTCCAAAACGGATTCCCAGGATTTCGATAGAATCTTCATATACTCGACTGCTTCCGTTTCAGGAGCCACCGGGAAATTAAAAGCATTCTCGCGTGAAACGATTCCAGTTCCCGGATAGCAGGGATGTTGATGGGCCGAAACGTAGCGAATACGATCCATTCCAATAACGATAGCTTCAGTTCCGTTTCCATGGTGGGCATCGAAGTCCCAAATGGTGACTCTATCTATTCCCGAATCTAGGGCGACCATTGCCGCTATCGCTACATGATTCAAATAGCAAAAACCCATAGCCCTATTCGATTCGGCATGATGGCCGGGCGGACGCATCAATGAGAAAGCAGCTTCTCCATTCAAGGCTTCCTTCAAGGCCCCAATGCTAGCGCCGGAGGCCATTCGGACGATTTCGAAGATTCCTTCATGATAGGCTGTATCTCCGTCGAAATCTTTAGGGACTCGAAGCCTTTGCAAATGGGCCTGGCCATGGGCTCGCGAAATATCGACTACGGAAACCGGCTCGACTCGTGGCCAATCCCAATCTGGGTGGCTAGCCTTTAGACGTTCAACTGTAGCCTGGACCCGCTGGGGACGCTCTGGATGTCCTGGCGAATGATAATCGAGGCAAAGTGGATTGGAGAAGATTTTCATTTTTGCCAGGCCCAATACCGAATCTCTAAAACGGGAGCCGATCCCATTTCATTGGCCGGATAAAAAGTCAATCTCTCGAGGAGTATCTGCAGCAATCCAGCACCTTCTAAGAATACCAACTGAACCTGATCTGGGCATGGCTATCGTGACGCAAAGGGAGCACGTTGGGGAAAGTTAATTTGAAACACAGGCAATGCGGCTGGAACCCTTGAACTTGCCGCTAGGCCGAGAGCCACTGAATGGTTCAATAAACATCACGGCCGTAACGCTTTTCCTTCTGCATCTGCTTCACGTAAGCAGTCGCCTCGCTTTCTTCCATGCCTCCGTGTTCGGCGGCTATGTCAATGAGGGCTTGGTGCACGTCCTTGGCCATCCGGCTGGCGTCTCCACACACGTAGAAGTAGGCTCCTTCGGCAATCCAGCTCCATAATTCGGCCGCGTTTTCACGCATGCGATCTTGGACATAAATCTTGTTGGCTTGATCTCTGGAAAAAGCCAGATCTACGCGATGCAAGTGGCCTTGCTGCAAATAGGAATCCCACTCCGATTGATAAAGATAGTCCGTGGCTTCATGCTGGTCTCCAAAAAAGAGCCAATTTTTCCCACTCGCTCCGGATGCTACGCGTTCCTCTATGAACGCCCGAAATGGGGCGATTCCCGTGCCAGGGCCTACCATAATAATGGGTACGGATCCGTCCTCAGGAAGCTTGAAATTCTTGTTGTGATGAAAGTAGACACCAGCTGTGGCGCCCTCGTCCCACATATCGGTGATAAACGTCGAGCAAACCCCTTTTTTCTGTCTTCCCAACGCCTCATATCTCACGGCGCCGACAGTCAAATGAACCTCGCCCGGATGGGCTACTAAGCTGGAGGCGATCGAATAAAGGCGCGCTGCCAACGGCCGAAGGACACTAAAATAGTCCTCAGCCGCTAAACTTTCGGCAGGAAACTCTTTAACTACGTCGACCCAATCGCGACCCCAGGAATATTCTTTGACCCATTCCCGATCGCCGCACTTCTCCAGCAACTCATCATTCCCGCAAAGCTTAGCGTACTTGGTGAGCACTACTTTGGTGACTACACGCAGATCGAGCTTGTCTCTCAACGCCTCCCGAAGGTTCATCGACTTCTCGTCGATCATCACAGATTGAGACCCCTCCAAACCAGTCGCCTCCAAGAAGTCCTCAATCAATTCAGGAGCATTTTCTGGAACCACCGCAAGAGCGTCGCCCGCTTCGTAAGACAAACCCGAACCCTCGAGCGAAATCTCCGCGTGGAACGTCTCCTTGGCGGAGCCCTCACCATTGAGATTGAACTTCTTTAAAAGTGGGGCCGGAAACGGATTGCTCTTGCCGTAGATTGGCTTTGGATCGGATTGCGTCAGCGCCTCGGTATCGCTCATATTTAGCAGCTTTAGTTGTTTTCGTGAGACTCCCCAGTTGCGGGATTATCGCAGGAAATATCTAAAGCCCCGCTGCTAACGCAAGAACGGAAAAACCTGTTGTGGATCAGGAATTCACGACTTGATTGAATTCTTCTAGGAATCCCTTGGCATCTCGGTACCCTATAAACCTCGATACCTCCTCGCCATCCGCGTTGGTGAATACGATCGTAGGAAGGGATCGAATACCGTATTTCGAGGCGAGATCGCCATGCTGATCAACATCGATCTTGACGGCCACGGCCTTCTCTTTGACCGAATCGATCACCTCGTCGTCACTCCAAGTTGTCCGGTCCAGCATCTTGCAGGGGCCACACCATTCCGCCTTGAAATCGATCATGATTAACTTGTCGCTGGCCTTGGCCGCATTCTTCGCATCATCAAAACCGCCTTCAATGAACAGGTCTTCTCCATATGCGCTGGAAGCCAGCACTCCCACGGCAATCAAAGTTAAAACCAGATTTTTCATAGCTCTATTTGAATTTCTGCCCTGTTAGACGAACGAGGCTCCTCAATTATTTAAAAAAAAGTCGACCCCCGTCTATAGTCAACGTCCTCCAAACAATCATTTCCCCTTGGAAAACAACAGTATCAAGGCCAGATTTCTCCAAATATTATTTGCCTCACGATTTATGGCAGTCTTCTGGGTTTCGGACACTCCCTCGCGGATTGAGAGGATTAGCGCTAGGGGTTTCCTTACCGAAACACCCTAGCGCTAAAGCAAAGGCAGAGCGTCTTCGGCAGGCCAGGCATCTCCTAGATTCTCAACTAGAGTTCGATAAGAATCGATCAGTTGCCCCGGAGTGCCAAAGCCAGGAAATCTGATTTCCAAGGAAATCGCCTCGAACCGGAAAACCGCATTCACGTTTTCTATACGAACGTCGCAATGGTTGCAAGTCGATGGATAATCCAAAGACAGGCTATCATCGCTCGCCTCTTCCAATCCATCAACGATTCCTTCCACGGATACGCTTTTCGAGAACAGGCAGCGCATGCATTCGAAAAGTGGGCCCACGGCCCCATTGAACGAAGCATCTTCAAGCAAGCTCGAACTGCTAGCCTCTAGCAACTCGGTTTCCGCCAAATAGCGATCGGGGCTGTCTTCAACTAGCGAATACCGTTTCTCTATCGTGAAATCCTTGCTTTCAATCCTACCCGTTCCGCCTTCCACAACAAGAGCGATTTCCTTTCGGCGGTATCCCATGGACTCTCGAAAAGCAGAGAATCGTTCCTCTCCCCACTCATACAACTCCGGCTCCGCTAGACGAGCCAGAAACTGCTGAGCTCGATCGCTGGCGAATTTCGGGGCGGTATGCCGGCTCTTATCGAAATCGGGGAAACGCTTAACCTGACCTTCTTCCTTCCCAAAAAACGATACACGAGCAATGAGCTCTTTTCCCGAATTCTGGCCATCCGTTTTCATCGATAGAGACGCAGATACTTGACAGCCCTGGAACGCACGCAAGCCTCAGTTGCTATGGAGCGCGCGGTCGTAGACAACGGACCAACCAATCTGGGGCCGAGGAGAGTCCTGGTCACAGGTGCAAGCGGATTTGTGGGTCAAAGCCTGATTCACCGACTTCTAGACCAAGAATGCCAGGTGTCTGGTCTCTGCCGCAGCGCCCAACCTGAACTAGAATCGCTTGGCGTGGAAATGAAGTATGTCGACCTCGGTAACGCCAGCAGGGCTCGTGAGGCATGCAGGGGAATGGACACGGTTTTTCACACAGCAGCAAAAGTCGGTATCTGGGGCTCTATCTCGGATTTTCGTAAGGCGAATGTCGAAGGAACCCAGGCGATCATCAATGGCTGTCGTGACTTCGAAGTATCCAAACTCGTCTACACGAGTACGCCCAGTGTTGTATTCAATGGCCAGTCGCTGTCCGGAGCAGACGAATCGCTGCCCTACGGTTCCAACATTCCATGCCCTTACCCGGCAACCAAGGTAATTGCCGAAAAGGCCGTACTCATAGCCCATGGACAGCCTCCCGGCTATTTGAAAACCGTGGCTTTGAGGCCCCACTTGATTTGGGGGCCCGGAGATGCCAATCTCATTCCCAGAGTGATTGATAGAGCCCGCAAAGGTCGCCTTCAAATAGTAGGCGATGGATCGAATCGCGTCGACTTAACCTATATCGAAAATGTCGTGGATGCTCATCTATGTGCCGAAGCCAGCCTAGATAACACCACAAACAATCCTGGAGGTAAAGCGTATTTCATTTCTAATGACGAGCCCGTTTCGCTTTGGCCGTGGATAAATGAACTCCTAGAAACTCAAGGGATCCCACATATAGAAAAAAAGATGGACTTCCAACGAGCCATGAGAATCGGTCGATTTATGGAAACCGTTTGGAATATCCTAAACCTGCGAAGCGAACCGCCCATGACGCGTTTCATCGCCTCAGAGCTTGCTAAAGACCATTGGTTCGACATTTCTGCCGCCAAGCGCGATCTTGCCTATCAGCCACGCGTATCCATGAAAGCAGGCATGGAAGCGTTTCTCCGCCACGATAGAGGCCCGATGGACTCGAAATTCTCTTAGGCCACGAATCAAATAATCCATAATATCACCCCAAAAAAGCTAGGCATCGGACTCCGATCTAACCGATTCACGAATCCACCAACTAGATAAATGCAGCAAACTTTATACATTGTCCGGCACGCTCACGCCTCGAGCTCGGAGGCAGACCACGATCGGCCCGTCAGTTCCAAAGGTAGACGCCAGCTCAGTCGATTGTGCCAGGTTTTCAAGGGCAAGTCGCTGGTCACGCCCGCCGAGATTTGGCACAGCGATTTGACGCGAGCCATCGAGACCGCCCAACAAATAGCCGAGGAGCTAGAACTAACCGCCCCACTAAAAACCGTAACAGGCTTGCGTCCATTCGACGATCCCATTGCTACCGCCGATTTCATCGACGACTCCTCCTCGGATCTGATGATCGTAGGGCACGAACCGCATCTTTCCAGCTTAGCAGCCCAGCTCGTTACCGGAGTGCAAACTTTAGAATGCGTCGTTTTTCAGAAAGCCTCAATTCTATGTCTTCGAAGATTGAAGGTCGGCTCCCAAGCGACCCCTTGGCAGATCGAATGGCACCTTTATCACAGGCTCTTCAAATAGCCTAGTTTGCTCACCAGCATCGCAATCGTGAAAATCATTCTTACTGGGGCATCCGGACTGCTAGGAAGCGCCTTCGCAAAAGCAGCTAGTCTTCGATCCCACGAAGTCATCGGAATCGTAAATTCCTCCAACCACCCTGTCGATGGACTCGCCAGTCAGAATACCCTGGACCTATCAGATCTTGCCGCAGTCGAAGCCTTCACTCTGGAAGCGTTTCCAGACGCAATCGTAAATTGCGCCGCCATATCCAATCCTAGCCAATGCGATAACGACCCCGCTCTCAGCGACCTTATCAACGTACGTCTGCCTGAAAAGCTCGCTCTTCTCTCAAGGCATCTCTTCGCCCGATATATTCATATTTCAACCGATCAGGTTTTCGACGGGCAAAACCCGCCCTACAAAATTGATAGCTCTACCTCCCCTAGATCGCTTTACGGCCAACAAAAAGCCAAGGCCGAGGAAGGCATTTTGGAGATCGCTTCGGAGTTCGCATCCATCGTTCGAATACCTCTGTTAAGTGGCAACAGTCCACGAGGCGAAAGAAGCCTGCACGAACAACTATTCAGAGCTCTCAGCAAGGATGAGCGGCCCACCCTTTTTATCGACGAATTTCGGCAACCCTGCCCTACGGAAAACGTAGCGGACGTTCTAGTCGAATTATGCGAGAGAAATGACTATCGAGGACTGCTCCATTGGGCTGGAAGCCAACGCCTCTCTCGATTTCAAATTGGAAAAAAATTGCTCGAGCATTTTGGATTGCCTCGCTCAAGCATCGATCAAGCAACACTCGCAAACAATCCTAGATTCTCGAAACGCCCCCCGGATCTTACGCTCGATTCTTATCCTCTCCAAGGAAGACTGAAAACACGTCCAACAGGCTTCACAGATCACCTTGATTCCCTTATTGTCCCGAAACAGTTTCGTGGCTGGTATCATTCTCTATAGTGCATAATTCCGAACAAGGCTAAAGCCTGAATTGAACGAAGATAGTTTCCGCATGTCATGCTCTTTACATATTCTACCCGATTCGAATCTAGCCGCTGCGGAGAATATGGCCCGGGATTTCCTGCTTCTCAATCACTACCCAGAACCTAGCTCGATACGCCTTCGTCACTATGGTTGGGAGCGGCCATCCTACACTTTCGGGCTTAGCCAATCCTAACAATACGCTCGTTCGGAAATTTCAGTAATCGACGCTGACTTCGTCCGGCGTCCCACGGGCGGAGGGGTTGTCGACCACCACAACGATTGGACTTATTCATTGATCATACCCGCCAGCCATTACCTCGGGCAACTTCAGCCAATCGAAACCTACAAATCCGTTCACCAATGCATCGTGCTGGCAATGAAATCGCAAGGAGCCAAGGTCGCTCTCAACGAGAATGCTACTTCCGACTCCATTCCTCGCGTGTGCTTTGAAAAGCCGGAGGTTTACGATGTAATATTAGAAAATCTTTCCGCTAAGGTCGCGGGAGCCGCCCAGAAAAGAACCAATTCCGGCTACCTGATGCAGGGCTCCATCTGGAAACCTACTCTGCCGAATCTGGATTGGATTAGCTTCCACAACGACTTTATAAAAGAGATCGCAAACCTAGCTGAGGCCAAGAAATCTTTTGTGCCCTGGCCAAAATGGGACCACGAGTTGATATCAGGCTGCCTGTCTCGATTTGAATCCGCGGAGTGGAATCAAAGACGCTAACTACTAGGAAATCGAGCTCGAATCCCGTCCCTTAGCGCCTGATCCCCAAAGGGGGATAAAACTTTCGTAAATGCCGGGCTGCCGCCACTAAAGCCCAATGAGTAAGAGAGGTGCTTCTCAAGTACTTCGAACTTGGTGTGGTCATAGACGTCACGCTGCATCGCGGCCGCGGATGTGGATCTCGTAGTATGACAGGATTCTCCGGCCGTGTGGCTATCCACGAAGTTTTGGAGATATCCGAGGAGATGCGGAGCATGATCTCGAACAGCGATCCAATCTATAAACTGCAGCAGGCTGCCAAGGAAATCGGCTGTATGTCGCTACGCCAGGATGCTCTTAAAAAAGCGATCCTAGGGCTGACGATTGTAGAGGAAGTGGAACGAACGACCGTTCCTGAATACGCGATCTAGGTTTCAACTAGTGAACGGCAGCC
>JAYZHU010000059.1:0-19617 GCA_036166175.1 Verrucomicrobiota bacterium | reverse complement strand
CATGGTCGGAGCGGCTTTCGGCGGGGTTGGCCATCCGGGACACGGGCCATAACCCCGCTCCTACATATTGGCGGAACGTCCTACCAAGTCTTCTTCCAAATCGGTCCGCCTTGGTAGACGTCGCCGACCGGGTAACGATCGCTTGGCACTACTGCGCTTTCCATGATACTCTCGATTCGTTTAACGATGTCCGGATGATCTACGGCGACGTCTTTAGTTTCTCCAATGTCCGACTTGAGATTGAAAAGAGCCAGCGGCGAACCTTGGCCAAGCCTAATCCCTTTCCAATCTCCTAGTCGAACTGCTTGATCATAGCGAGGGCGCGTATGCCCATAATCCCAATACAAGTATTCTCGTTTCTCGTCCAGCTGTTCTCCATTTAAGACGCTTAGAAGAGAAATTCCATCAGTTCTATCAGGCACCTTAGCTCCTGCTATTTCAGCGAGTGTCGGTAGCAGATCACAAAAGGCTATCACTTCGTCACTTTCAGTTCCACTTGGTATCGCTCCCGGAAAACTGGCGATAAACGGAACTCGAATCCCTCCTTCATAAAGGCTTCGTTTCGCTCCTTTTAGAGGGCCATTGTTGTCGAGCTCATCGCTTGGACCGGATCCCAATGGCCCGTTGTCGCTTGTGAAAATGATCAGTGTATTCTCCGCAAGGCCCATTCGTTGAATAAAGGAAACGATCCTACCGACATCGTCATCCAAGCGTTTTACCATAGCTGCGTATTTCTTGGCAGCATCGCTCCAATTTGGCCTTCCAAAGCCTTCCCAATCTGGGACGGCCAGGCGATCCGAGTCCTCCGATCCATGCGAAAAATGAGGCAAGGTGTAGGCCGCAAAAAGAAAGAAAGGTCCATTCCCGGATTCAGCAATAAAGTCCATAGCGCGGTCAGTCAGTAGATCGTGGCTATAGTGCGACTTTGTTCGACCGTTGCCGGTTAGGTCCAACCTACCTGAAGTCAACAAACTGTCGTCTAAGTACTCGGCATAGTAATAGTGGGCATGGTCTTGATTTTGATAACCAAACCACATGTCGAAGCCTTGATTAGTCGCATCCCCTTCAGTTCCTGGATCGCCTAAACTCCACTTGCCCACCCCTCCGTTGCGATAACCTTGAGACTTGAGAATCTCTGCTACAGTAACATCATCCTTACGTAAATACGTTTCATAGTGCGGAACGTTGTCGCGAGCCGGCGTGCGTCCACCATGAAGCCCCGTCATTAGTGCGCTGCGCGACGATGTACATACTGGGCCTCCAGCATAGGCCTGCGTAAACCGCATTCCTCGCTCGCCAAGAGCATCGATATGAGGCGTCGAAAAATGCCGCTGCCCATAGCAGCCTAAATCACCATAGCCCAGATCGTCCGCCATGATGAGTACGATATTCGGGGAGGCGGTTAAGGATGAAGTAGAAAGGCTTAAGGCGAAAATTGCTAAACAACATCTCGCCATCGTAAGAGCGGCTTTACGCCGCGATAGAATCCTTTGAAGGGTATCGCGGCGTAAAGCCGCTCCTCCAACGAGGACGAACAATCCCATTTTCCAATTCATCGCTTAATTAGCTTGGCCAATTCCTCTTCCAACTCGGGCAGCCAATTCTTGTATTCAACCATCTCTACTACATTCACTGTTTCCAAGGGATCCGTTTGATGATCGTACAACTCCCGAGCAAGTACACGCCCAGACTTGAAGTCTCGCCATTCCGTGTAGCGAAATCGATCCGTTCTCGCCGAATACCCCATCGATTGAGGCAACTTGCCTTTTGGATAATTGGGACGCGGCGTCTGGGTCAAAGCTGCAGATCTAAACGGTTGATCTGGATTTTCAAAAAGCGGCCGTAGAGAACGCCCTTCTATCTCGTCAGGTGGAGATATACCACAAAGCTCGGCCAAGGTCGGATATATATCCAGCAGTTCCACCAATGCTTTTGATCGCTGGCCACCGGGATGACCCGGTGTGGTTATTATAAAGGGTACACGAGCATCGAGTTCGAAGGCGGTGGTTTTTCGAGTCAAACCGTGCTCGCCCAAATGAAGTCCATGGTCTGACCACCAAACGATAATCGTGTTGTTGCGAAGGCCGAGCCTATCAAGCTCGTCGATCACTTTGCCTATCTGCGTATCCAAATAAGTGATCGCAGCCAAGTGGCCGTGATGCATTTCGCGTAACTCAATCGGCTTGGCGCGTCCATCGTACCGAGAGCTTGTCAAAGCGATCTCCGGTACATTGCTTGGCGGATCCAAATGTCGCGGAACAGGAATCGCTTCGCGTTCATACATATCCCAATATCGCTTCGGGGCATTGAACGGCGTGTGAGGCTTCCAGAATCCCACTGCTAGAAAGAATGGATCGTTAGAATTCGCCAACGTTCGCAATCGCTCCACCGCTTTTTGAGCAATTCGACCATCGTAGTACGCCTCATCAGGTACGTCTCGACATTCTATTCCACCTGCACCTGAAGCTAGATTTGGCGGTAATGGACCTTCGACTTTCGCTTCATCATGCCCATGGGTCTCGTAGTGGAGAAACTCAGGCTCGCTCCAGGAAACGCGGTCGCCTCGCCAGTCGTCTTGACGCCAATTGTGGAAAATCTTCCCGATACCAATCGAACGATACCCGTTCTCCATGAACAATTGAGGCAAGGTTACAGCCTCCGGGAGGTTTTGCCGAAAATGCGTAAACAAATCCCAAACGCGTAAGGTGTCCGGACGCATGCCGGTCAGCAGCGAGGCTCGTGACGGGTTGCAAACAGTCTGCTGGCAATAGGCTCGTTCAAACAAGGTCCCGTGCTCGGCTAGCTTATCGATATTCGGAGACAGCACATGACTATCTCCGTAGCAACCTAGCTCCACTCGTAAGTCATCGACGGCTATGAATAGAACATTGGGCTGATTCCCCAAAGCGAACAGAGGGGGGGCCAGCAGGACTAGGGCAAGAAAGCAATTTGATCGATTCATTCTGATACGGGTAACGTAGGCCGGCGCGCGCCGACTCTCTGCAAATAATCCCGGAGCTCTGAACTAAGTTCCTTAACTACGCTTGGCAAAGATAGAGACAGGTCGCTTTGTTCCGACAGATCGTCCTCGATATTGTAGAGTTCGGACTTTCTCCTCTCCTCGAAATAAATCAGTTTGTAAGGATATTTTAGAACGGCCGAGTGGGGTCTTGTCTGGCTAATAAGAAAGTCGTCAACGCCAATTTTACCGATCGCCTGGCCGAACTTGGAACCTTCCGGATGGTAGTAGGGAAAGTGCCAATACATGGCACGCTTCAAGTTACCCTTCGACTCGCTAAGCAAAGGTAGCAAGCTCGTCCCATCTTGATCGACAGAGTCTATTGGCCGTCCAGAAACTTCAGCAAAAGTTGGAAACAAGTCATACCCGATCACTGGAGTATCGCGCACAGAATTCGGTAAAACCCGGCCCGGCCAGCGAATCAGCAGAGGTACTCGTACTCCGCCTTCGTAAAGATTCCACTTGGAGCCGCGCAAAGGCGAGTGGGACACATACTCGGGATGACCCCCATTGTCGGAGAGGAAGACGATCAAAGTGGAGTCGTCGAGTCCGGTTTCGTCCAAAGCGTCTAGCAACTCGCCCACGTAGTAATCTAGCGTTTCCACGCAAGCCGCATAAGCTACCCGTTTTTCTCTGTTCGGGGAGTCTTCAGGAATTATCTTTTCATATTTATTCAGCAACCATCGATGCGGCGAAGTCATCGGTGTGTGGACCAAAAAATGGGAGACCATGAGAAAAAATGGTCTTTGATGATCGCGTTTCAAAAATTCAATTGATCGCTCGGTTATGCCATCCGGATGGAACCGCCCTACTTCGTCAATCGCCTTCAGCTCCCTCCCGCTATATGGGTGGCTTCCAAAATCCTCAATGGCTATTTCAAAGCCCTGACGGGCGGGCCCCAAATCAGGATCCCATCCGAGGTACCGCCCGTCGTAATGAGGATTCAAGTGCCATTTGCCAAAATAAGCAGTCTCGTATCCATCTTTTTGCAAACGCTCCGCGATCGTTGTTTCCGAAGGGTCTAAAGTTATAGTATACGGGGGCGCTCGCAGAGGGGGTGTCGGTTCGATTATTTGTTTCCCCGGTTCCGCTTTTACCACGAATTCGAACCCGAGTCGAGCGGTCGTCTTACCAGTTAGAATGCTGGCCCGAGCAGCCGAGCAAATTGGCGCTGGCGAATAGGCTTGGGTGAAGCGCATCCCTTCATTCGCGAGCCGGTCGATCTGACGCGTCTCGTGCCATGGGTGGCCATAGCTGCCCAAGTCGGTCCAAGCGAGATCATCTACTAGGATAAAAAGAATATTAGGCCGGGCCAATGCTGGGCCGGATAGAATCGAGCAACCGAGAATAGTCAGAGTAATTCCGGAGATTCCTCTATTCATCCCGATTATTTTTGATTCAATCTAGAATTTCGCTTAAAATACAGCCGGCCATCCTCGGAGCCAACCAAAAGATCCGGCACTCCATTATTGTCCCAATCGACTGTCGTTGGACTCGATGTGTGGCCCGAGATTTTGCGATCGTCGAGCGGCCCCAGGTTTTTCAATACGGTTTTGCCATCGCGTTCGCCCATGTTCCTGTACCAATCCGCGTTCTCCCCGTTGAAAAGGATGTCTAATCGCCCATCGCCATCCCAATCGACGACTTCCAGCTTGCGGCGCCCACTCTTGCCAGCAGGACCTCGTATCAAAGTAAGTGGCTCCCCATTTTCATCGCAGAAAATCCTCTCACCTGGAAGCAGGCGTAATATGCCCATCCGTTCCGCCCTCTGAAAAAAAGCGATATGACCTTCGTGATCCAGCATAACCAAGTCCATAAGACCGTCCTCGTTCCAGTCCACGGCAACCGGTGTCGTTCTCCAATGGCTCGCCATTTCGCGCCCAACCGGATTCCACCAGTTCCAGGCTGGCTTAGGAGGTTGCCCTTGCCATTCAACCTCGATCGCCCGGGCTGGTTCTAACATCGGCTCCCCTTCTACTCCAATATTTCGATACCAAATGACTTTTCCCCAAATAGAATTGGCAACAATATCCAACAGCCCATCTCCATCCCAATCAGCCACCGTTTGAGTAGTGTAACCCCATTTCGCTTCCGCCGGTCCTTGTATGGAACCATTGCGCCCAGCTTGTATTCGTATGGTATGGCCACCGGCTTCTAGCAACTTGACCTTATCCCAAACGGGATCGGATCCGCCGCCCAAATTCTCGAAAAACCCAATATATCCGGCCGTGTTCCCACAAATGATATACTCGTCCCCATCATTATCCCAATCGACTCCAAAAGGAGTCGCTAGGGCCCCGAATTTCACATCCTTAGCCCTTTGCTGAAAGTAGACAGGTTTTCGATACTGCGGGAGATCATCTTTCACTTCCCCTGTGTGCTCAATAAAGGCCACGCGACCATCCTCATCCCCGCAAATCAGATCCAGATCGCCATCCTTGTCCCAATCGAAAGCCACCGGGACAATCATTTGCAGATCCATCTTCAATAGAGATCCCTCCGATCGCAAACGTCGCCCTGCGGCATAGTTTGGTCGCGTTCGAGTCCCCGTATTTTGAAAGTAAGTAAAGCCGTCCAAAAATTCCCCACACAATAAATCCAGATCTCCATCGTCATCGAAGTCGCCAAAATTTGGCGACGGCCAACCAAATACTTCCACGTTTTGTCCGGCAGCCTTAATTTGCCGCGCTCGATCGTATTCGGGCTTCTCGCTAGTTCCTAGATTCCGAACCCAAAAAACCAATCCTCTCAATGGTCCGTTCGTCCATTCGCCTCTGCTATTGTAGGCGTTATCCCACCCATAGTCGGTCCAGTCGCCAAACCCGGTGACGATATCCAATGCACCGTCGCCATCATAGTCCACGTACTTCCATTGTTTGGCTCGGATGTTCCCCTTGGCCGTATAGATATCGTTGCTCGATAGTCCAAGCGCCTTTCCTGTATCTATACCTCGAGTGAAAAACTCGTTATGCTCGATTCCTGGCGAAAGCACTCGAGGAGTTCCATCAACATAGGAAACTTGCACATTGTGATCTCCTTTGCTGATACGTACAGGCGGCTCGAATACAGGTAATGCTACATCGCCTTCAATATTCTCAAAGAAGTAGGTTCCGTTAAACGGCTTGTCGGGACAAACGACCACCAAGTCGTAATCCCCGTCCTCATCGAAATCCAGCGGCAATGGCCAAGCCCAAAGGCCCACACCTAAATCGACAATCAACCCTGGATTATTGTATCGGAGGCGTTCGAGCCGGTTATCTTCGGCGACGGATAATACGCTAACCATCACTGCCAGAACAGATGCCACGATTCGAAAGGCTATTGATTTGTTTCCCATATCTGCTCGTCCGGTTTTATCTCTCGTCGTTGGAATATATCGGAGGACCGGCTCAGTCCTCCGAAATCTGGCTTCAATGCATCGATTGCTTGGTAGGCAATTCGAAGCCACGCCCCTGCAGGTGTCACAATTTTCTTGGATCCAGTACCGCATGCTTGATGCCTTCTCGATTATAGGTGTACGTAATGTGGATACGGTCGTCAACAGCCTGAATCACAGCCGGATAGGAATACTCGCCCCAATGGCGTTCGCCGCGTGGCCGCTCTCCTGTTTCCCACTCTAAAGTCATGGCCATCTCCCAATCGATGCCGTTTTCGGACAATGCCACATTCAATATCTGACGACTGGGAACCTCGGTTTTTCGCGTCGAGTGATTGTAGACCAACAGTTGCCGCCCATCCTGCAAGGTAATCGCATCCGTTCCGGAGCTTGGATTAGGCAGTTGCGTCGCTGCCATACCGCTCCAGCTGACCCCTCCATCCCGCGACCAGCTTTGGGAAACGACGTCCTGCTTGGTCCGGCAAAGAATCTGCATGTCCCCATTCGCGTAGGTGAGGATGCTCGGCTGGATAGCATCGAACGCGATCCCGTTATTGATGGGGCCAATCACGTCCCACGTTTTTCCAAGATCGCGAGTCACCTCGAAATGAACACGCCAGTATCCATCCCCCTCTTCGATATCAACTTCTGTACTCGCCGGGCAGAGGATGGAGCCGTCTGCGAGCTCGATCGGCTTATTCTTAACAGGGCCCAACAGGTGCCCAACGGCCCAATGTTCACCTAATTTTACCGGCCATGACCAGCTACTCCCCCCGTCCTCGGAAGTGGTCAGCATACCCCACCATTCTCGCGGGTTGGGTCCCACTTTATAGAAAAGCATTAGCGGTCCATTCGAAGGTTGGAAGAGAACAGGGTTCCAACACGGATAGCGCAGATTCATCGACTGCACGCCATTGACCACCTCTCTTGGTTCGGTCCATTTTCCGCCCTCCTTTCGCGAAACCCATATCCCCACATCCGGATCCCGCTCTCGAGTGCCCGCAAACCAAGCGGCAACTAATTCGCCATCCGATGTTTCCACGATAGTCGACGCATGGCATTCTTTGGTTGGCTTGTTCGCTATCGGAAAAATCTGCTCGGACACCAACAAGCTTCCCTGGCCTACCTTGGCGACGGGAGGGAATTCATGGTGATCGGCCTGGGCGATGGCGATAAACATTGAAACCAGAATTAGGTCAACGATTGGCCGGTAACTTCGTATTCTAGGTACAGTATCCATTTTTGCAATAATCAAAATCACGATTCCAAATCCAAATCATCGAGAATCTTTTTCACTTTTTCTCGGTCCTCAGGGTAGAAAAGATTGAAGGGTTCCGCCATACGGTCGTCGCACAAGCCGAGAATCGATGCTGCGCATTTCGTTCCCTTCATAAAGCGTGAAGCGTATTTTCCGACTTCGTAGATTTTGCCGAAAGCTTCGATCTTCTTTTGCAACGATAACTGCCTGATCTCATCCCCATCGCGGGTGGAGCGGTAGGCATCGACGAACAGTTTCGGGTAAACATTAGCCCCGCCGTTCACTCCACCATCTCCCCCTAAAGCAAGTGACGCTATCATTTTTTCCCCTGGGCCTATGAAAAAGGTCCAGTTGGGGCGTTCATTTTTTAGCGAGCAGAGCTCTTCATAATAAGCAAGATCGCCACTACTGTCTTTGATTCCAATAATGCCTTCCAAATCGATGAGCTTTCTTGAAGTTTCGATTTCAACCCAGACCTTGGTCAGAGCCGGCATATTGTAGAGCATCGCTGGAAGCGGTAGCTCCGAAACGATCGTACGTACGTATTGCAACAGCTCCGTTTGACCCGCTGGAAAATAGTAAGGGGTTGCCAAAACCACAGCATCCGCTCCTGCCTCGGCGGCAACTTTAGCCAAGTCGATCGATTCTTCCATTGAGGTGTCGGATATCGCCACCAACACGGGAATCCGAGAAGAGACTATTCGGCATGTCTCTCGAACCAATTCCCTGCGCAACTGATAGCTCAAGCATGGCCCTTCTCCTGAACTTACTAACACGAAAACGCCATTCACCCCACCTTTGATAATGTGTTCAACAAGTCGATACAATGCTTTCTTATCGATTGAATTACGCCCGGAAAGCGGAGTTATCAACGGAGTTATAATGCCATTCAGGTCCATGGATTGCTGGTTGGGGAATCGCCGTCGCGACCAAACCACTTGGAAAACAGGATTCCGCTCAGAAGGATCGTTAGGGTGCCGATCACGGGAATCAGCAATGCATTGAAGGGACTGGCCAGGCCTCCGCTACTCAAGTTTTGCATGGTAGAACCCATACTGTGGACCATCGACGCCTTATCTGCCCGTAAAAACATTTCCGCGACCTTGGGCAATGACATCCAGAGGATGACTACTAAGCCGAGCATAACTGCGGTTACGGCCTGAGGATTTCGGGCCCGTTGGCTAATCAGACCCAGCAAGAATAGCCCTACCATGCCACCACTGAAAATGCCTGACAGCGTCCACCACATGTCCAAGGCACTCTGAGTCACTTGCACAAGCAAGAGGGCTAGGCAAGTACCCGCGGCTCCCCACAGAAAGGTCGCCAGGTAGAGAGCTCCCATCTGCTTGCGCTCGGATGCACCGGGATTAATCAAACGACGATAGTAGTCCGTCATGAACAAGGTAGCCGAAGAATTCAAGCTAGTGGAAATTGTGCTCATACCTGCCGCGAAAACCGCCGCGATTAACAGACCCGTAATTCCTGGAGGCAACTGGGTAGCGATAAAGTAGGGAAACACGCGATCTCCCAGTTCTTCTATCCCCTTTTTGCTCGCCAACTGGGCCTGGCTTGCGGCGAACCCGACGCTATTTGAATCGGCCCCTTGCTGGAGCAGTTCCTGTCGAGCGACCACCTGGCGAACCTGATTCAAGTCCTCCAAGGCGATCGATTCCCACAACGGGCTCGTTGTCTCAATTTCGATAACTTTGTCCGCGCTGTAGAAAGCGAACAGGGCGGTCCCAATAAAAAAGAACACCGCGCTCATGGGCACATATAGCCAGCCCGCGATCCACAAGCCCCGCTTGGCTTCCTCATCCGACTTTGATGCGATGTATCGCTGAATGTAGCTTTGATCGATCCCGAAGTTCCGAAGGTTCTCGGCGATTCCAAAGAGTATCAGCGTCCAGAAGGTCTTTTCCGCCATCTCCAGGCTAAAGCTGCCAAGCGAAAATTTGTCGTGAGCAGAGGCTACCTCGAAGATCTGCCCCGCCCCGCCTGGCATCTTAACCAGCATTACCCCCAAGGCTATAACCGCCCCCGCTATCAATACGATAGCCTGAATAGCGTCGGTCCATATTACCGCCAGCACGCCGCCGACAAATGAGTATAGGGTCACGCTTATCCCGACGAACAGCAAGATGGCCATAATATTCCAGCCAAAAATTACCTGCATGGGAAGGGCGACCAAATACATAACCACTGCCATGCGAGCCAGTTGGGTTAGCATGTAGAAGAAACTCGCGTACAAACGTGCCCATAGTCCGAATCGATCCTCCAACGCCGCGTAGGCAGACACATGCTGGCTCTTCCGGTAGTAGGGTAAAAACCATCTAACCGCTACCCACGTGCCTATGGGAACAGTAAGCGAGAACACGAAAGCATTCCAATCGGAAACGAATGTCTTTCCTGCGTTGGCCAAATAGCTGATGCTACTCAAGAACGTGGCGAAAATGGATAGACCGCACACCCATCCAGGAATGGACCGATTTCCTGCCGTAAAGCCGTCGGTCGTTCTCGTCTTTCGATAAAAGAAACACCCAATGCCTATCGTGGCCACGAAATAGGCAATCAAAACGATCCAATCGAGAGGAGCAAAGGAGGGGTGCATAGGAGAGGCGGTAGAGGTCGCATTTTCTCAGGACCCCACAATTTAAGACTTAGCTTCACCCGCCATCCTTCAAGGATATTCTAAGCTCGCCTACCATTTCCAGCAAATTCGCTGACAACCACATCCGAGATGGTTCGCGACCAGGCCTTGGCCGCCAGTGGTTTAATCTCATCGAAGATCGGAGGTCCACCCGTGCACCAGCCTTTGCCCGAAGGCGTGTGGTGACCTTTCCAGGCCAAAGATAAGTGGGAAACGTCGGAGGAGGGCAAAGCGGATCGGTGTCGTCGATCCTTGACAAGCCGGATCTCAAGCGGCTCGATGGGGAGGTTTGCGGATGGCGTTGGGTGGGCGGACGTTGGCCGGGAAAACAGGCTATGCTCTTCGATCGAGATAGTGATTATGTGGAGTTCGATTTACCGGGAGAATTTGAAGTGTTCAGCGTGAGCGCTTGGGTGAAGCTGAGTCGCTTGGACTATGAATTGACAGCCATCGTCGATTCCAATCTGTGGGAAGAAGGAGCTCTGCATTTTCAACTGAGGCGGTCTGGAACTATATTATCATGCGTTAAAGGTATCGAACGTCATGGGAGTAACGGAAAGCTATCGGTAAAAACGGATACTTGGCAGCATGTGGTATCGGTAACTGATCGAAGGAAGAATCGGATTTCGGTTTATGTGAACGACGTGCTGGCGGACAAGAGCGAAATCATCCAGGATGGCCCTATTATTCCTCGTACTCGCCGTTTTGCCAATTGGTTGCATGAACCCAGTTGGCCTAATGTTCCTGTCCGCGCCATGAAAAGGCACGTCGACGAATTTGCGATTTGGGATAAAGCCCTCAGTCAAAGCGAGGTTCAAGCGCAGTACGAAGCGGGCCGACCCAACCTGCTGGATGACTGAGCGTTTTTCCCGATTGATTTCTTAATACCCGATACTAAATTAGATGAGTCGAATCTTGTTTTTTATGCGTCACCATAAATTGATTACGATATATTGTTTGGTCGCGTTGTCTGCGCCGGTAGCTGAGGGTGTCGAGACGATCGATTTCAATCGGGATATTCGACCGATTCTATCCAATAATTGCTTCCTATGCCATGGCCCGGATGACGAAGACCGGAAGGGCGGACGACGGGGTTCGGGCGGTTTGCGGTTGGATACCTTCGAGGGGGCGACGCAAGACTTGGATGGCTACGCGGCTTTGGTCCCGGGCGAGCCGGATGAGAGCGAGCTCTTGTTCTTGATCACGACTGATTACGAAGACGAGCGCATGCCGCCAGCCAAGCATGGCAAAGCCTTGAGCGAGGAAGAGGTCGCTCTGGTCCGGCAATGGATTGAAGAAGGCGGCGAGTACTATCTTCATTGGTCTTATAAGAAAATAGAGCGACCTGAGCCGCCTAAGGTCGATGAGTCTGCTCACGTATTGAGTAACGAGATCGATCGCTTTGTGTTGGATCGTTTGGTGTCCGAAGGATTGGAACAGTCCCCTGAGGCGGATCGATCCGCTTTGGCGCGGCGTGTGGCGCTTGATTTGACAGGCTTGCCGCCTTCGCTGGAGGAAGTGGATGCCTTCGTGGCCGATACGAGCCCGGGGGCCTATGAGCGCTTCGTCGATCGACAATTGGAAAAGCCGAGCTACGGGGAGCACTGGGCTCGCATGTGGTTGGACTTGGCTCGATATGCGGATTCGGCAGGTTATGCGGATGATCCGCTGAGAGAAATATGGGCCTTTCGCGATTACGTGATTCGCTCGTTTAATGAAAACAAGCCATTCGATCAATTTACGATCGAGCAAATCGCGGGAGATCTTTTGGAGAATTCGAGCGTCGAGCAGCGGGTGGCGACCGCGTTTCATCGGAATACGCAAACAAACAGCGAAGGGGGAACCGATGACGAGGAATTTCGCAATGAAGCTGTAGTGGATAGAGTGAATACAACCATGAGCGTGTGGATGGGCACGACTATGGCCTGCGCCCAATGCCATACGCATAAGTACGACCCGATCACACAGAAAGAGTATTTCGAGATGTTTGCGATTTTCAATAGCACCGCAGACGAGGACCGAAAGGACGAAGCGCCGGTTCTGGAATTGTTTTCCGATGATCAGAAGCGGAAGCGGAAAGCCCTGGAAGAAGGCATCGCGGATAAATGGCATAAGCTTGAAGCGGAACTTAGGGCAAAAGAACACCGAAAGCGCAGGCTCGACTGGGAGAATCGGTTAAATTCAGGGGAAGGCTGGCAGGCGCTGATTCCCCTGGAACGCGATGTGGAAATCCGATCGAAGGGCAAGTTTTCCATCGGTAAACAGGGGATAGTGGAAGTGCATGAAAATTTGCGCCCGAACGAGCAATACACCATCACCGCAGCTATTCCCGAAGGAATGAACTCTATAAGCGGAATCAAACTAGAGGTACCCGCTTCGGAGACAGGAGACCCTTCGTGGTCTTTGACTGAAATTGAAGTCAGAGTGACCCAGGGAGAGCCTTCGGAAAACGTCGCTGGAGAGTCGGAAAACGAAGAAAAGAAGAAAGCGGACCCGCTTTTGAAACTAGTGAACTCAAGCGCAACCTTCGATTCGCCCCAGACGAACGTGGCGAATGCTCATGATGGGATGCGAGCCAATCATACGCGTGGCTGGTCGGTGCCTGGCCGATTCGATGAAGACCATGAAGCGAGCTTCGAATTGAAAAAGCCCGTGGCCCTTTCCAAGGGATCGAAAATCAAGGTCGTCTTGGGGCAAGTCCAATTCAATCGTCCAATTAAACGCTTTCGTTTGTGGGTGAGCGACGAGGAGAAGCCCTTCCCCGCAGTCCCCATTTCGTTGGCGAGCGCCCTAGAGAAACCGGAAAAAGAGCGCAGCCGGCAAGAGAAAGCGGAGCTCACGGCCTTTTTCGCGCGATATGATTCCGACTCTCTAGAATCGCACCGCGTCATCTCGGAAGAAAAGGCGAAGTATGATGCGATCAAATCGATGACGACCGTGCCCATTATGGCGGAGGTGCCGGAAAGCGGAATTCGGCAGACCCATGTGCAACTTCGCGGCAGTTTTTTGGATAAAGGAGAAGCGGTCGGCAGAGGCTTGCCATCTGCTTTTATGGAGGACGCGGGAACTGACGACCCTGATCGGCTGGCTTTGGCTCGCTGGCTAGTGGATCGCGATAATCCTTTGACGGCTCGTGTCATTGCCAATCGCTATTGGGAAGCGCTCTTCGGTATAGGCATTGTGGGCACAAGCGAGGAGTTCGGTTCGCAAGGGGAAGCCCCCTCGCATCCTGAATTGCTCGATTGGCTAGCCATTGAACTGGTCGAAAGCGGATGGGATGTGAAATATCTCCTGAGCTTGATCGTGAATTCGGCGACTTATAGGCAATCGTCTATCGTTACGGCGGAAAAGTATCGAAACGATCCAGAGAATCGGTTTCTGGCTAGGGGCCCTCGATTTCGCATTTCGGCAGAAATGATACGGGATCAGGCGATGTTCGTTAGCGGCCTGCTGAGTACTAAAATGTATGGTCCTTCGGTTAATCCTCCTAAGCCTGAAATGGGATTGAAAGCGGCCTTCGGGAGTGAGACGGATTGGGAGACCAGCAAGGGTGAAGATCGCTACCGACGTGGTATCTACACATCGTGGCGACGGTCCAACCCCTATCCGTCAATGGCGACATTCGATGCCCCCAACCGAGAGATATGCATCGTGCGCCGGGAACGAACGAATACGCCGCTACAAGCCTTGGTGACGCTTAACGATCCGGTTTATATTGAAGCGGCCCAGGCCTTGGGGCGACGCATGGCCTCGGCGGAAGGCTCGGTCGCGGAAAAGGCGGCGTTCGGGTTCAAACAATGTCTTATCCGTCCCCCTTCTCTCCAAGAAAAGGCGACGTTGCTTGGTTTGTATGAAAGCCTGAAGGGACGCTATTCGGACGATTTGAAAGCCGCTGTGGAGATGGCGAGCGATCCTATTGGCCCGATTCCGGAAGGCGGCGATGCGGCGGAATACGCGGCCTGGACGGTCGTAGCCAACACCTTGCTAAATCTCGACGAAATGTTCTTAAAACGATGAATCCCCTGCTCCAAAACGTTCAAAACGCCACGCGGCGCCACTTTCTAAAGCAGACTTTTGCCGGTATTGGCGGCTTCGCCCTGGGATCGCTCGTCAACCCGGCGTCGGCGTCCAATTTACCCAACCCACTGGCTCCGAAAAAGCCTCATTTTCCCGCGAAGGCAAAGTGCGTCATATATCTGCACCTGACCGGGTCACCGCCGAATCTGGATATGTATGACTACAAACCAGAACTCGTGAAGCGCGATGGACAAGATTGCCCAGCGGTGTTTCTGGAGGGGAAGCGCTTCGCCTTTACGTCCGGAACGCCGAAGTTGCTCGGCACTCGCCGCAGTTTTAAGCAATATGGACAAAGCGGCATGTGGATGTCGGACGCGATCCCGCATCTTCACGAAGTGGCTGACGAGTTATGTATGATCCATTCTATGAATACGGATCAATTCAACCATGCTCCCGCCGAACTTTTTACGCTTACGGGGTCGCCTCGGGCAGGTCGGCCATCAGTGGGATCCTGGGCGACCTATGGTCTCGGCTCCCTCAACGAAGATCTTCCTGGGTTTATAGTGTTGATCTCCAGCGGCGTGCAGCCCAACGGAGGGAAGGCTTCTTTTGGAAGCGGATTCCTGCCTTCTGTTTATCAAGGAGTCCAATGCCGTTCGGCGGGCGACCCGGTGCTTTATGTTTCCGATCCCAAAGGCATGGATAGGGATACCCGCCGCTTGAGTCTGGATGCGATTCAGGAAATCAACGAACTGCACGCGGACGAGTACGGGCACCCGGAGACGCGTACACGTATTTCTCAATACGAGTTGGCTTATCGGATGCAAATATCGGTGCCGGAGGTGATGGATATTTCTGGAGAGTCAGCGAGAACTTTGGAGGATTACGGGGCCGAGCCCGGAGCATCCAGTTTCGCGAACAATTGCCTGTTAGCGCGGAGATTGGTGGAGAAGGGAACGCGATTCGTGCAGCTCTTCGATTGGGGCTGGGACTTTCATGGCACACGAGCGGATACTGGGATTGAGGGAGGCTTGACCGACAAATGCGCCACGGTGGACAAGCCCATCGCCGCTTTGATAAAGGACCTGAAGCAGCGCGGTATGCTGGACGAAACGCTCATCATCTGTGGCGGTGAATTCGGGCGAACGCCTTTTCGCGAAGGCCGCACGGCAGCGTCGAATGTATTAGGCCGGGATCATTATCCGGATTGTTTTACCATGTGGATGGCGGGCGGGGGCGTCAAAAAAGGCTTCAACTACGGAGCGACGGACGAACTTAGTTTCTCGGTAACGGAAAACAAAGTACACATCCATGATTTCCAGGCCACCATCATGCACCTGCTCGGCTTCGATCACGAGCGACTGACCTATCGCTTCCAAGGTCGGGACTTTCGTCTTACCGATGTCCACGGGCATGTCGTGAGAGACCTGTTGGCCTAATGCCCTCTTCAATTGCAGGCACAGGTTTACCGAGGGATTTCTGTCCCGTTGCTTTTGAGATTATCGCGGGATAAAACCCGCTCCTACAATCCACTACGACTTGTCTTAAAACGAATAAACGAGTTCCCCGAACGCCTAACCACTCAAGGTCGGCATGTCCGGAAGGTCGTACATAGCAACCATGTAGGGGTGGTCGGATCGGTACTCAGTCAAGGGCTTGGCCTTTTCTACGCGGCCAATGGGACGCGTTCCTTTGCCGGATACCCCCAGGGCTTCATCTCCAAGATCCTCTCGAATAGCGTCAGCTTTCGCTTCCAAGGATGCGACGACTTCAGGCGCTTCATCGTATCGATTACGAGATTCGCCAATATCTTCCCGCAAATTGTAAAGCTCCTGGATGGGCTCACTTTGCTTTCGAAAATGCAGCTTCCACTCCCCTACTCTAACCGCTTCCAAGGAATTCTGCCTGTAATAGAAAAAGGTGTCGTTGGGAGCGGTGGCTTTCGCATTGAACATCAGCCCGCTAATGTCGAAGCCATCGATCTTTCGGTCTCCAGGAACCGAGATGCCAGCCAAATTTGAAAACGTCGGGAAAAAGTCCATACTAGTAACTAGCGCATCGCAGTTTTCTCCCGCCTCGATCCGCTTGGGCCAACGCATAATGCAAGGCAGTCGTTGACCGCCTTCCCAGGTTTCCTGCTTGGTTCCACGGCAGGGGTCGTTGCTCCCTCCTTCGCCTTGAGCCCGAGACCCATTATCGCTGGTGAATACCACAAGCGTGTTGTCGTCGATTCCTAGCTCCTTGAGTCGATCTATGATAACGCCAACACTCCAATCGATGCATTCCACCGCCCCGCCATAAGCTCCGTTTTTTGAGGATTCTAAAAATTGCTTTGGCACAAATAAGGGCACGTGAACGTACATGTGCGCCAGATACAAAAAGAAGGGCTCGTCCTTGTGCCGGTCGATGAAGCTGACCGCTTCTTCCGTGTAACGTTCAGTGATTCCACGTTGGTCAGGTTGTTCCTGAACCACCTTTTCGTTCCGCACTACCGGCAATGGAGGATTGTCAGGGCGATCGGACTGCATTCCCATGTCGTTGCTGTAGGGGATTCCGAAATACTCGTCGAATCCATGTCGTGTTGGAAGGAATTCTGGCTGATCACCACAGTGCCATTTCCCGATAATTTTGGTCGCGTAACCCGCCACTTTCAATTGCGAAGCAACCGTCACCTCCTCCCGGCTAAGCCCTATATCGTATCCTGGAAACAACACGACTTCCCCATGGAAACTTCCGAACCCAATCCGCGGCGGATAACATCCCGTCATCATGGCGGCCCGCGATGGCGTACAAACCGGCGAAGCCATGTAGAAATCGGTAAAACGCATGCCTTCTTGGGCAAGCCGATCGATATGCGGGGTGTTGTTTCGATTGGATCCATAGCAGCCAAGGTCGCCATAGCCTAAATCATCGCAATTGATGAGAATTATATTGGGGGACGCTTGCATGGTGATCTCGCTTTTCAGAAAACGATCGAAGGCAACGCCAAGTCAATCAGCGAATATAAGGATTGCCCATCTCATTGGCTCTTTGAAGATGCCTTGATGAAACTTTCGCTAGGAGTCCTCTCGCTCCTCATCGCCAACATTGTGACGTTTGTCCTTACCTTCATGGTACCGGGGCAAAAGGAATTCATGCTGCGTTGGTTCGCGCTCTATTTTCCGCAAAACGGTCAGTTCCAAGTTTGGCAATTTGTGACCAACATGTTCATGCATGGCGGCCCAGCCCATATCTTATTCAATATGTTCGCCCTCGTATCCTTCGGTTCTATCCTGGAATTCCGATGGGGGGTCCGCCGGTTTCTTACCTTCTACTTTATCGCCGGTATTGGAGCTAGCCTGATCTATACCCTCGTCAATGTCTACAAGTTCAGTTCGCTTCAATCCGACTTTCTCGCCCTTGGTGTTTCCAGTGAAACCATCCAGGCCCTCTTAAAAACGGGCTCAGCCAGCGACGCGCTGACTGATGAGTTCGGTCTGGAAACGCTCCGAGAGTTCTACACGCTTTACCACGTTTCCGCAGTCGGTGCTTCTGGAGCTATCTACGGAGTGCTCGTCGCCTTCGGCATCCTTTATCCTAATGCCAAGCTCAGCCTCATCTTTTTCCCCGTTCCCGTCGCAGCCAAATACTTCGTCCCGGGCCTCCTTTGCCTCGACCTGTTTTCAGGATTCACAGGCTTTTCCCTGTTCGGTGGCGGCATAGCCCACTTCGCTCATATCGGCGGAGCCATAATCGGATTCCTGATAATGCTCCTCTGGCGAAAGAATCAGCAGCAGGCCGAACCAATTATTTTATCCGAATATTAAGGATCCCTGGAAGAAAGGATTTATTCCTGGAACTACGGATGGTAGAGACAAATCCTAGCAGCTTGGCCCAGTCATCCACTGCTTCATTGCAGGGTCCTGCCCATTAAGCAGATACAGCTTTCGAATCTGGGAAAGAAAGCTTGCTCTAGTACTATAAAATTGCCCTATGTAAGCGGTTACCCTGAAAGATGCCACTTCGTTCGCGCAAGATATACCCTAATTTTTTGGATGTCTTCCAAGGTATAGCTGGGGCTACGATCTGGCTCTTCGCAGCCAGTCATTCGATTGGCCAGCTCGATTCCCTCGACCGCCTAACTCTCGAGGAGCTCAGAGATGTTCCCGTCGTCTTGTCATCGAAAAACCCGACCCAGCTATTCGAGGCGCCGGTCGGTTCATTCGTGTTCGACGAAGCAGCGATCGGTTCGCTTCCAATCGATTCGATCGCCGAGATGCTCCGATACGCTCCCGGTGTTCACATAATTCGGCCTAGCAACGGCATCTGGGGCGTGGGTATGCGAGGGATCAATTCCAGATTCTTCAACCGCGTTGAATTCAACGTCGACGAGCAAAACGTCTACAGAAAGAATCGATTGAGACTCATAGTGAACCAAGACAACGCAAATCGACAGGGTATCGTCTTGAGCTCGAAGCTCGTCGAGTTGTCTGTCGATAAACGATGAGCGGGAAAGCGAGAAACCCGAGGATTTGGTTCAACAACTTGCCGCTATCGCGGAAGATCCTCTCGATAACGTTCGTCTCGAGCTTGATTACCCTATTTCTTCTCTGCTCATTGTCTTTTCTTAGAGATCGCCATTATTTCTATGATCGAAAGATCAGCAGTCTGAAGACGCTGGCTCGAATACTGGAAAGCAACACAACAGCCGCGTTATGCTTAGACGACCCGGACATCGCCAGGCAATACGTCTCATCCTTAAGCGAGGAACCCGACATAGAAAGAGTCACTATATTCGATGCGGCTGACAAAGTTTTCGCCGCCTACAATCGAACGCAAGACCTAGTGGAAATGCCACCCCCCACCACGCTCGGCGTCTCCATGGATAAGGACTATATCCTAATCGCTCATGAAGTCACCTTCGGAGAAGAGCGGCTCGGCACGATTCTAATCGAAATATCAACGAGGTCGCTGCACAATTCGGTTCTAAATCTCCTTTGGACTAACATCGCTTTTCTTTTTGGAGGGCTAGCCATCACGACGGCATTAGCCTATCGTCTTCAGAAATTCATTACTACACCAATTAATGAGCTCGTCGAAGTCACCAAGTCCATCGCTTCTGAACAAGACTATTCAACGAAGGCCCTCAAGCATTCAGACGATGAAATAGGCTCGCTCGTTGATAGCGTTAATCAAATGCTGGAAGCGATTGAAAAGCGGGATGAAACCCTAAGATCGACGAATTCCATATTGGAAAAGACGGTCGAGAAACGGACCCGCGATCTCAATGAACGCAACAAGGCCTTAAACAAGGCCATCAA
>JAYZHU010000058.1:0-6339 GCA_036166175.1 Verrucomicrobiota bacterium | reverse complement strand
GAACCGTGGCCCCTCCTGGACCAGCTGCGCCTCCAATGAATCCACCCACGGCAATCTGTCCCTGAGCGACTGCGTAGACAACTTGATCCGCGCCATATAAGGGGGTTTGCAGAAGCACGCCGCCTTGCAAACTTTCCGCATCACCAATAGAGGATACGGTGATATCAATGCGAGTTCCCTCACGAGCGAAGGGAGGGATGTCCGCAGTAATCATTACCGCGGCAACATTGTCAGCCTTCATGGATTCAGTGTCCACGGTAAGTCCAAAGTTCTTTAGCGAATTCGCTAAACTGTTAATAGTCACATCGGATGTGCTATCGCCATCCCCGGCCAGACCAACGACGATGCCGTATCCAACCAGCTGATTGTCTCGGCTGCCTTCCAAAGAAGCCAGATCCTTTATCCGCCCTCCGTAACAGAGAGTCGACAGGGCAAAGCTTGTTAGAATCAGAAGCGATAAATATCTCAGTTTCATAATAGCCTAATCCCTACCAGATGTTGGCTGCATTCAGCAGGCGTTGAATCCAACCTTGCTTTTGGGCCGACGCGATCGCCCCTTTCTCAAGAATCTCCACGCTGGCATTGGCCACTTTGGAGGAACGTACGACGTTGTCATTGGAAATGTCGTCTCTACGGACGATGCCTCTGAGAATCACGTATTGGGTTTCTCCCGACGTTGTCATCTCTCTAGCTCCTTCGACAATCAAGTTCCCATTAGGCAAACGATCAACTACCATGACAGTAGCGTTCGTTCCCAAGGTTCGAATATTGGTAACATTGCCTCCACCCGAATAGTTGCCTCCCGATGAAGGGATACTCACATCGGGATACTCTCCGTCTATAGCGCCTAAACCTTGATAGAAAAATCGGTTAATGCTTCCACTATACGAACCCGAAGAATTCGTGGCCTTCGACACGGTAGTGGTTATTGAAGTCGATTCATCCACAGTAATAGTGAGGATATCCCCTACATCCATGGCCACGCGATCGGCGAAGATGCTAACTTCGCGATTCGCTTTCGATCGCCAAAGGGATTCCGCTCCCACAGCGGAAGCCATGTATAAGGCTAGTCCGGTACTTAGAATTCGGTAGAACATATCGTTTCTCTCTTCTCTCTCCAGTCTTAAAATGTCACTTGAACACGGCCTTCATCGATCACCTCTCCCGCGAACTCCTTGTTCGACTCTAGGTTCCTCAAGAAGACCATGTCGCCACGCACACCGTTCTCTTGCACCTTAGCCCTCATCGTAATGCCAATCATCCCCTGGTAGGCGATGACGTCTACGATCTCCCCCTTGCGAACCAAGGATCGCTCAACGAGATCCGTCCACTCCAAGGGCTGCCCTGGGCGTAGGTCGTGCCGGTACTCATGACGCTGAAGCACTTCCAGCCTAGCCACAACCGCGTCCGGCTCGACAAGCAAGTCCACTTGGCGGGCTTCAAAATCAGATACTTTTGCGAGATCCCCTTTCCGCAATGGAGCTTTGGAAAACCAGACATCGCTATACAAGCGGGGGCGAAATGGGATGTCCCAATTTCCTAATACGCCTTCAGCATTCTGGACTTGCACGCTGAGTTGCATGGATTTTCCAGATAGCCGTCCTGGCAATCGGGATACAACCACATCAAAGGGTTGATCGTATTGCGATAAATTGGGCAACTGTCGCAGCGGCGAAAGCGAAACTCGACCAGCAGGATTCAGGGAAGCGTCTACTTCCCCCTCTAGGGCCTTTAACAGAGCCATTTCGGTGATCGGCTTACGTGGCGGGACGAATTCGTTTTCTTCGATTGATATTTCTTGAGCATCTACTTCCGTACTCGCCTTCGATAGCTCCTGGCTCCGCAATTCTTTATTCCCCGTCGCTGAGACATAGACGGTGGCTTCTTCTGAATCCAGTTCGGTTCTTTCGATTTCCGGCAGTGGAGCCAAGATTTCGTCGAGTGACGCTTCCGCTACATCGACGTAGCAAAATGCGGATACAAATAACAGAGTAACGCGAAATTTCATAATTCTATCGTTTTAGCTGAGTGGTTTGCTGCATCATCTGATCCGATGTCTGGATCGACTTGGAATTGATTTCATAGGCCCGTTGAGCGACGATCATATTGACCATTTCCTGGACGATATTCACATTGGAGTTCTCTAGGAACCCTTGCCGAATCGTACCGAAACTCTCTGTTCCTGGATCCCCCAGTTCAGGCTCGCCACTCGCGGAAGTTTCGCGAAAGAGATTTCCACCCAAGGCCGCCAGACCAGCAGGATTGTTGAAACGGGAAAGCTGTAATTGCGCAGTCCCTACTTCTACCGAATCTCTCAAGAAAGTAATAATGCCGCCTTCGTTGATCACAATAGCGTTGGCCTCTGTCGGCACCGTTATCCCCGGTTCCAAAGTCATCCCCTGACTGGTCGTCAATTGCCCAGTGGGACCGCGCTTGAACCCGCCATCCCTCGTATAGAGCGTATCTCCGTTTTCGTTTTCGACTGAGAAAAATCCATCTCCGACGATCGCCACGTCGAGCTCCTCGTCAGTTCGGTTCACCTGGCCCTGGGTAAATACCTTAGACGTCGCCACAACCTGGGTACCGCTGCCCACTTGAATACCCGTGGGGAGAATACTGCCTCCAGAGTCGGCCCCCACAGACTTGGGCACTTGATAGAACATGTCCTGAAACTCGACTTTGCTCTTTTTGAATCCCGTCGTATTCACGTTGGCGATATTATTGGAGATGACGTTCAAGTTCGTCTGTTGAGCCTCCATACCGCTCGCTGCTGAATAAAGTGAGATACTCATAATTTCTTGTGGCTAATGGTTAAAGTCTGTTCGCCTAGACGCGGCCGCCCAAAGTCTGGATCGCCCGATCGAGTAATTCGTCTTTTCCACGAATCACCTGCTGGTTGATTTGAAAGGCCCGGGACACATTGATTAGATTGACCATCTCGGTAGTATTGGATACGTTGCTTTGCTCCAAAGCTGCGTGACGAATAGCGATCTGATCAGGCTCCATATGAAACGCTTCCGCTTTTGTATTCGGGTTCATCAAAAATCCCCCATGGGTTCGAGCAAGTTGGCTAGCGTCCCCTGGATTGCGTACGCCCAGGCTAGCGATTTGCTGGCCGTTCTGGCTGATCGCTCCGTGACGATCGCTTTTGATCTTACCGCCATCCGGTAGTAATTGGATGACATTACGTTCGTCATCCATCACATGGTAACCCTGTTTGCTGACCAGCTCCCCTTGATCGTTTATCCTGAATTGGCCATCCCGTGTCAGAACTAGCTGTCCGTCTGGAGTTCGAAGCTCGAAGAATCCTTCTCCTTCGACCGCAAAGTCGGTGTGGATATCCGTATTGATGATGGTGCCTGTGGAAAAATCTACTCCCCCTTTTCCCGCAGCGGTAATTGACTCACGAAAAAGCGTCTTATCGAAGGACCCCTCGTATCCTACCATCCCCGTTTTCTCGCCCTCAAACGAGAGGATCGCCTTCTTGTAGCCGGGGGTAGACGCCTGGGCCATGTTTTGAGCTATGGCATTATTCCAAGACTCCAAGCCCGACATGGAAGCTGCATTTTGATAGATACCACTCAACATTTGGCATTACGCAAAGCAGTCGACATGCCAAAAACGTAACTATCTATTTATCAGCTACTTAAAATTCCCCAACAATGGGCAGGCAGTTTTTGCCGGCCCTCGAGACCATTCAAGTCTCGTAGTCGCAATCGATTTCAGTAATTTGCCCGCAGGAACAGGTAACCACGATTTTCGACACTCGGCCCTCTTCGGTGAGGTAGGATACCCGACTTCCACACTCTCCTTTATCCTCCTTGAGGACCACATCTTCAGATTCGGGCGTGATGTTAGCGAATCCCTCGTTCAACCCCTTGCGCTTCCGGCTTTGCGCCTGGGATTGCTTGGGCTGATCGCCCAAATGTTCGCGGCCTGAAAGGAAATTTTCCATGAAATATCACTCGATTCTAATCTGAAAGAGGTCGATTAGAGTCCTCTCCTGAATCCAGCGTGTTGAAGGTTTCCGATAAAACAAGGCTTATCGAAATCCGGTCATTCGCGTCCGCCTCTGGATGCACGAACGGGAGTGGCTGCGTGTCCCCATAAGCGCTGATAGCGTCGAATTGATCCGCATCAACTCCGTAGTACTCCATCAGTCTTCGAGTTGAATTGGCCCGGTCGCTCGATAGCTCCCAGGAGGAATAGTTCTCCTCCCTGTCTTTGAAGCCTTCGGACACGTATCCCTCTAGGCGAACCTTGAAAAAGTGTCGGTGAACGAGCCAAGACATTTGCTCAATCACAAACTCTCCCCAATCCGTGTATTGTGCCGTCCCCTCGACGAAGAAGGGGTGAGCATCGCGGTCGTAAAGCGTGACTCTCAGGCCATCGCTGGTAACTTCTAGATCGATAGACTTTTCTGGATCCGCGCTGTCGACGTTTAGCAATTCCATGAATGCCTGGGCCATATTGAGAAGGACCTTCAGATCCGAAACCTTGGCTCTTCCTTTCTTCTGGCCTTCCGTTTCGCTGCGAGGGCTGCCCTCCTGAGGCATGACACCCATTGAGGCGTCTAGAGGCGTATTGTAAGGATCCTGGAAGAACTGGGCCATTTCCTCACGATCCTCCTCGCTTTGGGAAGTCAGCCAAAGAACCATGAAAAGAGCCATCATAGCGGTGACGAAATCCGCATAGGCCACCTTCCAGGCTCCTCCATGATGTTGGTTCCTCGGCTGCGACATCGTTCAACTAAGCGGGTCAGCTGCTGGTCGCGGCCTTGAGAATATTTTCAAGATCATCCGCATTGGGAACGAGTCCCGCCTCAAGGCTGCGACGTGCCAGCTCGACCGCCATTATTGGGGCCAAACCTCGAGCAAATGCCCCAATAGCCCTAGACATGCAAATATAGTAATTCTCTTCAGCCTCGTTGCCGAACTCGATAAGATTACAGAGCGGATTGATAAAGCCGTACGCGGCGAAAATCCCGTAGAAGGTACCACTTAAGGCAGCGGCAACCTTCCTACCGATCATCAAAGGACCTTGATCGATGAAGCCCATGGTTACGATAATACCCATAACCGCCGCCACAATTCCGATACCCGGAAGCGAGTCGCCCACCAAATGAAGAACATTTACAGGCCCGTGGGCCGAATGCTTCTTGGCATCGATCTCGGCCTTGAGCAGTGGCTCTAATTGGTCTGGCTTGATCTTACCATCGATGATCGGCCTGAGGGCCGAACAGAGGAAATCAACCTTGTCCCGGTCCGCCATGAACTTTGGATAGTTTTGAAAAATCGAACTGGATTCAGGAGCACTCACGTGCTCATCGAGAGCCAACAAGCCATTGCGGCGCCCGAGCATGAACATCTCGTACATGATCTTCATGAGATCCAGATAATCGTCTTTGCCAGGCCCGCTCCCTTTGAGAGCCTTCATCATCGCCCCGATAGTACGGATGAGCACATCCTTGGGAGCGCAGACAAAGACAACCCCCAAAGTGATGCCACCCAACGCAATCACCTCAGAAAGGTGAAACAGCGACAATGGCTTGCCGCCAGCCAGCACGAACGCACTCAGCGTCGATGCGATGACAACTATATATCCAATAATGATAAACATGGCTCTAGATCTCCTCTATCGACTGAAATCCGGAGAGCTTAACGGCGGATATGCGGAAATTACTTATGCATCACGCTCGTTATATAGCTTCGCAAGCTTATGATGGCCTGAGAGTGAATCTGGCATATGCGTGATTCCGTCAGGCTAAAGACCTCCGCGATTTCCGCTAGGCGCATATCCTGGAAATAGTACATGGCTAGCACCTTTCGGGGCACTTCAGGAAGCTGATTGATGCGCTCGGCAACCAATTGAGTCACCTCGTCTTTTTCCATCTTGGAGGTCACCGGCACGATTCCATCGTCCGGGATGATTTCGTTGAGATCCGTCGACTCCGAGTCGTCGCCTCCACCTGTCGAGGCCGTGTTGTCCAAGGGAAGAAAGCTTATTGGGCGCACCTCGGCCATGAGCTGATTGTACTCCTTGTGCGTGAGGCCCAGCTCTACCCGAATTTCCTCTTCTTCCGCAGGACGGCCCAGCCTTTGCTCTAGCTCCTCAACTGTGGCCCGCAGTTTCTTGAAGTTTGTCCGGGCGTTGCGGGGCATCCAATCCATGCGACGCAACTCGTCGAGAATGGCTCCGCGAATACGCATAGCAGCATAGGACCCAAAGGATTTTTTCTGCTCTGGATCGTACTTCTTAAGTGCGTTTATAAGTCCCGTTATACCAACACTATGCAAATCCTGCTCGTCGATATGAGGGGGCAAATTAATTTTGATTCGA
>JAYZHU010000057.1:0-20722 GCA_036166175.1 Verrucomicrobiota bacterium | reverse complement strand
CGAATGGAATTGATAGCCGATACCTGGATACGATTACCAAGATATGCTACGACAAAGGCATAGCATTGATGGCGCTATTGGAAGAGCCTTTTCCGGTTTCAGACTCTGGCTTTTTGCAATATGAATGTCCTGAGCCCATCGCCACTGTTGCTGATACTTTAAAGAAACGTGGCTCGGAAAGTCCTGGCATCGTCATCCAATCAGGGCCGGAGTTTGCGGAGCGGCATTTCGATTCTGATCCCGATACGATTGTCGAGAGTTTGCTTGATGCCTACCCTCGTTCAAAAGATTTGAAGATCGTTTCCACCTCCTTGCAAAGGTGGCGGTTTGCCAAACGCCGCGAACACGGCATATCCGATTCATACAGTCGCGATCCAAGCAGAATGTTGTGGCATGCAGGGGACGGTTACGTGTCTCCGAAGATTGAGGGTGCTTATTTATCTGGCTTAAGGGCGGCAGAGAATATTGGGGCTGAATTGGAGCTGTGCCTAGAATGAGCAATTCGAGCCGGAAGAAGGAGATTGGCAGTTCGTCTGACGTTCGCAATTTGGTAGTCGTCTTGGGGGATCAGCTAAGTCTTGAGCTGGATGCTTTCCGATCTTTCGATCCCGAGCTGGACGCTGTTTGGATGGCCGAGTCAGCTGCCGAGGCGGAACACGTTTGGTCGCATAAGCAGCGTATCGCTTTGTTCCTCTCGGCGATGCGACACTTTCGGGCCGAATTGGAAACCAAGGGTATCCGTGTTTACTACACGGAGTTGGAGGAATCCAAGGATTCAAAGGGCATGGTTGAACTGCTCGAACAGTTTCTGGAGCATACGGCTGTCGCCGATTCAATTTTGATGACGGAACCAGGCGAATGGCGGCTCAAAAAAGCGTTCCAGGACTTGGGTAAGCGTATTACAGTTCCCATGCTGATGCGGGAAGATACCAGTTTTCTCTGTTCGAGAGAAGCTTTTGAAAATTGGGCGGAAGGCAGGAAGCAGCTTCGCATGGAATATTTCTATCGAGAGATGCGCAAGCGGACCGGGATCCTGATGGACGGGGATACCCCGGCTGGAGGGGAGTGGAACTTCGATTCCAGTAATCGAGCGTCATTTGGCAAGAAGGGTCCGGAAGCGGTTCCGTCTCCAGCGAGGTTCAAGCCTGACTCGATAACTCGCGAGGTGATGGAGCTTGTCGAAAAGAAGTTCGGCAGCCATCCGGGCAAGCTGGATACATTCGCATGGCCAACTACTTCGAAAGACGCGAAATCCGCCCTGGAAGATTTTCTGAAGAAGGGTTTGGCCGAGTTTGGCAGGTATCAGGATGCGATGTGGATTGGAGAGCCTTTTCTCAATCATTCGCTTCTCTCTCCATCGCTTAATTTGAGACTGTTGTCGCCTCGCGAAGTTATTGAGGCTGTGGAGAAAGAGTATCGGCAAGGTAGAGCCCCTATCGAATCGGTTGAAGGCTTTATTAGGCAGGTCATTGGCTGGCGTGAGTATGTGAGAGGCGTTTACTGGCGATACATGCCCGATTATTTAGATCGTAATGCAATGGGAGCTTCGGAAGCGCTTCCGGATTTCTATTGGACCGCTAAGACTTCACTGAATTGTGTAAGGCAGGCTCTGGCTCAGACTTTGGAGTACGGCTATGCCCACCACATTCAGAGGCTAATGGTTACCGGATTGTTTGCTCTGCTTTGGGGAGTGGATCCGAAACAGGTTCACCGCTGGTATCTATCGATCTACGTAGATGCAGTGGAGTGGGTGGAGTTGCCCAACACGCTGGGCATGTCGCAGTATGCGGATGGTGGAGTAATGGCATCAAAGCCGTACGTATCCACCGGAAAATACATTAATCGGATGAGTAATTATTGTAAAGAGTGTCGGTACCGCCCTGATCTGAAGACCGGTGAAGACGCCTGTCCAATTACAGTACTTTATTGGGACTATTTAGCTCGGCACGAAGAGGAGTTGGCTGGGAACCAGCGGATGGGATTGCAGTTGCGAAATCTAAAGCGGATGGGGGCTGAAGAACGAAGTGGAATTTCGGAACAGGCGAAAAAGACGCGACAATGGATTTTGGAAGAAACGAATAATCAACCTAGGACTGAATGATGATAAAGACATACGTGATAGTAGGGGGAGCGGGAGATATTGGAAAGGCGACTTGCGAGCAGCTAATTGCGGATGGCAAGGGAGCGATCGCCGGTGTCCGGAATCCGCTTATACTCGAAGATGAAGATAGAGTGGATGGAGTCGACTACCGAGCGGTCGATGCGGAAGATTGGGACAGCATGGATGAGCTTTTCGCTGGCATTGGAAGCGACGGCATCGAGTTGGTAGGGGCAGCCCTTTGCGTTGGCTCCATTTTGCTCAAACCGGCTCACTTAACTCGAATTGAGGAATTCGACAGCGTGCTCTCGAAGAATTTGTATTCGGCTTTTGGGCTAGTTCGCTCCGCGGCAAAACGATTTTCCAAAACAGGAGGATCGATCGTCCTCGTATCCTCGGGGGCGGCTCAGCAGGGGCTAGCCAACCACGAAGCGATCTCAGCAGCCAAGGCTGGCGTTGAAGGACTAGTCCGCTCGGCTGCAGCGACCTACGCGAGCAAAGGCGTGCGAATTAATTGTGTAGCCCCGGGCCTTGTGCGGACAAATTTGTCTAAAAGAATAACGTCGAATCCGAGTTCACTGAAAATGTCAGAGAGGATGCACGCGCTGGGAAAGATCGGTGATCCTAAAGATGTGGCTCGAGCAGTTGCTTGGCTTCTGGACGATGGTCAAAGCTGGATCACTGGACAAGCGATCGGAGTTGATGGAGGATTGGCGAAAGTTACGCCAGTCAATTGAATACAGAAATCGAATCGTCGCTCTATTGGCTTAGGACAATCTCAGATTGGGGTATGCTGCTCCTCATTTGGGTGGTGCAGTTGTGCATCTACCCGAGCTTTCGAAACGTGAAGGAGAGGGCCTTTGTGGGTTGGCACAGGCGGTACATGCGGCTGATTTCTTGCCTCGTTGGGCCCCTCATGGGAGGGCAGCTGTTAGCAGGAATAGGATTCCTGTTCGTAAGCATCTCGCTAACCAACGCTCTTTACATGGCCTTAGTCATAGCAACGTGGATGCTTACGGGACTGGTTGCAGCGCCTTTGCACAAGAAGCTGCAAGAAACGGGTAAGGGCTCAGAAACCATTTCCCGATTGATCGCCTGGAATTGGCCAAGGACAATTACTTGGACGGCGATCGTTTTTGTATGAGTAGTTGAATCGAATTAAAGAGGCCCGGGCTTGCGCCCGAGGCCTCAGCTGCCTTTCGGCTGTTTGGTCAATCGTAGTGGACTGTCTAAGACAACTTCTTTTTTAGGGTCTTCAAGGCATCGTAGAATGCGTCCTCTGCGGAATCAGCGAAGTGATCCCCAATATTCCTCCTCGCGAGGACGTCGATTCCACTGCGGTAGCCTCGAAAGAAGCCAAGTTTGATTTCATCTCCATCTGCAATGTAGTACTTCGCGGCGGCGTTGAACTCGTACATGTTGGCTACGCTGTGCCTCTAGGAGATAACCCGAAAGTCCAAGTAGCTGCGAGCGTTCTTGGGAACGACTCCATTGTATACGATTTTGAAGTCTTTAAGTTTAAGGCGTTTTGCGGCCTCGTAGAAGGCTCTCTCCAAGAAATCTTATCTCGCCCATTCCGCTTCGCCCTGAACAATCCGTAGGGATCTTAGATACTAACGATCAGCTCGGTTTCTGTTATTTCCTCTATGTCGTCAGCGAAAGCGTAGCTTAATGGCAATAGCAAAGCCGCGACGAACAAACTGGCTGGCCAGCCAGCGTTTCGGCTAAGCTTTTGGTCAATTTTGCATTTTATTTTCTCCTCCTATCTTTCCTCAATCTCCCAAGGGAATTCCATCCCTTTGCCGTCTAATACGGAAGGGAGAATTTCATGGATTCAAACAATCGTTTGATTTGGTCTTTTGATCTGATTTTTCGATCAGTAACTTTGGAATGGCGGGGCTGGATATCCCTAGTCAGCCGAAAAAGTCATGTTTACAGACACAGCTGACCAAGGATAGTCAGCCCTGCCAATTACGAAACGATTGGAAAGCACTTATTGAATACTTTCTTTGTATCCCCAGCTTCCGATAATTCCTGTTCTAGCCTTGCTCGGATCTGTCGACGGTCTTTTCATGGGAGAATGTCTCGTATCCTGATCGCCTTTTTCCTGATCGCCCTACCTGGCATTATCGTTGGCGCCGAACGCCCGAACATCAAATATATTTTGGCTGATGATTTAGGATACGGAGACCTGGGCAGTTATGGTCAAGCGACGTTGAAGACGCCCGCGCTGGATAAGATGGCCAAGGAGGGAATCCGTTTTACGCGTCACTATTCGGGTTCTGCGGCTTGCCCTCCGTCTCGGGCTGTGCTTTTGACTGGGTTGCATACAGGCAATGTATCCGTGCGCGGAAACAGCAATGCTGCCCTCAAGGAGACAACAGTTGCCAACGTTCTGAAGAGAGCTGGCTACCGAACCGCTTGCGTGGGCAAATGGGGTGTCGGACACCCTCCGCCATTAGACGATCTAAATCAGCATGGGTTTGATCATTTTTATGGATACGTGAACATGTTTCGCGCCCATAATTTCTATCCCTCTTTTCTCGTTCGCAATGGCAACAAGGAGGTATTGGGGAACGTGCAGATTGAAGCGTTTTGGGAGAACACACCAAACCGAGAGGGTCGAGGCGTATCGGAAGAGAAAATAGAGTACGTGCCGGAATTGATTACTCAAGATGCCTTGCGGTTTATCCGCGAGAATCACGAAGGCCCTTTCGTCCTCTAGTACGCTTTGAACATCCCTCATACTACCACCGCGGGAGGCCGGTACGACAGGGGAATGGAAGTGCCTTACTATGGTGAGTTCGCCAGCAAGCCTTGGCCCAAGCCGGAAAAGGGATTCGCGACCATGATCAAGCGGATCGACGACGATGTGGGTCGCATATTGTCGCTACTTCAAACACTGGAAATCGATGACAACACCTTGATCTTCTTTTCTAGCGATAATGGTCCACACCAGGAAGGTGGGCACCGGATGGAGTTTTTCGATTCCAATGGGAATCGCCGAGGAATGAAGCGGGACTTGTATGATGGTGGAGTGCGCGTGCCACTGATCGTCCGATGGCCCGGTATAATCGAATCAGGACGAGTCGTGGATGACATTACTACATTCCAAAATTTGATGCCCACGCTTTGCGATCTGATAGATGCGAAAGCTCCGAAGAATGATGGAATATCAATGCTTTCACTCTTGTTGGATCCATCCCTTTCTACAGGTGACCGTAGTCTGTATTGGGAATTTGGAGAGCGAGGAGGTAAGCAGGCTATTCTGGAAAACGAATGGAAACTGATCCGTCTAGGTTTGGAAGATCCCGTCTTTGAACTATATAACGTGGTAGAAGACATATCCGAGATGAACAATGTGATTAGCAAGTATCCAGAAATTGCTAGTGTCTTAAAGAAACAGCTGGAATCTATCCCTGATCGAAAAAGCGGCTTCTACCGGAATTGAGATAGATATGGATGCGAACAAGTCTAACCAGAGCTGAACTTCGGGATGCATATTGATACGGTTGCCGCCGCATTCAGAATAGGTAAATGTGAAAGGAAAATTCTGAATACGGCCTCAATTTGCCATGGCGAAACAAAATTTCCATTCGAGCGTCTGATTTAAGCGAATTTAAATACACGTGTTGGATATAGAAACTATTCTTAGCTTTTCGGTTGCATCGATCGCTCTTTGCCTGGCTCCAGGACCAGACAATCTGTTTGTTTTATCCCAATCCGCTGCCCATGGACGAAGCGCTGGGCTTTGGGTGATGGCTGGTCTGTGCACGGGATTGCTTTTCCATACGACCGCCGTGGTGCTGGGGTTGGCAGCTGTTTTCCAAGCCTCGGCTGTCGCCTTCACGGTCGTCAAAGTAGTGGGAGTCGCCTATCTGCTTTTTCTGGCTTGGAAGGAATTGACGGCTAAGACCCAGGAGCTAGGAATTGCCGAAAAATCATCCAATGTAGGACTCTATCGGCGAGGCGTGATCATGAACGTAACCAACCCAAAAGTATCGATCTTCTTTTTGGCTTTTCTGCCCCAGTTCGCGAATCTCGAGAGCGGATCCGTGACGATTCAGATCATAACCCTAGGATTGATGTTTATCGTGGCCACGATCGTGGTCTTTGGAGTGATAGCCTTCATGGGCGGAGCGTTGAGGGATTTTCTAGTGCGATCGCCGAAGGCTCAATCGATCATGAACAAAGCTAGCGGCGTGGTATTGGCTGGATTGGCATTTCGCCTAGCCGTTACGGGCATTCGGTAAACGCGTATCGAGTTGGAGGGTACGAGCGGAGGTGCAGTGATGAGCAGTGCAATATAGCTTCAACCTAGGTTGTTCCCAAAAGGGTTGGCGTTGGTGGCGAGATTTAAGAGCGGGTTTATCCGGCAATTTATCCAATCGAATCTGTTTCTAGATCGCGGGATGAACCCGCTCCTACAATCGAAGCCATTTCTCAATTTCGCGTTCTTAGGATTGCAGGGTTTGGTTTTGACCGATCCGAATTAGGGTATGAACAATATCTATTGATTGTTGGAGTGTTGCGTTTTGGACAATGGACGCCTATCGAGGCCAAATGAAATCGAGCTTATTCAAGTTTTTTTTCTTCTCAGGATCAGCGCTGTTGGCAGCTATCGTGTTTTCCTGCTCGAAATCCGATCGTCCTTTGTCGCTTTTTGATGGGGAAAGCCTGGCTAATTGGGAGATCCAGAGTAACGGCCAGTTCGCGGTTGAGGGCGGTGTGCTAAAGGTCAACAAGGGAACGGGATGGCTGCGCTCAAAAATCAGTTGCTCAGATTTCAGCCGCCGCCATTTCGCTCATTACTTTTTCCAGATGGTATAACTTATGTCCAAACTCTATTCTCCTGACTTCCCATTTCGTCCTGCAGGACTACCTTTCCACTATGGCTGGGTGATCGCCATTGTCTCCGCTGCCAGTATGGCAGCCAGTATTCCGGGCCAAACGATCGGCGTAAATGTTTTCAATGATGAGTTGATTGCCGCTTTGCAACTGACGCGTTCACAGGTAGCGCTGGCCTACTTTATTGGTACGGCGGTTAGCGGAACGATTCTGCTTTGGGCGGGCAAAATCTATGACCGGATAGGGGCGAGGCGATTGATGGTAGTTTCGAGCGTTGCGCTAGGGTTCTCGTTGTTTTATCTTAGTGTCGTTGATTGGATCCCTCGCGCAGTCGCCCACCTTTGGAGTCTTCAAGATGCGTTGAATTGGATGCTTGTAGCTAGTCTGGCCGTAGGATTCTTTTTGATACGTTTTACTGGGCAAGGCTTTGTTGCGATGGCAGGACGGAACATGGTTGCCAAGTGGTGGGAGTACCACCGAGGCAAGGTGCTTCCATTCACGGGGATCGGAGTAAGTGTCTGCTTTTCGCTCGCGCCGATCGTATTTTACGAGCTGATACAAGCGACGGATTGGCGTTTGGCATGGAGAATTCTGGGAGTCTCTCTTGCGGTTGGAGTCGCTTTTCTTGGATGGCTCACTTTTCGGGATAACCCTCAGGAGTGCGGATTGGGCGTAGACGCTGGGATCGCCCCAGGTGAGAAGCAAAAGGATAATCCGGAGTTTTCAGTTGTCAGAGATTTTACTCGAGCGGAGGCGATTCGGAACTTCGCGTTCTGGATATACAATGGAATCTTCGCTCTTCAGGCCCTATTTATCACTGCCTATGTGTTTCATGTTTTAGACCTGGCTCAGCAACTTGGAATTCCCGACAAGCGTATCTTGGGCTTCTTTTTGCCCAGTGCGATAATTGGAGGAGTCATTAGCATCGGCGTTGGTTGGTATAGCGACCGGTTTCGTCTAAAGTATTTCGCGGCCTTCATGGCTTTTGGGATTGCATTGTCCGCTGCCGCCCTGGTTGTCCCTGTGGAGGGGTTCTTGATACCGGCCATAATCATCGGCATGAGCATTACAAGCGGTTGCTTCGGTCCTATTTCGGGAGCTTTTATCGCCCGCTACTTCGGCGTCAGTCACATAGGGGCGATAAGTGGCATATTTATGTCCTCGATGATCGTGTCCAGCGCTACGGGCCCCTTGCTTTTTAGCTTTTTCAAGGATTACACGGGATCCTACAATGCTGCCTTCATAGCGACTTTGTACGCAGCAATCGCATTGGTCATCGCCTCCTTTTGGGCCGATAATCCGCAAGGAAAATTGAAGCGGGAAATGGAGGCGGGGTAGGGGCGATTTCTTTATATGCTATTATTGCAGAAGAGCCTTAAGGCCGCGATCCATTAGCGCTCATCGCGGCCTAAAGCCGCTCCTGCGGCACGTGTGCTTTGTACTAACAAAATATAGTTAGCTCTGCCGATCGCTAGCCTCTAATTATGCATTTTCGCCATGGCCTTTTTTAGGCGGGCGTGGGTGGCGCGTGTTTCAGCGTCAGCTTTCTTGAGATCTATGGGGCGCAAAAGCTCGGGGTCGGTAGTGAAGTCGTAGAAGTGGTTGTCGCCTGTTTCGTCGAATAGTTGAAATCGCTTGTCCTGTATCCAGCGAGAAATACTGCGACCCTTTTTGTTATGGCCTGGCAGGGGGTCGTGATGGATGAATACCCAGTCTCTGGGGTTCCCTTTTTCGCCGCGGATCTGGGGAACGAAGGAGTGGCCATCAAAAATCTCATCTTTGGGCAGCTGGATGCTGGCAGCTTCGAACATCGAGGGAATGAAGTCGGTCGTATCCACGAGATCTGACACTACTCGTCCTCCTGCTTGGCCAGCGGGCCAATTGACGATTAGCGGGACGTGGGTGCCGCGACGGTTATTTTCCCCTTTGCCTCCGCGAATCACTCGTCCGTCGCGCATTTTGGATGCCACTTCTCTCGGTGTTCCGTTATCAGAGTAGAATATGAGCATCGTATTATGGCGAATGCCGAGATCGTGAAGCTTCGAGTCTATTCGGCCGATCAGCTTATCCATGTATTCCACCATATCCCCAAAATATTTATCTGAATTCGACTCGAATCGATCCCCGTTTCGCCAAGCGTCGGAATCTGGAGTCGGGTTGAAGGGGCCGTGAGTAAGGGCCATCGGATAGTAGACGAAAAAGGGATCATCCTGGTTTCGCTCAACGAAATCATTGATGTAGTCAACGTAGAGATCCGGACCGTATTTACCTTCGGTGTCGGTGAGGTATTTCCCATTTGCTTGGATGCGCGGATCCGGGAACCGGGATGCTTTGTCTTCAGTATGTTCCGTATGCCACAGAAAATACTCGTGAAAGCCCGAATCATCGGCTCGCATTCCACGGTTGCGCCACTCGGGTTGAAAATCCGGGGGATTGTAGCTACGAAGCTGCCACTTGCCAGAAATGCAGGTCTTGTAGCCAGCTTCCGAAAACCAGTGGCCAAAGGTCTTGGCTTCTGGATCTAGAACGCCGAAGGCGAGCCAATTGCGGAAATTGTACTTGCCGGTCATGAGAGCGACGCGAGTTGGCGTGCACAAGGGAACGGAATGAGCATCGTCGAAGCGTACACCTTCAGCGGCCAGGCGATCTAGGTTTGGGGTATCGTAAGAAGCTCCGCCGTAGCAACCAAGCGTCTCAATGCCGAGGTCATCGGCCATGATAAGAATGATATTTGGCCGATCGGATTCGGCCTGAAAAATGGTGGTGAACAGAAAGAGAATAAAAGGGGTGTACTTTGACATGTTAGGGAATGGAAATCGTTGCAGCTACTTATTCTAGGATAAATCGCTTCGGCGCATTCGGGTGGCGTTCCAGATGGCTCTGGATATTTTCCACTACGTCGGGTAGACTCTTGGATACGTCTTTGGATTCCGCCAGCATTTCCACCTTTGGCCCGAAAAGCATCATGGGCGAACCATTGGAGGAGACGACCGCTTTGTAGTCTCCATAGCGTATAAAGTGTTTGTAGTTAGTATCTGCGGGCAGCTTGTTGGAAAGCCACTGGGAGATATTTGCGTACTCAGGATCCTGTATGAGGTTGTTCCACTCGTGCGGGTCTTGTTTATGGTCGTAGAGTTCCTGCGATCCATCGAAGTATTGAGTGAAGCGCCAGCGAGCGTGGCGAATTGTCTGTGTTCCTCGCCCAACGTGCGTGATCGCCGAATGAGGCCATCGTAACTCCGGAGTCGCTATTAATGGGACGAGAGAATTTCCGTCGAGATCGTCCCGCATTTCAAGATCCAAGGCGTCGATGACCGTTGGATACACATCAAGGAGGGAAACAGGCTGATCACACTCCCGACCTGGTTCAAAGCCAGAAGGTTGCTTGGCTAGGGGAGGGATCGCGATTAATGGCACCTTGGTGGATCGATCCCAAGTCGTGAATTTTCCCCAGTGCTCTTTTTCGCCGAGCTGCCAGCCGTGATCCGACCAAAGGACGATGAGGGTATTGTCGGCATGTTCAGATGAATCTAGGGCATCGATAATTTTACCCAGTTCAAAATCGATATAGGTGATAGATGCCAAATAGGCGCTAACGGCGTTTCGCCACTGTCCATTTTCGACTACAGTATCATGGGCGCCGCTGGTGAGAGCGTAGCGACCGAATCCTTGGGCCAGTAGAGAGACGTCGTCGAGATCCTCTTTGAGAACATGCGGCAGGACAACGGACTCAGACGGGTACATATCATGAAATCGCTTGGGCACCCAAAGCGGTTGATGGGGCCGGTAGAAACCTATCCCTAGGAAAAAGGGCTGATTGTAGGGTTGCCCCAGCTTCTCAACTGCCCAGTTGGCACTTTGGGTATCCGTCCATTCTTCGTCGGGTCGATCGATGACGCCCCAGTCGAAGGATTCAATGGCATTGGAGCCGCGTTTGCGGTCCCTAGGCATCCGATTCAGGGGAAGGGTAATGCCGAGGCGAGGGATTTCGTGACGAACATAGGGAATATTTTCGGCTAGGGCTTCTTTGCTAATGGTTCGTTCGTCTGGGAGAATGGGCATCCACTTGTCGTAGTCGGGCCCATATTCATCGAAGTAGTTCTCGTTCCTTCCATGGAAAAGCTTCCCTGTACCCATAGTATAATACCCTTGAGACTTAAGGTCATGCGTGAGCATCGTGGCCTTCGGCATGGTTTTCTCGATACGCTGGCCATTCCCATAGACGCCATTATTAATTGGGGATAAACCGGTCCAATTGGCGGTTCGCGATCCGCTGCAGGCGGGAACGACGCAGTGAGCATTGGTGAAGAGGAGCCCGCGAGCGGCGAGTCGATCGATGTTCGGCGTTTGGATCTGCGGATGACTCTGCAGACAGCCGACCCAGTCGTTCAAGTCATCGATAGTGATATAGAGGATGTTCGTTTTCGAGCGATGGTGATCGGCGAAAGCGAAAATCGCGACAGCTACAGAGGCGCTAAAAGTGATGAGGGATCGGATTTGTCTCCTTAACAAGAGCCGGTTCGTGTCTTGGGTTGGGGAAAGCATCTTCAAGAATGTCGCCAGATTTGGGATTTTGCTTCAAGGCAAATACGCTCTGCGAAAATCGATCATCAGAGGATTCCAGACGATCGGCAGTTAGGATTCCTCTGTCTGTGATAATCGCTTGCGGAGGATAAAGCCATATTGGATGACAGCTAGGGTACCGGTGATTGCGGTGGCGATGCAAAGGCCCCAAAGGGGTTCGGTAATGGCGAACATTACTGCGAGCAAGCCGGCGTGTTGAAGTACGATTGTCAGCTTGCTCAGGAATTGGGCCTTGATCGATTTCACTTTTCGGATTCTGCCCACAAGGGCGACGCCCATCGTAATGAACAGCATGCCAAGATCTCGGGATCCAAGAAGGATCCATTGGATGAGTGTAAGCTTGCCCATCCAAACCCAGGGTATCGCGACGGAGAAAAAGAAGAATTTGTCGGCGACTGGATCGATAATCTGGCCCAGATAGCTGGTCCAGCCGAAGAGGCGGGCGATAAATCCGTCAAGGAACTCGCTAGCCAAAGCGATGGCTATCACTGTCAGATGCCAGCCCTCGGGCAAGAAAGGAAAGACGATGGCCAAGATCAACCGAACAATGGTGATTCCATGGGGAATATGCGAATAGATGCTGGATTGGATTTCAGCCATCGCGATGGGCTGCGGTGGTGGCTAGGCGCCTATTTAGCGTAGGCTCCCCACTGCTTTTCGATCCAGCCAGCATCGGGTTTCGAAGAGGTGACCAAATAGCGGTATCGGGACTGATAAGAATCGCCTGGTTCGATGGTGAATTCTCCATCGAACATGGGAGCATAAGTGAAGTAGGGCATTCTTGGATGCAGACGGACGGATTGGGGAAATCTAAAATTCAAGGGGTGACAAAGGACGGTTATGGATGCCGGCTTTCCGCCTACGACCCCTCTCATGGATACCCAACGTACGCGAGTGTGGTTACCTTCGATCCGTTCGTGGCCATTGCTCGTGAGGAATTCACAGGTGCCATCTGGGTTTGATTCGAGGGGTGTCCAAAGATTGCTGCCGCGAAGTGCCATGCCTCCGTAAAAAGATTTGTTGAAGAGCAAAGGCGAATCGGTCGCTGGTGTTTGCTTGCTCTCGATATCGAAAACGAAGTGCTTTGCGCTACCTTGTCGACCGGTGACCGTCCAGTATTCATGGAGAACGACGGTATCGATACCTTTGTCAGTGGCGACATGATTGATCTGAACCGTGAACGAGGCTGAATCGCTGGACGAGCCTGTGGAAAGAGTCTTGCCGTGCTCGGTTCGCCCGAGTTTATTGTGGAGGTTCCAGAAATCCACTTTTTTACCTCGAAACTTTGTGTTGGTGCCGGCCATGAAGACGCCTCGTTGATGAGCGTGGTCTTCGGAGAAATCCCCTGAAGCAACTTGTCCCGAAGGGGTGAATACAGGATGAATATAGCCACTGCGGTTGTGAATCTGGTCTATTCCATTTGGGGCAATCTGGACCGCTTTGTTGTACTGTAGGATCGGTTTGCTGTCCTGGAGAATAGTGATTGCGTCTTCGGTTTCCTTAATGGATATTAAAGTTCCCGCCAGCATTTCGCTAGTCGGTAAAAATAAGATAAACAGCGAAATCAGCGGAACAAAAATCTGGGATGGTACTGAGGTTCGAGAAACCACGGATTTTAATGGGGTTTGAGGAGAGGCAATTCCAATATTTTTTCACCTAACTGTCATTTTGAATTATTGACCGAGATTTAAGGTGGGCTAATGTCGCCATTGGACCACTGAGGAGCAAGCCTATTATCATTATGACCCAACTATCCCGCCGCCGATTTGTACAAAGCGCAACCCCGGCCAGTGCATCTATGGTCCTAGCTGGTACTCAAGCCTCCGGAAAAGTTATCGGAGCTAACGACCGTCTGAGAATCGCTGTGGTCGGTTCGAATGGACGCGGCAAGAGTCATATTGGGCTCCTATTCGATGCCGAGAAGGAATCGCATATCGGGAGTTGGGCCAGCGAAGCGAATTAGTTGATGAAATACGAGAATCGAAAGGGATACCACGTTCCCTAACTCGCTCATGTCTAAAGCCAGTATCATGCTATGGAAGAATTTTAAAGGTCGGGAGGACTGGTTCGGTCCTCCTTCACACGTAATTTCGGAGGCCGGAGCCGGTCCTCCCTACCAAAGTTCAGTGTATAAACTGCCTACTTCAAATGAATCGCGCCTTACTGGCCTTTCAAGAGGTAGGAGCGGGTTTATCCCGCGATTTTTTCAGCTGCTTTTCTGCCGATCCGCTAAATCGCTGGATAAACCCGCTCCTACAAAGGATAATTTGCCGTCTTCCCAGGCAAGTGCCCGCTCGATTCCACTGGTACCGTTGGCCGCATTCATCTTCCTGTTCCCCAAATTGGCAAATGCTAACCCAGTTCCTTCTACAGGAGTACAAGAGGTTATCGTAGCCCAGGCATCCTCGAATGCCGAGACTCGGAAGTTCCAAGATGCCAAACATGTTTCCACGGGAAAGAAAGAGCCCGTGAAGGATCCTTCATTCGCCGAATATGCGATAACCGAAGATACGTCTCCTCGAGCTGAGTCGACTACGCCACGAACGACTTCGATGCCGCTTAAAATCAGTCGCGGTGATCGGATCGCCTTCGTGGGAAATACGCTCTTTGATCGCGATCGACTTTTTGGGCATTTCGAAACGCTGATCCATCAGAATAACGCGGATTTGGAACTGCCCGTGCGCAATTTGGCTTGGTCGGCGGATGAAGTGGACTTGCAACCTCGGCCAGACAATTTCGGAGATCTCGATCAGCATCTGACGGCTGTCAAAGCGGACGTCATTTTTGCCGCATTCGGATTTAACGAGTCCTTTTCGGGAATCGAAGCCATACATGAATTCAAGAAACGACTACGGGGCTTTATCAAGCGCACCGTGTCCCGGGCCTTCAATGGCTCGACCGGGCCTCAATTGGTTCTGGTCTCTCCCGTAGCCAACGAAAACGTGGAAGGCGTCGCCGCTGCGGACCTCAATAACGGGCGTTTGGCTGCTTACACGCGAGCGATGGAAGAAGTAGCCCGCGAAGAAAAAGTAGGGTTTATCGACGTCTTTTCCGCGACTCGTTATGCGATGGATGATCCATCCACGGATCTGACATTCAACGGAGCTCACATGCTAGAGGAAGGCTATCGCGTTTTTGCCAAAGCGGCTTACGAAAAGACCTTTGGGGAAGAGTTGGCGCCGGAAGTAAACGAGCGGATACGGGAAGTGGTTATAGATAAGAATGAACACTTCTTTTCTCGCTACCGGCCTTTGAACACCTTCTACTATACCGGGGGACGGAACAAGTCCTATGGTTATCTCGATTTCCTGCCAGCCATGCGCAATTTCGAAATTTTGGTTTCCAATCGAGACCGCCGTATTTGGGATCTGGCTCAGGGCAAGCGCGTCACGGAGGAAATCGATGACTCCAATGTTCCCGAGATGCCGGTCACCCATCAGTCGCGCGGGGCCAATGAGTATTTAAGCCCGAAAGACGAGCTGGCGGCCTTCGATGTGGATCCGAGATTCGAAGTTAACCTGTTCGCCTCGGAAGAGGAGTTTCCTGATATCGCTTGTCCGATTCAAATGCGTTGGGATTCTAAAGGGCGCTTGTGGGTGAGCTGTTCGACGACCTATCCGCATGTGTATCCGGGGCAGGTGCCGGCCGACAAGCTGGTGATTCTAGAAGATACAGACGGGGACGGGAAAGCCGACAAAAGCACGGTATTCGCTGATGATCTGCATATACCCTTGAGCTTCGTTCTTGGCAACGGGGGTGTATATGTTTCGGAAGAGCCTGATCTGAGCTTCCTCAAAGATACCGATGGAGATGGGAAAGCGGACATTCGGCGTCGTATATTTACCGGCTTTGGCACGGAGGATTCCCATCACGCCTTGCACGATTTCGTTTGGACGCCGGATGGAGATCTGCTTTTCAGGGAATCGATTTTCCACAACTCCCAGGTGGAGACCGTCTACGGACCGATTCGGGCAAAGAATAGTTCTTGGTTTAGCTACAGTCCGTCCACGCATCGACTAACGGCATTTGGCGCCTATCCAAACACGAATCCTTGGGGAGTGACTTTCGATGATTATGGCAACCATGTGGCTAGCCACCCCATTTTCGCGACTGCGTTTCACGCCACGAATCCCCCCTATCCAGAGCAACACCCGAAAGCGTCGGGGATACCCGCATATTCAGGGACGTGTGGGCAAGAATTCGTCGACTTCGAATTTTGGCCTGAGGAACTCAAGGGCGGTTTCATCAAAGTGCGCTACAAGCCGAACAATCGAGTTGAGATCCATAAATGGATCGAGGAGGAGGACAGCTTTGTGGAGGAGTATCAGAGCGATCTCATTTTCTCCCGAAACCTGAGTTTCATACCTGTCGATATTCGATTTGGTCCAAGAGGAGCGTTGTATGTTTGCGATTGGTACAACCCAATCAAGGGGCATGCTCAATATTCTCTGCGAGATAAACGCCGGGATCGCAAATCGGGTCGCGTCTGGCGGATCGTCCCCAAAGGAGCGACGCTTCAAGATCCGCCGAAAATTCATGGAGCGTCGATAGTCGAGTTGCTGGATCTGCTGAAGCGACCCGAATACCGTTATCGCTATTGGGCCAAACGGGAATTGAGAGATCGCGATCGGGTTCAAGTTAAGCGTGCTCTAGATAGCTGGGTCGATGGACTGGATCGCGATGACGATCGATTTCGGCACCAGCAATTGGAAGCGATTTGGCTATATCGAGGAATCGATGCCGTGAATACGGATTTGCTGGCGGAACTGCTTTCTTGCGACAATCACTTGGCTCGAGCAGCGGCGACTCGCCAGCTAAGGTATTGGTCAGAGGAACTACCCAACAGCGAAAATGCCCTCAAAACGAGCGCTTCGGACAGTAGCGCTTTGGTTCGAATGGAAGCAGTGATCGCCGCAAGTTATGTAGGCACGCCTGGAGCCTTGGAAGCGGCTCGAAAGGTCGTCGAAAGGCCCTCTGGAACTCATCTAGATTATGCGATTGCGACTTCGTTAGGATCGGAAAACCTGACACGGCATTGGAAAGGCGAGGAGGAGCGCTACCCGGATATCGAAGCGTTCCTCAATGAATTCGATCTGAAATCCAAGATCAATGAAGGAAAGTCAAAACGGGGAGCTACGGAGGCCTCGTTCGATTCTCAGCAAGGGCTCGTCAAGGTTGACATTTCCTGTGTCCCGGATCGGATGATGTACACGGTAACGGAATTCAAAGTGAAGGCTGGGGCTCCGGTTAGGCTAACTTTAGAAAACCCTACGGCAACGCCGCACAATCTAGTTATCGTGAAGCCTGGTGCGGACGAGGAAATCGGAATGGCGGGAAATGCCATGGCGGCTGATCCTCAGGGCGCGTCGAAGCACTTCGTTCCGGATTCAGACAAAGTTCTGTTTGCCACTAAGCTTTTGCAGCCCGATACAAGCGAAACTCTTCGTTTCATCGCTCCGAAAGAGCCAGGCGAATACACCTATGTATGCACATTCCCAGGACACTGGGTCATCATGCGTGGCGTGATGATCGTCGAGTAGACTCCGGGTTTCCCAGGCGAGAATATCCGTATCTAAAATACGGATAAACCGGTGATTGTCTTAGCTGGCGGAAGCGGAGGAATTAATCGCTCTGCGTCCGTACTGGCTGATCATAAGCACTTTCGTAATATGAGGCTAGGTGAGAATCTTGTCAAATCGGTTTGGCAAGCGAAATTTGTCAATCTGAACGTGTTTTGGAAGTTCTAGGAGAGCCTGAATTTAGGAATTCCCCCATTTTCCCGGCTATGAGCTCCTAGTATTTATACGGATCGCAGGGTGGTTTCAATCTGTGGTTTGACAGCCCCAGGGCCAAGGCTAGTGATACTTGCACTTTGTTATGTCTGAAAAGCCCAACGTTCTCCTTATCTCTACGGATCATTGGCCCGCTTCCCTGTTTGGGTGCGCAGGCCATCCTGCTGTTCAAACGCCGACTTTGGACCAATTGGCAGCCAATGGTACGCGATTTACCAATACATATGCGGAGTGCCCGGTTTGCATTCCCGCTAGACGGACATTAATGACGGGGACGACGCCTCGTACCCATGGCGACCGGGTTTTCCAAGAGACCTTGCCCATGCCGGATCTGCCAACCATGGCGGACACCTTTCGGAATGCTGGATACCAGGCTTATGCGGTGGGAAAGTTGCATGTGTATCCGCAGCGAGATCGGATTGGTTTCGATGATGTCATACTGGATGAAGAGGGTCGACAGATCTATGGTGTAGTAGACGACTACGAGCTGTTTTTAGGCGACAAAGGCTATGCGGGGCGTTTTTTCGAACACTCGATGAGCAATAACGAATATAGCTATCGCCCTTGGTTTTTTCCGGAAGAACTGCACGCCACGAATTGGGCCGCCAATCAAATGTGCCGGGTGATCAAGCGTCGCGATCCAAATCGCCCCTCCTTCTGGTACCTCTCTTTCCGCCACCCCCATCCGCCCTTGTTGCCCGTTCAAGACTATATCGATATGTACCGTGATATGGGCGTGGAGATAGATATGCCCTTCAAGGGCAGCTGGACGGATGCCGAGGATCCCTGTTTTAGCCTTCAAGTCGATTTTGATAGGGGCAGCAAAATGACCCCCGAGCAAATTCGCGGAGCTCGACTGGCCTTCTACGCCCTATGCACACAGATTGATAATCAGCTTAGGCTGATTATCGGTACGCTCCGAGAGGAGGGTTTGCTGGATAATACGATCATCTGTTTTTCCTCGGACCATGGCGACATGCTGGGAAATCATGGCATGTGGGCCAAACGGCTGTTCTTCGAAAACTCGGCCCACATCCCCATGCTTCTCATGGGGGTAAAAGGGGATGAGCGCGTGGGTCATCATCGGATCGACGATCGTCTCGTCGGCTGGCAGGATGTAATGCCGACGTTGTTGGATCTGGCTGGTATCGATATACCCGATACGGTTGAAGGGATTTCCATGGTAGGGGAAAATAAGCGGGAGTTTTTCTACGGCGAAATCGATGAAGGCCCGCGAGCGACCCGTATGATTCACGATGGCCGGTTCAAGCTGATCTACTACGGTACAGGAAACTGGAAGTTCCTTTTTGATCTGGAAAACGATCCAAATGAACTTGAAGATCTTTCCGCCTCGTCTGAACATGCGGAAGCTCTGGCGCGATTGGAAACGGCGCTAATCGGCGAGCTTTACGGGGGCGATGAAAAGTGGGTGAAAGATGGAAAACTGGTGGGAGAGCCAGACAAGCCTTTCAAGCCTGGGCCGAATCGGTCCCTGACAAGCCAGCGAGGAGCCCATTGGCCGCCACCGCCAGCCAGTAATATGCCCCAGATCGAGTGGTATTCGGCGGAGGATGACAAAGGCTAGAACTCGGGTTGGGAATCGCGTGAGCAACCCGCTCCTCCGCATCGTTTCGGCAGCACTAGCGGATAGGCCAAATGAACGTAGGATGGGCGTCCTGGCTGTTTCAATTCTTAGAACAATACGCTAGAAGCCTATCCTGCGTTGGGTGGCCGTTAGGAGATCGACCGCTACCAGATTGAGAGTTTCGGAGGATCAAGCCCAGTCGTCGCCCGGCCCGCGATCCTCCCTGTCTTTGCGAGAGCTCGTGGTTAGCCGCGTGAGGCGCTCTACTTCAAGTACTTGTCGTTAAGTTTCTTAACGGACCAGAGAAGGCCGCGGGCGACGAGATCGAGATAGCGATCATCGGCGACGGTTTCGTCATAATGTCCAATCGTGGTGCTGAATACGCGGCTATCGTAGTAATCGTTGGTCCAAACGACAACGGCTTCAGCATCCTGCGCAGGAATGAGTTTCCCTTGGCGCTTGCGTTCCTTCTGGTGTTGAAAACCAGTTGCCAAAGCCTTCGTCCCAGGAAGGATCTGTACATTGTTATAAAGTTCTTCGTTTCCGGTCGCCCAGTCTTTGAGACCTTTCGTTACTGGGTGTTTTGTATTGGTAAAACTGATAGCGATAGGCTCCTTGGGTCCGTGTCCGCTAGATTGAATGCCGAGATAATCGAACCAGAGGCTGGCATCGGTGCCCGCCTTGGTCGGATTGCGATGATCCCCAATCCGGAAACTGTGCATGGCGCAGTGCAAGTTAACTCCTGGGATGCCGTTGCGGTGGGGGGCGAGAATATCCTTCAAGACCGAAACGTCGTCCATCTTAGCTGCGCATTCATCGTGTATAACGACGTCGTAGCCACGGGCGTAATTTGGATTCCGGTAAAAGGCGAAAGGAGGGTTAGTGGAAGTGTCGTCGGAGTGAATCTGATCGACGATAATGTTAGCTCTAGCCTCGATGCCTTTCTTGAGAATGTTTTTCTGTGTGGCGTAGGAATGGCAGCAACCTCCTGTGATCAGGAGAGCGCGAATCGGCTTAACGTCATTCTGAGCTTGGAGAGGTAGAGTCGAAAGAAATGCGGCGGCTAGAATAGCGACGGTCGCAGTGTTGAGACGAGGTTTGCTTTTCATATATGACCTTGGAGAGTATACGGCCTAAAAGGTAAAGATGGACAAGTCATAAGTTTTCGGATTTCAATTCGCCGCCCTGCAAGTCGCTAGATTGCTGGATAATTCCCTTTCCAAGCGATGGAGATTCGATTAACCTTTCGAATTGTCGAAAGAGGAGGGTCAGTTTGGAGCGTTTTTTATCGAGGACGTGGATACTATTGAGGATCGCCTGTCGCTCAAGCAGGTTAAGGACAAAAATATTCTGCCATCCCGCTACGATCATCGAGACTTGAGTATCGCGCAGATGTTTATGTTCATGATCGCCAATACCGATTTCAGTTTCTACGCGAGCGAGGATGAGTGTTGCCACAATGGCACAGGAGTACCTAAATGGCAGACGCATAAATCTCGTCGTTTGTGGATTGATTTCGTAGCGCCGAACAGCAGGCTGTTTCCCATGAAATTCGTAATGCCTCGCCCCATGGCTCTCTTGTTGGCCTTGTTTACGCTCCCAGGGCTTCTCGCCGAAACGCCGCCGAACGTAGTTCTTTTGATGGGAGATGACCATGGTTGGGACGAGGTGGCTTACAATGGGCATCCATATTTGAAGACGCCGATATTGGATGAGATGGCGTCGTCGGGATTGCGACTTGATAAGTTCTACACGGCGTCGCCGGTTTGCTCCCCGACAAGAGGCAGCGTGATCACAGGTCGCCACCCCAATCGA